>NZ_JADPJJ010000004.1:0-207770 GCF_023073375.1 Bradyrhizobium sp. 197 | reverse complement strand
CCGTTTTAATTCGGCTCTCTCAAACGGCTTCTCTCGCCAAGGTCTTGATTTATATGGTGGGCGCACCAGGGCTCGAACCTGGGACCCGCTGATTAAGAGTCCGCGCTTTGTCTATCGATGTTCCGGCACCGCCGCACCATCTGCAGGGAGACGGCACTATTGAGCGCCGTAGAACATTAGCGATGATCAATAGCCCCTACTGTTGGGTAACCGACCAGCCGCTACCGCACAGACGCCGCCAGCAATACGTTATCGATTAGGCGCGTCGAGCCGACGTGGGCTGCGGCGCAGAGGGCCGCAGGGTGACATAGCGGACCCTCAGCTGGCTTGAGCGTATTGGCGTCGACAAGCTCGACATATTGCAGCCGATCAAGGGTCTCCAAGTGCTGCTTGGCAATCGCAAGCAATTCCTGCGCGTCGCGCTCACCTGCCTGAAATTTAGCCACAGCGGCGAAGAGGCCACGACTTATGGCAAGAGCACGCCGACGTTCTTCCTCACTAAGATACCTGTTGCGACTGCTCATCGCGAGTCCATCGATTTCGCGGATTGTGGGGACTGTGACCATCTCGATCGGAAGATTGAGGTCAATCACCATACGGCGGACGACCGCGCATTGCTGAAAATCCTTCTGGCCAAAAAAGGCAAGATCCGGCTGCACCATGTTGAACAGCTTGGACACTACCGTCGCTACGCCGCGAAAATGACCCGGCCTGAAGGAGCCGCACAGAGGCTTCGCGAGCTCGCCAGGTTCGACAAAGGTATTGAATCCCGGCGGATAAATCTCCTGCGCGTCCGGTGCGAAGAGGATCGCAACACCAGCATCTTGGCACAGCTTCTCATCTCGCGGAAAGTCGCGCGGGTAGGCACTGAGGTCCTCGTTTGGGCCGAACTGGGTAGGATTGACGAAGATGCTAACGACAGTGATGTCGCTTTGCATCTGGCTTGCTCGGACAAGCGCTAGGTGGCCATCGTGCAGATAACCCATTGTTGGCACGAAGCCGATGCGTTTTCCGCCCGAGCGCGCCTTGTTGATGGCACGGCGAAGCTCGACGACTGTTGTGATTGTTTGCATGGTTGCGTCAGGCCTTGACACTGGGCGGAGCCCAATTTGCGATTGGGTCTGCGAGGGCTTCGGGAAGACGGTAGGATTCCTGTGCCCCCGGAAATGATCCGCTGCGCACATCTGCAGCCCAGTTTGAGAGCGCGTCCTGCAATAGCTGAAACCCATTCGCATAGGCCCGAACGAATTTGGGACGATGCGCCTGGGTTAGACCAAGCACATCGTGGAATACGAGCACCTGGCCCGAGCAGCCAGAACCCGCACCGATTCCAATAGTCGGTATTTCGAGGGACTCGGTTGCTCGCGCGGCCAGCTCGGCAGGAATACCTTCGAGGACCAAGGCGAAGCATCCGGCTTCCTGCAGGCGGTAAGCATCGTCGAGAAGACGTAAAGCGTCGTCGGCGCTCCGACCCTGCACCTTGAAGCCACCCATGACATTGACGCTCTGGGGCGTAAGGCCCAAATGGCCCATCACAGGAATTTCGCAATCGACCAGGGCGCGCACCGTTTCGATACGTTTGGTGCCGCCCTCCAGTTTGACCGCCGCCGCGCCACGTTGCAGGAATCCGCCGGCATTGCGAAGCGTTTCCTCGATACCAAGGTGAAAGCTGAGAAATGGCATATCGGCGACGAGCAAGGCACGAGGCCTAGTGCGAACAACCGCTTCCAGATGATGGTTCATCATCGCCACACTGACCGGCAACGTATTATCGAATCCAAGGCAAACGTTGCCGACACTGTCGCCGACCAGGATGATATCGACGACGGAATCCGCAATGCGTGCTGTAACTGCATCATAGGCGGTGGTCATTACGAGACGCCGCCCGTCCCGCTTCCAGCGCTGCAACATTGGAATGGTGACACATTCAACCGGCGATTCGGAAACGTGACTCACTTTGGATCTCCGATCAGTTGACTACGTCAGTTCGATTCTGCTGCGCGAAGCGGTACGGCTTTGATATCGCCTAACTCGCCCACGATCTCGAAGCGGTAATGTCCAGAAGACTCTGGAGTGACCAAATAGGTCAGGCGATCGGTAATGTGGTTACCGCGATCAAAAGTGAGAATCTTAGGCCTCATTTGAACTAATCGCGTTTCGTCCAGATATGTCGAACTACAGACGATAATCTGGTCGCCGACTTGGCAGGGGCGCGCAGCGGCCCCGTTCAAGATACAGCAGCGGGAACCGCGTGGTCCAAAGATGACATAGGTCGATATGCGCGCCCCGGAATTCTTGTTCCAAATCTCCACGAACTCCATCGGCAGGATGCCAGCTTCCTGGCAGTGATCCGGATCGAGAGTGATTGAACCGTGATAGTGAAGATTGGCTTCCGTAACATGGATGCCATGCAGCTTGGCAGCGAGCACTTTTCTCATTTGAGAACACCGTTGAGCTTGCACGCATCGGCAGGAAACGACGCTTTCTAAAGAGCCCGAGGAAAACACTGTCAACATCCGCGAGAAGAAAGAAATTTTCGTCTCGAAAATGGTCTATGGGCGCATTGAAACCTCCAATGATCGCGCCATCATCAAATCGGAATCTCCGCGCCACTTGCCTCGTCATATGGCGGGGCGGCAGTAAGCGGCTAGACGGTGTTTCGCTCGCTTGGCCGGCACTTGTCGGGTGCTGCACTACAGGCACCGTCGTCGCGGAGCTGGATATGAGCCCATCGGCGCTGCGCGAACGTGACTCGAACCTATTACAAGCCGACCAGGGTGCTTGGTGGTCCGATTTGCACTCCGCAGTCGCCGATTGCCGCACAGGCAAAGGCACCAAGCTGCCAGAGGAACAGATTTCGCGTACACGCTGAACGGAACGGCCGAGACAAAGCTCTCGTGACGCCGTGAGTACCGCCCAACAGATGCGCAAGCGTAACACCGACAAGCTCGCCCGCGTTAAAGCACGCCCCGATCCCGCTCAATGGGGAGAGGACGAGGTAATGACCCTTGTCGAGGCTACCGCTTTATTTTTTCCGCAAGGTCCGTTGACATTATCGTCATTGCGAAGGGCAGCAGCGGCTGGGACTCTTGAAATCGCCAAAGTGGCAGGCAAAGATCTGACGACACCTCGCGCAATCCGCAAATTAGTGAAGCCGTCATGCCGGGCCGCAAAGCCAAGCCGCCACGACTCTGGTTTAGAGAGGACGATGAAACCTGGATCATCCTCGACCGTGGCCGGCAAATCCGCACAGGCCGCAGCCGCGACGACATTGACGGAGCTGCGAAGGCGCTCGAAGCCTACATCGGCGAGCGGCATACCAGCACGATCGGGGCAACCGACCCTAGCGTCCTCGCCATAGCCGACGTTCTTACATCCTATGAGATTTCAAAGCGGCCCAAGAATAAGAGCGACGAACGCGCATGGGCGCAGCACGACCTGCTGCTCATTCGCCTGCTCGATCTCAATAATTTCTTTGGCGACAAAACCGTCAGCGAGCTGAAGGCCCAGCTCTGCCGTGACTTTGTCGACTGGTCTACCGGCACTGCGAACGACAATAATAGGAAAGCCGGCATCAAGCCGCGCAACGGGGCTGTCTCTGATCAAACCGCGCGACGCCGGCTTGAAGATTTGCGGGCAGCGGTGAACGCCTACCACGCCGAGCACACGCTCAGCGTCGTTCCGAAAATCACTCTTCCTCCCAAGGCGGAGGGGCGACACCGCTGGCTGACGCGCAATGAGGCCGCGCGCCTGCTTGGTGCAGCAATCGGCTACGTGTGGGACACTGAGCAGTCGACATGGAAGCGCAGGCAAGACGGCGCGCTCGTGCGCAGGGAACGGTGGATCATTCGTCGTCGCTATCCTGCGGCGCGCTTCTGCCTAGTTGGCATCTATAGCGCTCGTCGCGAAGAGACGATCCGGCGCACCCAGTGGCTGCCAACAACAACCCATCCTTGGATGAACCTTGAGGCGATGGTCTACCAGGGCAAGGGGGCGCTGGAGCGGTCAACCAAGAAGCGGCGGCCGCCGGCAAAGATCGCTACCCGTCTGCGCCCCCACCTGATTCGTTGGCGCAGGATTGACCATGCTCGGTCGGCAGAACTCCGCGCCTCTGGGGTCATGAGGGAAGGTGAGCAAATCAGGTTCATCGTGAACCGCATGCACGACGGCCAGCCACTCGCCGGCAAGATAAGATCCGCTTGGGAAGGCATTCTGGAGGATGCGGGGCTAGGTGATGACGTGGTCCGGCATTCGCTACGCCATACCGCAGCGACCTGGCTGATGCAGGCAGGCGTGGACATGTGGGAAGCCGCCGGCTGGCTCGGAATGACGGTTGAGCAATTGGAGGCCAATTATGGCCATCACCATCCAGAATTCCAGGAAGAGGCGGCGGAAGCGTTTGGGGGAAGGCGCTGAGCTGGACCCTATTCGCCGCGAGCTATTCGCGCCTTGATGTCGGCCAAAATCAGCTCGTAGGTCCGAAGGGAGGACTTGTGGTGCTTTATCGTGTCCTGTGTGACATCGCGCCAGGGGCCAGTTCCCTCGCGCTCGCCGATCGTCATTCTTCCAGCTTCGAGAGGCTCAAGGTCGTCGCGAATCTGCCTGACCTGCTCTTCGACGTCTTTGGCGTACGCCTCAAGATCGACGGGCATGGCAGATGTGCCTCAAATCATTGCGCATTTCATTGCGCACAAAAAGCATCGAAACTATAAGTACTTGAAATAATGGTCGGAGTGGCAGGATTCGAACCTGCGACCCCTGCGTCCCGAACGCAGTGCTCTACCGGGCTGAGCCACACTCCGACAAGAGGCAGGCTTATAGCGTCGGGTGTGGCGCACCGCAAGCGGCCGAGCCGAGGAATTTTATCCCTGTGAAAACGGGTCTTGAAACGCTGATTTTACCGGCCGGCGAGGCCGGCGCGGAAGCTGCCGCCCGGATACTGGCCCGCGGCGGGCTGGTCGCGTTCCCGACCGAGACGGTCTACGGGCTCGGAGCGGATGCCGGAAATGCCGGCGCGATCGCCCATCTTTACGCCGCCAAGGGGCGGCCGGCCTTCAATCCGCTGATAGCGCATGTCGCCGACCTCGCGGCCGCGCGGAGGATCGGGCGGTTCGACGCCTGCGCCTTGACCCTTGCGGAGGCGTTCTGGCCGGGGCCGCTGACGCTGGTGGTGCCGAAGACGGAAAACTGCCCGGTGGCCGAGCTTGCCACTGCGGGCCTCGACACGGTCGCGATCCGCATTCCCGCCCATCCGGTGGCGCAGGCGATCCTGCGCGCCTTTGGCGGGGCGGTGGTGGCGCCGTCCGCCAACCTCTCCGGCCACGTCTCGCCGACGCTGGCCGCCCATGTCGAAAGCGACCTTGCGGGGCGGATCGACCTGATCGTGGACGGCGGCCCTGTCGCGGTCGGCGTCGAATCGACCATTGTCGGCTGCCTCAATGCGCCGATGCTGCTGCGGCCCGGCGGGCTGTCGCGCGAACGGATCGAAGCCGTGCTCGGCGCACCGCTGGCGCGACTGCCCACGGAGGCCGAGAGCAACGACAGCCAGCCGCTGGCGCCGGGCATGATGGCCTCGCATTACGCGCCGCGCGCCAATGTGCGGCTCAATGCGCAGGACGTTGCGCCCGGAGAAGCGCTGCTGGCGTTCGGCCCCGCGCGCCTGCCGGGCGTTGACGCCGCCGCCGCCGTCATGAATTTGTCGCCCACCGGTGATCTCGATGAAGCCGCCGCCAATCTGTTCGGCTATCTTCGCGCCCTCGATGCCAGGAGGCCGCGCGCAATCGCCGTGATGGCGATCCCCGAAGACGATCTGGGCGAAGCGATCAACGACCGGCTGCGCCGGGCCGCGGTGGCGAGATAAGAGCGAAGCAAGAGACAAGACAATGAACATCAATCATTCCGCTACCCCTCCGCTTGCGCCCGAGTTGATCGAACAATTCCGCAAGATCGTCGGCGATCGCCACGCCATCACCGATGCGGCCGACATCGAGGCGTACGTCACCGAGGAGCGCAATTTGTTTCACGGCCGCTCGCCGCTGGTGCTGCGCCCGGGCTCGACCGCGGAGGTCTCCGCGATCTGCAAGCTGGCTTCCGAGCACAAAATCGCGCTGGTGCCGCAGGGCGGCAATACCGGCCTCGTCGGCGGACAGACGCCGCACAATGGCGAGGTGGTGGTGTCGCTGCGGCGACTGGACAAGATCCGCGAGGTCGACGTCGCCTCCAACACCATGACTTGCGAGGCCGGCGTGGTGCTGCAGATCGCGCAGCAGAAGGCCGCTGAAATGGACCGGCTGTTCCCGCTCTCGCTCGGCGCCGAAGGAAGCTGCACCATCGGAGGCAATCTCTCGACCAATGCCGGCGGCACGGCCGCGCTCGCCTATGGCGTCGCGCGCGAGATGGCGCTGGGGCTCGAGGTGGTGCTGGCCGACGGGCGCGTGCTGGGCGTGCTGTCGAAGCTGAAGAAGGACAACACCGGCTACAATCTGCACAATCTCTTCATCGGCGCCGAAGGCACGCTCGGCATCATCACGGCCGCGACGCTGAAGCTGTTTCCGAAGCCGCGGTCGATCGAGACCGCCTTCGTCGGGCTGAAGTCGCCGGACGCGGCCTTGAAACTCCTGACGATCGCGCAAAGCGAGGCCGCCAATGCGCTGACGAGCTTCGAGCTACTCTCGGAGATGGCGGTCGATTTCTCGATCCGCCACGGCATCGACGTGCGCGATCCGCTCCAGGCGAAGCATCCCTGGTACGTGCTGATGGAATTGTCCGCAGCCAGCGACGACGCCCGCGCGCCGCTGGAGACGATCCTCGGCCGCGCCATGGAGGACGAGATCGTCGACGACGCCGTGATCGCGGCCAATCTCACCCAGCGCGCCGGCTTCTGGAAGCTGCGCGACGAGATGTCGTCGGCGCAGAAGCCGGAGGGCGGCTCGATCAAGCACGACATTTCCGTGCCGGTGGCCACTGTTCCCGCCTTCATCACGGAGGCCAATGCCGCCGTGATCAAACTGATCCCCGGCGCGCGGCCGGTGCCGTTCGGCCATCTCGGCGACGGCAATCTGCATTACAATGTCAGCCAGCCGATCGGCGCCAACACCGCGGATTATCTGGCGCGCTGGCACGAGATGAACGCGGTGGTGTTCGCGATCGTGTTGCGCATGGGCGGCTCGATCTCGGCCGAGCACGGCATCGGCGTGCTCAAGCGCGACGAGCTGCCTGACGTGAAGGACAAGACCGCGATCGAGCTGATGCGGTCCATCAAGGCAATGCTCGATCCGCTTGGAATCATGAACCCGGGAAAAGTGCTGTGAGTGCTCTCAGGATCGATGCGATCAATGACGCCGATGTCGAGCCTGTCGTCGCGCTGTGGCAGCGCTGCGGCCTGACGCGGCCGTGGAATGATCCGCACTCGGATATCGCGCTGGCGCGACGGCGCGACAATTCCACCATCCTGATCGGTCGCGACGGCGGCGCGATCGTCGCGACCGTCATGGTCGGCTATGACGGCCACCGCGGCTGGGTTTATTACGTCGCGGTCGACCCCGATGGCCGCAAGCGCGGCCATGGCCGGGTGATCATGGCCGCCGCCGAGGACTGGCTACGCGCTGCTGGAATTCTGAAGCTCCAGCTCCTGGTCCGCCGCGGGAACGCGCAGGCCAATGCGTTCTATCAGTCGCTGGGGTTTGAAGAATCGACTTCGGTGATGTTCCAGAAGTGGCTCGACGGCCGCGACACGACTCCAAGCAACTGAGCAAGCAACTGAGATCGAGCCATGACCATTTCCGACCGCGTCCGCATCAAGGACGTCCGCGTGCTCTCGGACAACTGGACCACCCTCAAGAACACCACGTTGGATTACCGGCGCGCCAATGGCGAATGGCAGACGCAGCACCGGGAGACCTACGAGCGCGACAACGCCGCCGCCGTGCTGCCGTATAATCTCGCACGGCACACGGTGATCCTGGTGAAGCAATTCCGCCTGCCGGCGTTCATCCGCGGCTACGACGATTTGCTGATCGAGGCGGCCGCCGGCGTGCTGGACGATGCCTCGCCCGAGGTACGCATCCGCGCCGAGGCCGAGGAGGAAACCGGCTATCGCCTGCACCACGTCGAAAAAGTATTCGAGGCGTTCATGAGCCCCGGCGCCATTACCGAGAAGCTGCATTTCTTCGTCGCCGAATACGAGCCGGAGATGCGGGTCAGCGACGGCGGCGGCCTCGAACATGAAGGCGAGGACATCGAGGTGCTGGAGCTCGGCATCGACGAGGCGCTGGCGATGATCGCGGACGGGCGCATCATCGACGCCAAGGCGATCATGCTGCTGCAATACGCGGCGCTGCATCTGTTTCGGTAGGTTGCTTACCCTTGAGCTCACCTCCAACTATCAATAGTCTGTTGCCAACAAGAACCACAGGAGACGCGCCCCATGACCGCTTCGCGCGACGACGAATTCGGCTTTGCGCCCGACTATGATGCCCCCGTCCCCTATATGCAGCGCACGCGGGACTATTACACCGCGATCGGCTACACCACGGCGTATCGCTGGGCCCACTACACCGAGGCGCCGTTCCAGCCGCTGAAGAAGCCGCTGGCGCAATCGCGCGTGACCATCATCACCACGGCCGCGCCGTACGATCCGGACAAGGGCGACCAGGGGCCGGGCGCGGCGTATAATGGCAGCGCGAAGTTCTACCAGGTCCATGACGGCGACACCGCGAAGCCGCACGACCTGCGCATCTCCCATATCGGCTACGACCGCAAGCACACCTCGGCCACCGACAACGGCACCTGGTTTCCGCTGCCGCAACTCTTGAAGGCCTCAGCCGCCGGGCGCATCGGCGAGGTGGCCCCGCGCTTCTTCGGCGCGCCGACCAACCGCAGCCATCGCGTCACCCTCGATACCGACGCGCCGGAAATTCTGGCGCGGGCCGTTACCGACAAGGTCGATGTCGCCGTGCTGGTGCCGAACTGCCCGGTTTGCCACCAGACCACCGCGCTGGTGGCGCGGCATCTCGAGGCGAACGGCATTCCGACCGTGATCATGGGCTGCGCCAAGGACATCATCGAACACGCCGCCGTGCCGCGCTTCTTGTTCAGCGATTTCCCGCTCGGCAATTCCGCGGGCAAGCCGCACGACATCGCCTCGCAGGCGCAGACGCTCGAACTGGCGATGAAACTGCTGGAGACCGCAAGCGGCCCGCAGACCACCATGCAGTCGCCGCTGCGCTGGAGCGAGGATGCCTCCTGGAAGCTCGACTACAACAACGTCGCGCAGCTCTCACCGGAAGAGCTGGCGCGCCGCCGTGCCGAATTCGACAAGCAGAAGGAGCTCGCGCGCGGCAACCGCGCCGCCTGACGTCCGACAACCAAAACAAAAGGGAGAGCGACGTGACGCGACCGTTCGAGGGCGTGAAGATCCTGGACTTCACGCAGGTGCTGGCCGGCCCTTATGCGAGCTACCAGCTCGCGCTGCTGGGCGCCGACGTGATCAAGGTCGAGCGGCGCGAGGGCGAGGACATGCGCCGCACGCCGCTGTCGCGCGAATGGGCCGACCGCGGTCTCGCGCCGGCGTTCCAGGCCATCAACGGCAACAAGCGCAGCCTGACCCTCGATCTGCAAAAGCCCGATGCGATCGCGATCGTGAAGAAGCTCGCGGCAAATGTCGACGTCGTCATGGAGAATTTCCGGCCGGGCGTGATGGACAAGCTCGGCATCGGTTATGAGGCGCTGTCCGCGATCAATCCGAAGCTGATCTACTGCGCGGTATCCGGCTTCGGCCAGACCGGTCCGGATCGGCTGCGCCCCGGCTATGACGGCAAGATGCAGGCGCTGTCCGGCATCATGGCGATCACGGGCCATCCCGAAACCGGCCCGACCCGCGCCGGCTTTGCCGTGTGCGACGTGCTCTCGGGCGCGACCGCTGCGTTCGGCGTGTCGAGCGCGCTGTACCAGCGCGACCGCACCGGCAAGGGCCAGCTCATCGACGTCTCCATGCTGGAGGCGACGATGGCGTTTCTGTCGGGGCAGATCGCGGACTGGTCGGTCGCGGGCCACCGGCAAACACTGTCGGGCAATCAGGCCGTGAGCCGCCGGACCACGGCGAACTTGTTTCGATGTGGCGACGGCCACATTCTGCTCGCCGTCAACAACGAGAAACAATATCGCGCGCTGATGTCTGCCCTCGGCCGCGAGGACACGCTGACCGATCCGCGCTTCGCCGATTGGTTTGCGCGCAACGACAACGAGCCGGCGCTGCGCGCCATCATCGAGGAGGCGCTCGCGGCCAGGCCTGCGCGCGAATGGGAGACGATTTTGGAAGATGCCGGCGCGCCCTGCGCCAGTATCTGGAAGGTCGAGGAGGTGATCGACCATCCGCAGATCAAGGCGCGCGGCGCGATCCAGGAGCTGGATACGCCCTACGGGCGCCTGCGCTTCGCCGGCAGCGGGTTCAAGCTCGCCCATGGCGGCGGCAAGCTCGACCGGATGGCGCCGGAGCTCGGCGCGGATACGAATGCGGTGCTGGGCGAGCTAGGTTTTGATGCGGCGGCGATTGCGGAGTTGAAGGCGCGGGAGATTGTTTGAGGGCGCCGCCGCCTAAAACAACGACCCCTGCCCGCCATCCTCCGATCCAACCGCCTTCCGCACGACCTTCTTCGGCTTCACCGCTTCCGCCTCGATCTCCTCCGCGCTGATCGGCAACAGCAACTGCTCGTCGTCATTGGCGACGCGGTTGACGCGGGTGGTGACCGGGTGCCAGGCGAATTCGCCGATGCGCGGGGCGGTCATCAGCGGCAACACGGTGTCGACGTCATCGCTGCGGCTGTCCAGCCAGCGCTCGAAATCGCGCGGGCCGATGGTGACAGGCACGCGGTCATGCAACGTGCCGAGATCCTCGCTCGCCGCCGCCGTGACGATCGCGGCCGTGTCGAGCTCTTCGCCGTTCGGCCCGACCCAAGTCTCGAACAATGCGGCAAAGCCGAGCGGCTCGCCGTCGGCGCGGTGGATGAAGAAGGGCTGCTTGCGGCCGTCGATCGACTTCCATTCGTAATAGCCGTCGGCCGGAATCAGGCCGCGCCGCCGGCGGATCGCGCGTTTGAACGCGGGCATCTCCAGCACCGTCTCGGAGCGGGCGTTGATCAGCAGCGTAAATCCTTTGGGATCCTTGAGCCAGCCCGGCAACAGGCCCCAGCGCATCAGGCGGAAATGCCGCGCGCCGTGCTCGGCCAGCACGACCGGAATCGGTTGTGTCGGGGCCACGTTGAACCGGGGCGGGAAATTCGGCTGCTCGATATAGCCAAACAGTTGCCGCAAAGCCGCCGGGGCTGAAGTTATGACGAAGCGTCCACACATCCTTGAGCGCCTATATAGGGTCCGTTCAGGTCCTTTTAACCCCGAACGTTAACACTGCGGCAGATGAGCTCAACGGTCTCCCAGCCGGCGCGAATGCATGGACAGACGGGGCCCGAGGCCGCGACCTGGGCCGAGCGGCTGCGCGTGGCCAACATCAACCCGCGGACCGGGCTTGCCACCGACTATCTCAACCATTTCAATGAAGCCGTGATGCTGCTGGAAATGGTCCCGGACATGCCGGAATGCGCGGAAGATTTCTTGACCTGGTCGCCGCTGTCCTACGCCGAGCATTTCACCGCCTCGAATTTCAAGGCCCGGGATCTGGCGATCGAGGCCTATGACAAGGCCGACCCGAACGTGCGCGCCCAGTTCGACCATCTCACCGACACCATGACCTCGATTCTGTCAGCGGTCGGCTCGGCCATGCGCGAGGTCGAGAAGGACACGACCCGCGTCCGCCTCGCCGAGCAAGCCGCAGTCTGGGTCAGGCCGCTGATCGCGGCCTGCGGCGGCATCATCAATGGCGGCGCGGAAGCCGACGTCGACACCATCATGGCGAACTGAGCCCGAGCAGGTGAAGTCATGGCCGCCGTCGTCCAGCCCACCCATCCCCAGCTCGCGGTCAGTGCCGCGATTTTTCGCGACGGCAAGGTGCTCCTGACCCGCCGCGCGCGCTCGCCCGCAAAGGGGTTCTATTCGCTGCCCGGCGGCCGGGTCGAGTTCGGCGAATCGCTGCACCAGGCGCTGGCACGCGAGGTCGACGAGGAGACGGCGCTCGATATCGACATCATTGGCCTGGCCGGCTGGCGTGAAGTGCTGCCGCCCCCGGGCGGCGCCGGCCATTACCTGATCATGTCCTTTGCCGCCCGCTGGGTGGCGCGGGAGCCTGTTCTCAACGACGAGCTCGACGATTACCGCTGGGTCGCCCCAGAGGCCCTGGCGAGCCTCGGCGACCTCAAGCTGACCGGAGGGCTGGAAGAGGTCATCCAGTCGGCCCACCGGCTGATCGGCCCCTGACCCCGCCTTGCGTCTACCGCCCCGAGGAGGCATACACCCCGCCGATGTCCACGCGATTTCTGGCCATTTTTGCCCTGCTTCTCGCCTGCGCCTCCGCGCCCGCCCGGGCTCAGGATGGGGCAGCGCCGTTTGACGGCGATTTGCAGCGGCTGGCGGAGATCCTCGGCGGGCTGCACTATCTGCGCGGCATCTGCGGGTCCAACGAGGGCAACAAATGGCGCAGCGAGATGCAGGCGCTGATCGATGCCGAAACCCCTGCGGGCGAGCGCCGCACCCGCATGATCGCCGGCTTCAACCGCGGCTATAACGGTTTTCAGCAGACCTACCGCAGCTGCACGCCGGCCGCGACGGTGGCGATCCGCCGCTACATCGAGGAAGGCTCGAAGATCTCGCGCGATCTCACGGCACGCTACGCGAACTGATTTACTGCCAACCGCATCCAGACCGTGAACTCCTCATCCTGAGGAGCGCGGAACGCGCGTCTCGAAGGATGAAAGGCCCTGCTGCTGCAGCAGGGCCTCTATGGTTCGAGACGCGTGCTTCGCACGCTCCTCACCATGAGGGTTGGGCATCGGGAACCCTGTCATCGTCTTTGTACACAGCCGTTAACCGTTCCTAAAGATGTGGCCTAGCGGGCGTTAACGCGCGTGCTACACCTCTCGCACAGCGCATCGCCGTGGACGCGCCTCCAGCCCTGTCGAGTTTCATGAGCCATCCAGTGTCCTACGCCCCCGCCCGCGCGCCGCTGCCCGATCACGAGCAGAAACAGGCCGCACTGAGCTATCTCAACGAGGCCTGGGCCGAAGCGCGCCATGATGGCGTCGACGGCGACTGCCTGGCGCAGGCGAGCCTGTTCGCGGCCCTGGCCGAACTCGTCGGCACCTATGGCGAGGACGCGGTGGCGAAATTCGTCGAGGGCTTTCCCGGCCGTATCCGCAACGGCGAATTCTCGGTCGACATCTCCAGACAGTAAGCCTTTCTCCAGGCAGTAAGCCTTGCCGAAAATGACCCCGCCGCACGGGCGGGGCCAGTCTACGGATGAATGACTTTACGACGAAGTCTCGGCGAAGACGTCGCGAAGCCTGCCGTGTTTATCGCACGGAAGCGGCCTCCCCAGGCCAAGCATTAGTCTCGTCAGGGCCGGGAGTTGTTCCCGCAGCCGTCGGGAATGCGCTCCCCAGCCCGTCACGGCTCGATCTTGAGCGTCGCTTTCATGTTGGGATGATAGCGGCAGTAATAATCGACCGTGCCCGCCTTCTTCAAAACGAACGTCGCTGATTTTTTCGCCGGCAGGTTCACGTCGAAATCGCCGTTCGTGGCGGTCGCGGTGTGGGCGAAGACGTCCTTGTTGATCCATTCCACGGTGTCGCCGACCTTCGCCGAAGCGTCTTTCGGCGACATTTCGAGATTCTCCATGGTGATTTCTATGGTCGCGGCGTGCGCCGGGACGGCCATCGCCACGAGCACGACCGCTGTCGCGATCGCAGACAATCGTCCCGGCATCATCGCCTCTCCCTATTTCAGTTCAGCCGCGACGTGCTCGGCGTGCTGCTGATGCCCCTGGAAGATTTTCAGGCCGGTCTGCAGCAAGCTCTTCAGCTCGGCATTGTTGGCGGACGGAATGAGCTGCGTCTCCAGCGCACCGTTGACCGCCTTGTGGTAGGCGACCTCGTTCGCGACATAAGCCTTGTCGAAGGCCGCACCGTCCAGCTTGCCGAGCTCGGCCAGCTTATCGCTCGCCTGCTTCGACAGCGCCTTGCTGGTGTCGTTGTCTTCAGGCGTAACGTTCAGCTTCTTGACCAGCGCCAGCGCCTGCTTGTTGACGGCCTCGTGGTCGCGCAGCATGTCCTCTGCAAATGCCTTCACATCCTTGTTCTTGGCCTTCTTCTGCGCTTGCTTGGCCGCGTTGATGTCGATCACGCCCGCGGTGTAGGCGATGTGGGCGATCTGCGGATCGGTCGGCTTGTCGGCTGCTCTGGCGCCTTGCAGCAGCGCGGGGCTCGACAACAAAATTGCTGCGGCGATCGCCGCACTCCAACGAACGAACATGGTTTGACACTCCTGTGCTGCCGGGCGGATTGCCGGCGCTTTGCTTCACAGGCGTTGGATGGAATTTTCGCGCGAACGTTCCCGAAAAACTTCAGCCGCCGCTGCCGAGCCGCTTCAGCACTGACACGGTCAGCCGCTCGCAGCGCCATCCGGCGAACGGGAACGCATCCATCACCAACGGGCCGATCTCCTTCTCGACGTTCTCGCGCAGCATGGTGCGGGCACGGTGCAGCCGCGTCTTCACGGTCTCGGGCTTGACGCCCAGCAGCTCGGCGGTCTCCTCGATGTTCATGCCTTCCATAACGCGTGCGACGAAGACCATGCGGAAGACATCCGGCAACTCGTCGATGGCGCGCTCGACGACGCGCTGGATTTCACGTTGGGCCATGGTCCTTTCCGGATCGCCTGCGGGAGAAACGGGAAATTTTATGATCTGCGCCTCGAGCATCGCTTCGGGCACCGAGCCGAGCTCGACATGCGGCTTGGCGCTTCGCGCCCGGCCAAGCGCCTCGTTGATGGCGATGCGCGACAGCCAGGTCGACAGTCCGGACTCGCCGCGGAACCCATCGAGATGGGTGAAGGCGCGGACGTAGGTTTCCTGAACCACATCCTCGGCTTCGCTGTCGCTGCGCAAAATCCCGCGCGCCAGCCGATAGAGCCTGCGGTTGTTGGCCTGCATGATCTCACGGAGCGCGGCCTCGTCCCGGCCCCGCGCCCGGTCGACCAGTTCGGCTTCCAATGCCCGGATTTCTGATGTCTTGGCGCCGGCGGACAGGCCGGCTGCGGTCCGTTGCATGGCGGTCACCTGCTCGTTTCGCTTCGTTCCGGACATTGGATGCCGGCCCAAGGGAAAGGTTCCCAACTTTCTGATCCTCTCCTCGGGGTTCCCTTGGGGGAAGGGTCAAGGGATATCCTAGTCCGTCTCGATCGGCAGCCCCGGATCCCTTGCCCACTCGCCCATCGAGGCGTCGTAGAGCGTCAGCTTGTCGTAGCCGAGTTGCGTCAGCAGCAGCAGGTCGATCGTCGCCGAGATGCCGCCGCCGCAATAAAGGATCACATTCTTGTCGCGGGTGACGCCTGCCGCGACGAATTTGGCCTCGGCATCGGCAAGCGTCGTCAGCGTCTTGTCGGCATTGGCGAGCGTTGCCGCTGATACGTTGACGCTGCCGGGAACGCGACCCGGCCGGCCGTAGCGGCTCGGCTCGAGGCCGCGATGAAATTGCGGACCGAGCGCGTTGACGATAACAGTCGCGGGATCGCCAAGCCGCGCCTTCACGGCGGTCTTGTCGACGAACAAGCCTTCGCGCGATGTGGCCTTGAAGGTCGTGGCCGGATATCCCTTCGGGGCGCCCATCTCGACCGGCCGCCCCTCGGCTTTCCATTTGTCGAGGCCGCCGTCGAGCACCCGCGCGTCGACGCCGAGCGAGCGCAGCATCCACCAGAATCGCGTGGACCACATCATCGTGCCGATGCTGTAGAGCACGATGGTCTTGCTAACATCGAGGCCGTGGCGGCCAAAGGCGGCCTCTAGGTGGGCAACATCAGGCATCATGAAGAATTGTTGCGCGGAGGCGTCGGAGAACTCGCCTTGCAGGTCGAGAAAATCGGCGCCCGGGATGTGGCCGGCCTCGAACGTCTTGTCGCCGGGGACGGCGCGATAGGGCACGCCGCTGCCTGATGGCACCGGCTCGTTGTAGGTCGTGCAGTCGTAGAGGCGGAGATTGGGGTCGCCGAGCTGGGCTGCGAGTTGCTCGGTGGTGATGAGGGGGTTCGGTTGGGGCATTGACTACTCTCCCTGTCGAGGGAGTGTAGCTCTCTCCACTCGTCATTGCGAGCGCAGCGAAGCAATCCCGTCTGCCTCCGCGGAAAGACTCTGGATTGCTTCGCTGCGCTCGCAATGACGAATGTGTGGCAACGCCGCGGCTACGCCTTCAACGTCTCCAGAAACCGCACCGGCTCGCCCTGCGACGCCGTCACGAGGTCGCCCTGCCACATCACGCGGCGGCCGCGGATGAAGGTGCCGACGGGCCAGCCTGTAACGCGGACGCCGTCATAGGGGGTCCAGCCGGCCTTGGACGCCACCCATTTGTTGGTGATGGTCTCGCTGCGCTTGAGATCGACGATGGTGAAGTCGGCGTCATAGCCGGCGGCGATGCGGCCCTTGCAGGCCATGTTGTAGAGGCGCGCGGGGCCGGCGCTTGTGAGATCGACGAACCTTGCCAGCGACAGGCGGCCGGCATTGACGTGATCGAGCATGAGCGGCACCAGCGTCTGCACGCCGGTCATGCCGGAGGGCGAGGCAGGATAGGTTTTCTGCTTCTCTTCCAGCGTATGCGGGGCGTGGTCGGAGCCGAGCACGTCGATGATGCCCTGCTCGATGCCGCGCCAGATCCCGGCGCGATGATCGGCGCCGCGCACCGGCGGATTCATCTGCGCCAGCGTGCCGAGCCGCTCGTAGCATTCGGGCGCAACCAGCGTGAGATGATGCGGCGTCGCCTCGCAGGAGGCGACGTCCTTGTGGTCGCGCAAAAACTCGATCTCTTCCTTGGTCGAGATGTGCAGCACATGGATGCGCTTGCCCGTCTCGTGCGCGAGCTTGACCAGGCGCTGCGTCGCCATCAGCGCCGCGGTCTCGTCGCGCCACACCGGATGCGAGCGCGGATCACCCTCGATGCGCAGCGATTTGCGGTCGTTGAGGCGGTACTCGTCCTCGGCGTGGAACGCGGCGCGGCGGCGGATCACCTGAAAAATGCGGCGCAGGCTTTCGTCGTCCTCCACCAGCAGCGCGCCGGTCGAGGAGCCGATAAAGACTTTGACGCCGGCGCAACCCGGCGCACGCTCCAGCACCGGCAAGTCCTGCACGTTTTCGCGGGTGCCGCCGATGAAGAAAGCGAAATCGCAATGCATGCGATGATGGGCGCGCTTCACCTTGTCGGTGAAGGTGGCCTCTGTCACGGTCAATGGCGAGGTGTTTGGCATCTCGAACACGGCGGTGACGCCGCCCATCACCGCGCTGCGCGAGCCGGTCTCGAGGTCTTCCTTCTGCTCCAGCCCGGGCTCGCGGAAATGCACCTGCGTGTCCATGACGCCGGGCAGGATGTGCAGGCCCTTGCAGTCGATCATTTCGGCGGCGGAAGCCTGCGACAGCGCGCCGAGCTCGGCGATGCGGCCATTGACGACGCCGATGTCGCGGGCTCCCTCGCCGTCCTGGTTGACGACAGTGCTGCCCTTGAGGATCAGGTCGAAACGCTGGGTCATGGCTGGAGGCCTCTCTCGTCCCCAAGCGCAGGGCTTGAGGTCTTGTCGTTTTTGCCTTGCGGGCTTACGTTCCGGAGCAACATGTCGCAAGAGATTTTCGTATGAAATCAGCGTTTCTTCCCGACCGGGGCGTGGTGAAGGTCGCGGGCGAGGACGCGCGCAACTTCCTCAATGGCCTCGTCACGACCGATGTCGACAAGCTCAAGCCGGGCCTGGGGCGATTCGGCGCGTTGCTGACGCCGCAGGGCAAGATCACCGTCGATTTCCTGATCACGGAGGCGCCTGCCGGCCATGGCGGCGGGTTCCTGATCGATTGTCCGAAGCCGCTTGCCGACGGCCTCGCCACCAAGCTGAAATTCTACAAGCTGCGCGCCAAGGTCACGGTGGAAAACCTGTCCGACGATCTCGGCGTGCTCGCGGCCTGGGACGGCAAGCCCGCGGCCCAGCCCGACCTCGCCTTCGCCGATCCGCGCAATGGCGAACTCGGTTACCGCATCCTGATCCCTGAAGATCTCAAACAGAAGCTCTCCGATCTGATCGGCGCCGAGCTGGTCGACGCCGCTGCATACGAGGCCCACCGCATCGCGCTCGGCGTGCCGCGCGGCGGGCTCGATTTCATGTACAGCGATGCGTTCCCGCACGAGACCAACATGGACCGCCTTTCCGGCGTCGATTTCGACAAGGGCTGCTATGTCGGCCAGGAGGTCGTCTCGCGCATGCAGCATCGCGGCACCGCACGCACCCGCAGCGTCAAGGTGCTGCTCGAGGATCTCTCGCCTGAGCTCGGCGTCAGCGTTCTTGCCGGCGACAAGCCGGTCGGCACGATGGGCTCGTCGGCGCAGGGCAAGGGTATCGCGCTGGTGCGCATCGACCGTGTCGCCGATGCGCTCGATGCGGGACAGGCGCTGACTGCCGGTGGCCTCGCTGTGAGGCTAGCGGAGCCTGACGTTGTCCGCATTCCAGCCAAGCAGCCCATCGCATGAGCCGTGCCCCTCGCCTGCATCCCGACGGAATCACGCGTTGCCCCTGGCCCGGCGAAGATCCGCTCTACGTCGCCTATCACGATACCGAATGGGGCGTGCCGGAGTATGACGACCGCGCGCTCTATGAAAAGCTGATCCTCGACGGTTTCCAGGCGGGCCTGTCCTGGATCACGATTTTGCGCAAGCGCGACAATTTCCGCAAAGCCTTCGACGATTTCCAGCCGGAGAAGATCGCGCGCTACAACGAGAAGAAAGTCCACGCGCTGATGAACGATGCCGGCATCGTGCGCAACAAGGCCAAGATCGACGGCGCGATAGCAAGCGCGAAATCCTATCTCGATATCATGGAGAAGGGCCCCGGCTTCTCAAAACTGCTGTGGGACTTCATGGACGGTAGCCCCAAGGTCAATCATTTCAAGACCACCGCGAGTGTGCCGGCCTCGACTCCGCTTTCGATGCAGATCTCCAAGGAGCTGTCCTCGCGTGGGTTCAAGTTCGTCGGCCCGACCATCGTCTATGCCTTCATGGAGGCGACGGGCCTGGTCAACGATCATCTCGTCGACTGCCATTGTCACGCGAGCTGCGGCAAGACGCAGCGCAAGCCTCGCCTCAAGTCCAAATGACGGCCAAGAAGTCGTCACGCGATGTGGCGTCCCGCGCCTGGCAGCGCATGCTGTCGGGCCGGCGGCTCGATTTGCTCGATCCCTCCCCGCTCGACGTCGAGATCGGCGACATCGCGCATGGGCTGGCGCGTGTTGCCCGCTGGAACGGCCAGACCATTGGCGCGCACATCTTCTCGGTTGCGCAGCACACGCTGCTGGTGGAAACCGTGATGCGGCACGAGATGCCGCGCGTCGACCAGCGCATGCGGCTTGCCGCGCTGCTGCATGACGCGCCCGAATACGTCATCGGCGACATGATCTCGCCGTTCAAGGCCGTGCTCGATGGCCATTACAAGGCGGTCGAAAAACGCCTGCTCGGCGCCATCCACATCCGGTTCGGGCTACCGCCGGTGCTGGCCGACGAGATCACGCTGACGATCAAGGGCGCCGATCGCGGCGCGGCCTATCTGGAGGCCACCGAGCTCGCCGGCTTCAGCGAAAGCGAGGCCAGGCGCCTGTTCGGCCGCGATCCGGGCCTGTCCGACAGCGTCCGGCGCGACTATCTCACGCCTTGGACGGCGGCCCGGGCGGAGAAGCAGTTCCTGGAGCGGTTTGGCGCGGTATTTGCGTGATCGTTGTCGTGGGTTAGAGTCCTGTAGGGTGGCAAAGGCGCCCTCGCGCCGTGCCCACCAATTGGTGGCAAAGGCGCCCTCGCGCCGTGCCCACCAATTTTCTCCAAATGCGACGAAAGTGGTGGGCACGCTTCGCTTTGCCCACCCTACGAACGCCCGCTATAATCTGCGGAAAAAGGTCCGCCATGATTCACGTCTGTTCCCTCGCCGCCCTTCCCGAAACCGTCCGTCTCACCAAGGCCAGTCACGTGCTGACCGTAATGGCCAATGTCGAACAGGTCGCGCGGCCGGTGTCGGTGCTGCCGGCCAACCATCTCAAGGTGTCGATGGACGACATTACCGAGGAGATCGACGGTTTTGTCGCGCCGTCCGAGAGCCATATCGAGCAGGTGCTGAACTTCGTGCGCGGCTGGGACCGCGGCGCAGCGCTGGTGGTGCATTGTTATGCCGGAATCAGCCGCTCCACCGCGAGCGCCTTTGCCGCCGTCTGCGCGCTCAATCCGGATCGCGACGAGACCGAAATCGCGAAGAAGATCCGCGCGGCTTCGCCGATCGCCTCGCCGAACCGGCGCATCGTCGGCCTCGCCGACCGTGCGCTGGGGCGCAACGGCCGCATGCTGCGCGCACTCGACGAGATGGGCCCGGGCGCGATGACGGTCGAGGGCCGCCCCTTCGTGATCGAGCTCGAATGAGAAGAGAGTCGAATAGCAGCCCCAACGGGACTGCGCTCCCTCTCCCGCTTGCGGGAGAGGGATGGGGAGAGGGTATCTCCGCATCGGGACAGTCCCCCAGAGGAGAAAGCCCTCACCCAGCGCTGCGCGCCGACCTCTCCCGCAAGCGGGAGAGGTTGCAGCGAGCCCGCGGCGAGACCGGCCCAATCAACCTTCTCACAACACCGGCGATCGCCACCGCATGAGCGACAAGCTCCTGACGCCGATCGAGATCGGCCTGACTGCTGCGATCGTCGCGATCGAGGATCATGAACCGCTGATCCTCACCGCGCGCGGCAGCGACGGACTGGCCGGACTGCCGTTCGGCCCGTTCGATGCGCCGAGCCATCGCACTTTCGAGATCGGCCTGCGGGCCTGGGTCGAGCAACAGACGGGCCTGCGGCTCGGCTATGTCGAACAACTCTACACGTTTGGCGATCGCGGCCGGCATGCCGAGGCCGGCGATACCGGCGCGCACATGGTGTCGATCGGCTATCTCGCGCTGACGCGCGCCGTCGGCGGTGAACTCGCAGCCACGAGTGCGAGCTTCGCGCCGTGGTATCGCTTCCTGCCCTGGGAAGACTGGCGCGAGGAGCCGCCGGCGATCATCGCGCGCGACATCATCCCGGCATTGACAACATGGGCCGAAGAGGAGACGCCGGAGACGACACGCGCGCTGCCGCGCCGGGATCGCGTACGGTTCTATTTCGGTCTCGACGGCGCGCCTTGGGACGAGGAGCGTGTGCTCGACCGCTACGAGCTCCTGTACGAGGCCGGACTGATCGAGGAGGCACGGCGCGACGGCCGCCCCGCGGCATTAGCGCGCAAGACGCTTCCCGTGCTCGGCACATCCATGCGCTTCGACCACCGCCGGATTCTTGCGACAGCGATCGCGCGGCTACGCGCAAAACTGAAGTATCGTCCTGTAGTCTTTGAACTTTTGCCCGCCGAGTTCACACTCACCGAATTGCAGCACACGGTGGAGGCGATCTCCGGCCGCCACCTGCACAAACAAAATTTCCGCCGCCTGGTCGAAATGGAAGCCCTGGTCGAACCGACCGGAGTGATGTCGACACAGACGGGCGGACGTCCGGCGGCGCTCTACCGCTTCCGTCGCGACGTGCTCCAGGAGCGGCCCGCGCCAGGCTTGCGCGTTCGCTCCCGGCGCTAACCCGAGAAATGCGTGATCGGCCCCTGCCCCCCGATTGCCTGGAGGCTTTATGTCAGACGGCCCGTTCGACGTCTTCGCGCTGATCATTGCGATCATCGCTTTCATAATCGCGATCAAGGCCTCCAGCCAGGCGGCCGGGCTGCGCCGCCGGCTGAGCTCGCTCGAAGAGATGTTTTACGCGCAGCGGCAAGTGCAGCCGCCGCCACTGATGCCCGCGCCGCCGATGCGGGCCGAAGCGCCCGCAGCAACTTCCGAAGCGCCGCCGCCGCTTGCGCCCGACGCCGAGGCGCCGCCCCCTCCCCTCACGGAGGATGTTTCACCGCCTCCGCTCGCAGCGAGCACCGAGGCCGACGCGCCGCCGCCGCTGCCTGCACCCGCGCCCGGCTTCGAGGAACGGCTCGGCACGCGCTGGGTGGTGTGGATCGGCGGCCTCGCGCTTGCGCTCGGCGGCTTCTTCATGGTGCGCTATTCGATCGAGGCCGGCCTGGTCGGCCCCGGCGTGCGCGTGTTCCTCGGCGGCGTGTTCGCGCTGGCGCTGCTTGGTGCCGGCGAGTGGTCGCGGCGCAAGGAGAGCATCTCCAACATCGCCGCGCTGCCGATCGCCAACATTCCCGCGATCCTCACCGCGGCAGGCACGGCGGTGGCATTTGCGACCATCTACGCGGCTTACGCGCTCTATGGCTTCCTGGTGCCCGCGACCGCTTTCGTGCTGCTCGGCCTCGTCGCGCTCGGCACGCTGACCGCGGCGCTCTTGCACGGGCCCGCGCTCGCGGGCCTCGGCGTGGTCGGCGCCTTCGTGACGCCGATCCTCGTCTCCAGCGGCAAGCCGGACTATTGGGCTCTCTACATCTATCTCGCCATCGTCACCGCCGCGAGCTTTGGCCTCGCCCGTATCCGGCTGTGGCGCTGGCTTGCAGTCACGACAATCGCCTTCGCCGTGCTCTGGATCTTCCCGGGTCTCGACACCAGCGACTTGCAGGTCGCGCCGCACGCTTTCCATGTGATCGCAGGCTTTGTTCTTGCCGCACTTCTCGTCGTCTGCGGCTTCATGTTCGGCCCGACGATCGAGGACGGAGAGATCGAGCCGGTCTCGTCGAACTCGCTCGGCGCCTATCTGTTCGGCGCGATGCTGATCGTGCTGTCGAGCGCGCATGCGGATCTGGCGCTGATCGCCTTCACGCTGCTCGTCGGCGCGACGCTGCTCGTCGCCTGGCGCGCGCCGGCGGCTACGGGCGCGCTGGGCGCGGCCGCCGCGACCGTCTTCATCGTATTCGCCGAATGGGCGGTGCGCGCTAATCCCGACATGCTGGTGCTGCCGGGCGGCCCCCTGGCCGGCATCGCACCGACAGCGACCGACAGCGCGGTGACGCTGCATCTGGTGATGGCGGCGGTCTTCGCCGCCGGCTTCGGCATCGCGGGCTTCCTCGCGCAGGGACGCTCGAACTCGGCGATCATTCCGGTGGTGTGGTCGGCCGCGGCTGTCGCGACGCCGATCGCGATCCTGGTCGCGCTCTACGCACGCATCGCGCATCTCGACCGCTCGATCCCGTTCGCCATCCTCGCAGTGCTGCTCGCCGCCGCCTTTGGCGCAGCCACCGAAGCGCTAGCGCGCCGCGAGACCCGACCGGGCGGCAAGATCTCCACGGCCTTGTTTGCGACCGGCACGCTCGGTGCGCTGGCGCTGGCGCTGACGTTTGCGCTGGAGAAGGGCTGGCTCACGATCGCACTGGCGCTGATGTCGCTCGGCACCGCCTGGATCTCGATGCAGCGGCCTATCCCGTTCCTGCGCTGGCTGGCCGCGATCTTCGCTGGGCTGGTCACCGCACGCATCGGCTATGATCCGCGCATTGTCGGCGACGCCGTCGGGACCACACCGATCTTCAACTGGCTGTTGTGGGGCTACGGCTTGCCGGCGGCATCGTTCTGGGCAGCGAGCCTGTTCCTGCGCCGCCGCGGCGACGACGGCCCGCTGCGCATGGTCGAGAGCGCCGCGATCCTGTTCACCGCGCTGCTCGCCTTCATGGAGATCCGCCATTTTGCGACCGGCGGCAACATGACGGACGCACCGTCGCTGCTCGAATGCGCGCTGCAGGTCTGCGTTGCGCTGGCCATGGCGATCGGGCTGGAGCGCTTGCGACTGCGCAGCCGCAGTATCGTGCACAATGTCGGCGCGGTCGTGCTCACGGCGATCGGCGGGCTCGTCAGCGTGTTTGGCCTGTTGATCCTGGAGAACCCGATGCTGTGGCGCACCGATGTCGGCGGCGCCGTGTTCAACCTGCTGCTGCTCGGCTACGCGCTGCCGGCGGTGCTGATGCTGCTCTTGTCCTATGCCGTGGTCGGCGAACGCGGCAAGGCCTACGCCAACACGATCGCGGGTGGCGCGCTGCTGTTCGCGCTTGCCTATGTCACGCTGGAGATCCGCCGCTTCTATCACGGCCCAATCCTCTCCACCGGGGCGACGACGGGCGCCGAGCAATACACCTATTCGATCGGCTGGCTCGGCTTCGGCGTGGTGCTGCTTGGCGTCGGCATTCTCGTCAACTCGGAGCGGGCGCGGCTGGCCTCGGCCGCCGTAATCGCGCTGACGATCCTGAAGGCCTTCGTCATCGACATGTCGACGCTGACGGGCGTCTACCGCGCGTTGTCGTTCATGTGCCTCGGCATCGTGCTGGTCGCGATCGGCTGGCTCTACCAGCGCATCCTGTTCCGGCGGCAGGTCGCACCGCCGCCGGCTCCGCAGACAAGCATTTGAGGATCAGGCCGCGCGGACCGATTCCAGGAACTGCGCGACCTCGACCTTGAGCCGCGTGCTGTCGGTCGCCAGCGATTTCGCCGCCGACAGCACCTCGTTCGAAGCCTCGCCGGTCTCGATCGCACCGCGCTGCACGTCGGTGATGTTCGACGAGACCTCCTGCGTGCCCGCCGAGGCCTGCTGCACGTTACGCGAGATTTCCTGCGTGGCCGCGCCCTGCTGCTCGACGGCGGCAGCGATGGCGGCCGCCACCTCGGACAGCCGCTCGATGGTGCCGCCGATCTCCTGGATGGCACTGACCGATTCCTGCGTCGCCGCCTGGATGCCGGAGACCTGCGCCCCGATCTCACCGGTTGCTTTCGCGGTCTGCTCGGCCAGCGCCTTGACTTCGGAGGCCACGACCGCGAAGCCGCGGCCAGCCTCGCCGGCACGCGCGGCCTCGATGGTCGCGTTCAGCGCCAGCAAATTGGTCTGGCCCGCGATGGTGTTGATGAGCTCGACGACGTCCCCGATACGGGACGCCGCCTGCGACAGCGCGTTGACGCGGTCGTTGGTCCGCGTCGCCTGTTCGACGGCTTCCGCTGCCATCCGTGCCGAATCCTGCACGCGACGGCTGATCTCGGTGATGGAGGACGACAGCTCCTCCGAAGCGGATGCCACCGCCTGCACGTTGGTGGAGGCTTCCTCGGACGCGGCTGCGACGACGGTCGCGAGTTCCTGTCCGCGCTGCGCGGTGTTGGTCAGCGTCGACGCGGAGGCCTCGAGTTCGGTCGAGGCGGAGGAGACGGTGCCGACGACCTCGCCGATCATGGCTTCGAATTTGCGGGTGATGGCGTCGACGCGGCGGCCGCGCTCGATCTTGGCTTCGGCGTCGTGCGCAGCGGCCTCGTCGGCGGCCTTCTTGGCGATCAGCGCCTCCTTGAAGATCTGGAGCGCATCCGCCATCGAGCCGATCTCGGTCCGCTCGCCGCGATGCGGCACCTCGGCCGAAAGGTCGCCTTCGCCGAGCGACTGCATCGGGCGGATGATTGAAGCGATGCCACGGGAAACGTCGCGCACGAGATAATAGGCGGCGCCGATCGCGATCACGACCGAGAGCACGATGATGCCGACCAGCACGCGGAAGATCATGGCATAACTGTCGGCCGCCTGCTTCGTCTCCAGCTCGGCGCCCCGGTTGTTGAGCTCGATGCCCTTTTGGAGCAGCGGATCTGCAGCCTGGGCCATCTTCGCCACCTTGGTCTGCAACAACTCGTTGGCATCAGTCGGGAAATGGCCAACGCCCTTGCGCGACAGCGCCATCACGTCCTGCACGCCGTTCAGATACTCGGCCCACGCCTTGCTCCATTGTCCATAGAGCGAGCGCTCCTCCGCGGTGGTGATCAGCGGCTCGTAGACCTTGCGCGTCTGGTCGATGCGTGCCTGCAGCGAGGCGAGGCGCTTCTCGGCGGCGTCCTTGCCCTCAATGGTGTCCTGCATCAGATGCAGGCGGAGCGCGACGCGCAGCTCGTTGATGTCGGCGCGAAGCGAGCCGAGCGCGCGCACGCCGGGCAGCCAGCTCTCCGCGATCTCGACCGTATGGGAATTGATGTTCTGCATGGTGCCGATCGCCGTCACGCCGACACCGGCGAGCGAAAGAACCAGGACAGACAGCACGGCCAAAAGCTTGAAGACGATCGACAATTTCGACATCACGACAAATCCCGATGATACCTAGCAACGCGCAGATCACCTGCCGTAATCGCCACGACGGTGGCGAGACGGAGGTCAGTTCAACAATGCTGGCTGGTTCTTATCCCGTGAGATTGCTCCCATAGTTGCAAACAGCCGTTAACAGGAGCCTACGTAAAACTACGGGATGGGCCTAACCGTCACTATTTCTCCTGCAACCATCTGTTGCAACTGCAACGGCGCCTCATGCTGCGACGCGCAGCGCTACGCTTGCGTCGCAACATTCAACCGAAGTGGCCGCCGTCATGCAGCCCGCACCGACTCCAGGAAGCGCGCGACCTCGCTCTTCAGCCGGTTGCTCTCCTGCGACAGCGATTGCGCGGCCGAATGCACCTGCGCCGAGGCAGCGCCGGTTTCGCCTGCGCCGCGCTGGACGTCGCCGATATTCGCCGAGACTTGGGAGGTGCCGTGCGCGGCGTGCTGAATGTTGCGGGAGATCTCCTGCGTGGCGGCGCCCTGCTCCTCGACCGCGGCGGCGATGGCCGACGAGATTTCCGACATCCGCGCGATGGTGTCGCCGATCTCCTTGATCGCACCGACTGAGTCTTGCGTCGCGGTCTGGATGGCACCGATGTGCTGGCTGATTTCGCCGGTGGCTTTCGCAGTCTGCTCGGCGAGCGCCTTCACCTCGGTTGCGACCACGGCAAAGCCCTTGCCGGCTTCGCCCGCCCGTGCCGCCTCGATCGTCGCGTTGAGCGCCAGCAGATTGGTCTGGCTGGCGATGGTGTTGATCAACTCGACCACGTCGCCAATGCGGGAGGCGGCCTTGGTCAGCTCGGCGACGCGCCCATTGGTGCGCTGGGCCTGCTCGACGGCGACGTCGGCGACACGCGCCGATTCCTGCACCTGACGGCTGATCTCGGAGATCGAGGAGGTCATTTCCTCGCTTGCGGAAGACACCGACTGTACGTTGGCGGAGGCCTCTTCGGAGGCCGCCGCCACGACGGTGGCAAGCCCGCTGCCGCGCTCGGCGGCCTGCGTCAGCGTGTTCGAGGATGCCTCAAGCTCGGTTGCCGCCGACGACACGGTCTCGATGATCTCGCCGACCGCGCCTTCGAAATTGTCGGCGAGCTCCTGCATGTCGGCCTTGCGCTGCTGGCGACCGCGCACATCGGCTGCGACCTGCTCAGTGCGCAGCCGCTCGGTCTCCGCCATGTTGGTCCTGAACACCTCGACGGCACCAGCCATC
Organism: Bradyrhizobium sp. 197; assembly: GCF_023073375.1. Classification (NCBI taxonomy): domain Bacteria; kingdom Pseudomonadati; phylum Pseudomonadota; class Alphaproteobacteria; order Hyphomicrobiales; family Nitrobacteraceae; genus Bradyrhizobium; species Bradyrhizobium sp. 197. Next base: position 180,327 of record NZ_JADPJJ010000004.1, on the reverse strand, counting down.
TCACCGATCTCGTCCCTGCGCCCGATGCCGGGAACGGAAGTCGAAAGCTCGCCGCGCGCAAGCCGCGTCATCGCACCGACCATGCCGGCAAGCGCTCTCGAGATCGAGCGTCCCAGGAGGAAGCCGACCGCGGCGAGTACCACAACGGTGACGCCGAAGGCGACGGCCATCCACAGGCGTACGGAATCGCGGGTCGCAGCTTCCGCCGCCTCGGCCTGCTTATACAGGTCTTCGACTGTGTTGCGCACCTCGATCATACCCGGTTCTAACCCACGGAACGTCTTCATCATGCTGGCGTCGAGTGCCGCGGTTTGCTGCGCCGTCTCCGCCCAGGACGCGAACTCGGACTGATATTTCTGCAGCTCGGCCGTGACCTCGTTCATCGCCTCCGTAGGGATTGCGACGAGCTCTATCGCCTTGGAGAATTCGGCTGCGGCCTTCTTCATCTCGACAATGTATTTTGGGTCGCGCCGCAGCATGAAGTCCTTCTCGTGCCGGCGCATCATCAGCATCCAGCTCGTGGTCCGCGGATCGTCGATCTCCTTGAGCTTGGCCTCGATGTCGTGCACCGCGGCGCGGAGCGAGCCGGACAGGCCCAGGGTCTCGTTCAGGCCGAGCCGGGTCTCGGCGCCGACCAGCGCATTGAAGTCCGACGCATAGCGCTTGAAGCCGCCCTGCGCTTCCTTCATCCTCTCTGAGAGCGTACTCATGCCGCCGGCCGTCATCAGCCGCTCGACCTCGTCGAAATCGCGGTTGATCGGGCCTATCAGCTCGGCATGCGCCTTGGCGTAGCTCTCGTTTCGGCGCTGCTGAAAGTTCTTCTCGTTGCGCCGCGCCTCCAGCATCTCGATCGAGAGCTGCTTGTTCAGATCGGCGATCGCACGAGCACGGTTGGCGACGGCCCGGGAGGCGTCCTGGGAGAGGCTGCCGATCTGGTAGATTGCGCCGAAGGCGGCGAGACCGACCAGGCCGAAGAGTCCGATGGCCATGACCTTGTGAGTGAGACGGATGGAAAGGCCGCTCATGAGTGTGCTCCAATACGTCGATACGCAATACAAGGAGGGCGACTCAGCGCCCGGAATATTGCGGGGATCATGACTGCATCGGTTTTCCGGAAGGTTAACCCTGCGCGGTCTTCGGCACGGCGCCGCAATGTGCCCGCGCGCAAACGCCGCGCTTGTACGCGCGGCGGTTGCAGTTCTCTCAGGACATGCCCCGTCAAGCTGCGCGGACGGTGTCGAGGAACTTGCCGACCTCGAGCTTGAGCCGGTTGCTGTCGCCGGACAATGACTGTGCGGCTGCCAGCACCTGCGACGATGCCGAACCGGTCTCGCTCGCGCCGCGCTGCACGTCGGTGATGTTGGACGAGACTTGATGGGTGCCTTCCGCCGCCTGCTGCACGTTGCGGGAAATCTCCTGCGTCGCCGCGCCCTGTTCCTCGACTGCCGCCGCGATGGCCGAGGAAATCTCCGACAGCTTTTCGATGGTGTCGCTGATGTCCCTGATGGCGCCGACCGAATGCTCGGTCGCGGTCTGGATGCCGGCGATCTGCTGGCCAATCTCGCCGGTCGCCTTCGCGGTCTGCTCGGCCAGCGCCTTGACCTCGGAAGCGACCACGGCAAAGCCGCGGCCGGCCTCGCCGGCACGTGCCGCCTCGATGGTCGCATTGAGCGCCAGCAGGTTGGTCTGGCCGGCGATGGTGTTGATCAGCTCGACCACGTCGCCGATCCGCGTCGCGGCCTTGGACAGTTCGCTGACGCGCTCGGTCGTGGTGCGCGCCTGGCCGACCGCCTCGCTTGCCACACGCGCGGATTCCTGGACTTGCCGGCTGATCTCCGTAATCGAAGACGACAGCTCTTCCGTTGCCGACGCCACCGACTGCACGTTGGTCGAGGCTTCCTCCGAGGCTGCCGCAACCACGGTCGTGAGCCGTTGCGTGCGCTCGGCGGTCGAGGTCAGCGTCGTGGCGGACGCTTCGAGCTCGGTCGAGGCCGACGACACCGTTCCGACGATCTCGCCGACGGCGCCTTCGAAACTGTCGGCAAGCTTGCGCATCTCGGCCTTGCGCTGCTCGGCCGCCATCTGGTCCTGCCGCATCTTGGCTTCCGCTTCCTCGCGCGCTTTCTGCTCGGATACGGTCTTGAATTTTTTGACCGCGCCGGCAACGCCGCCGACCTCGTCCTTGCGGCCGAGGCCAGGTAGCACCACGGCAAAGTCGCCGCCGGCGAGCTTCTCCATCGCGGCAGTCAGGGCGCGCATGGGACGGGCAATGCTGAAGATCGAGAAAACGCAGGCGCCGATCAGGACGACCGCGACCACCACAGCGGCGATGAACGACGTCCGCGCAACGGACGCAGCCTCTGCTTCCGCCGCCGTGCGCGCCTCTGTACTTTTCTGCTTGGCGAAATTCGTGATCTGGTCGGCGAGTTCCGATATTTCCGCGTTGATCGGAGCCAGCACTTCCTTGCGGATCTGGTCGACCTCAGCAGTCAGCTTTGCCAATTGCGTCGCCGCTTCGCCGTCCTTCTTTGACTCAAGCGCGAGCTCCTGCTTGTGGATCCCCTCGATCTGCTGCGCGCCCTTCTGGAAATTGCCGATCAACACGGTCAGGCGGTCGATACGCTTGTGGTTCTCCGGCGATTGCGAGAGCCTTGCCATTTCACCGGAGAACTTCAGGGCCGCGGTCTGCCGGTCGTTGAAATAGCTGGTGGCCTTCTGCATCTCGGTCGGCGAGCCGGACGTCAGGATGTCGCGAATGCCGATCTGCATTCCCCGCACCGACGCCTTCGCTTCCGCGGCGTTTTGCGCGACCGCCTGCTGTCCCGATGCGCCATTGCTGAGCTTCTGGACCTCGGCGCCTCCGCTCATCTGGAGCAGGATCATCAGCGCGACGAGCGCGAGGGTCAGCGCCGAGGTGATGGCGAGCTTGGTGCCGATTCGCAGGTTCTGAATGAACATCATCGAAAAATCCCCGGGATACGCATTGTCGCCGCGACGAAGCGCGTGAATAGCGTGGGAGACTAGTCTGCGAGCTTTCCATTAACGTTAAGCGGGAGGCGACACCGCTTGGGTAGAAATACTGAATATGCAGCTCCAATTGCAGGATTATCGCAACCATTCCGCGCAATCGAAACATGCTTCGCGAATTTACGGAGGTCACGTGCGTTAACGTCGATCACTTGCGTGAGCGCGTCATCGCTGACGGAGCGGATTTCGCGTTCGGCTTGCATCTGCGCGCGATGCCGCAGGCGGCGCGCACGGTGTCGGGGACAAACCGCCGCGATGGTCACCCGCTCGCCCCGCAGGTCAGTCGATGCGGTTGGGAAGCGGATGGCTCTCACCGACGAGACTGATACGAAACACCGGCTTCTTGTTCTCGTCGAGCAGCTCCATGCGCCACTCGGCGTTCGGCTTCAGGCTGCGCGAGATGCCGCCGAGCAAATTGGCGCAGACCTCGGTCATCTCGGTCCAGGCCGCGGCACGATCCTCGAACTCGTATGGCTGGTCGGCAGCGCCGGAATAGCGGCCCGTGCTGATACGGAAGAAATACAGCGACATCGTCGAACCCTTTTATCGGGCCGCGCCCCCCGGCCGTAGGCAAATTGGGGCGCGAACAGCTACCAACGCATAAAAGCCGCCGCCCGTATGACTACGGCGCGGCGGCTTCGTGTTCGACGGCGGCTCTCAACGACAAAGTGCGCGGACTGTCCCGCGCAGCAAACTCACTGGGTCGAGCGGCGCAGCTCCAGCGGGGCGTCGTTCTTGGCGGGCTCTGATTTGGCTTCCGGCTTCACCGGCTCGAGCCGGCTGCTCTCGACGCGCGCGGCGACTTCGGTGTTGGATGCACCGACCGAACCCGTGTGTTCCGAGGTGCGCAGCGAGCGCGGCCGCGCCGCGGCGCGCGCCATCAGCATTTGGTTGCCGCCCTGGTGATGGAAGTCGCAATAGGCGAAGCCCATCCCCGACACCGAGCCGCGGAAACTGCGATCGTCGGTCTTTTCAAGGTTGAAACAGGGCTCGAACGGAATGCCCTTGATCGAGGCGCAGACGTTCTGGCCGCGGATCTGAAGCGTGTTGCCGGGCAGGCGGAGATGCTTCACCGGACCTGCGCCCGAGAACTGCACGGCGCCGGCGGCGCCGAGGTCGTCCAGGATGCGGCCTGCGCCGCGGGTGCCGTCAAAACAGGTGAACGCAAACACCTTGCCGGCGACGAAGCGGCGCGCCTCGTCGGCATTCATGCCACCGGCAATGGCCGGCGCAAACGTCACGGCCGCCGTGACAGCCCCCAACACAATACGCGCAAGCATGCTCAACTCCGAACCAACCCCGCAGCGGGCTATGCCTTGTCCCTTTACCTGCTGCTTACCATACTAACCATGGCGACATTGAAGCAGCTTGGTTGGTAAAGTCTGAACGTCGTTAGACAATTTTTACCACGATGCGACCGCGGACCTGGCCGGCCAGGATTTTCGCGCCCCACTCGGAAACTTCGGAAAGCGGAATTTCGTGAGTGATTTCAGCTAGTTTTGTCCGATCCAGATCGGACGCCAGGCGTTGCCAGGCGGCTTTCCGCGGCTCGATCGGGCACATCACGGAATCGATGCCGAGAAGGCACACCCCGCGCAAAATGAAGGGTGCGACAGACGACGGCAGGTCCATGCCGGCAGCCAGGCCGCACGCCGCAATCGCGCCGCCGTACTTCGTCATCGACAGCAGATTCGCGAGCGTGGTCGAGCCGACACTGTCGACGCCACCAGCCCAGCGTTCCTTGCCAATGGGCTTGGCCGCTGCCGACAATTCGATGCGGTCGATCACCTCAGTTGCGCCGATCTCCTTCAGATAGTCGGCTTCGGACGCACGGCCGGTGGACGCGATGATGTGATAACCGAGCTTCGAGAGCACGGCGGTCGCAACCGAGCCGACGCCGCCGGCCGCGCCCGTCACCACGACCGGACCACTCTTCGGCGACAGCCCGTGCTTCTCCAGCGCCAGCACGGACAGCATCGCGGTGAAGCCGGCGGTGCCGATCGCCATGGCGTCGCGCGCCGACAGGCCCTGCGGCAAGGCGACCAGCCAGTCGCCCTTCACCCGCGCCTTCTCGGCATAGGCGCCGAGATGGGTCTCGCCCATGCCCCAGCCGGTACAGACGACCTTGTCGCCCGCCTTCCACTGCGGATGCGAGGACTGCTCGACCGTGCCGGCGAAATCGATGCCGGCGATCATCGGGAAGCGGCGCACCACCGGCGCCTTGCCGGTGAGCGCGAGGCCGTCCTTATAGTTGAGCGTCGACCATTCCACGCGAACGGTGACGTCGCCCTCCATCAGCTCTGCTTCGTCGAACTGCGTGAGCTGCGCGGTGGTGCCCTTGTCCGCTTTGTCGATCCGGATCGCCTTGAAATTGGCCATAGCAAAACTCCCTGACTTGTTTCAGGGATGTTTAGCCGATCAGGCAGGCTGCGCAACCGCTCGGACGACAGGTTTCTCCACGATCGGAAGATTGATCAGCGCGGAGAGCACGCCAAACAGGATCGAGAGCCACCAGATCGGCGTGTAGGAACCGAACCGCTCGAATACGATGCCGCCGAGCCAGACGCCGAGGAAGCCGCCGACCTGATGGCTGACGAAGGCAAAGCCATAGAGGGTGGCGAACCAGCGCGTGCCGAACATCAATGCGACCAGCGCCGAGGTCGGCGGCACCGTCGACAGCCACGTCAGGCCCGAGACCGCACCGAACGCGATCGCCGAGAACGGCGTGATCGGGAACGAGATGAAGGCAAGCGTCGCAAGCGCGCGGGTAAAATAGATGGTCGAGAGGATGTAGCGCTTGGGTAGTGAGTTCTGGAGATAGCCGACGCTCAGCGATCCCATGATGTTGAACAGGCCGATCGCCGCGATCACCCAGCCGCCGGTTTGCGTGGAGATGCCGCTATCGACCAGGAAGGCCGGCAGATGCACGGTGATGAAGGCGAGCTGGAAGCCGCAGGTGAAGAAGCCGAGCACCAGCAGCACGTAGGAGCGATGGCCGAAGGCCTCCGCAAGTGCTTTGGTGAAGGTCTGCTCGTCCGCTGGCGCCGCGGTGGCGGTGCTTGCGACCGGTGGAGTCGAGAGCGCCAGCGACAGCGGGATGATCAGCAGCATCAGGAAGCTGAACACGGTGAGCGCCTGCTGCCAGCCGAAATTGTCGATCAGCGCCACGCCGATCGGTGCGAACAGAAACTGCCCGAACGAGCCCGCCGCGGTGCCGGCGCCAAGCGCAAGGCCGCGCTTTTCCGCCGGCAGCAGCTTGGTGAACGCCGACAGCACCAGATTGAACGAGCAGCCGGCAAGGCCGAAGCCAACCATGACGCCCGCACCGATGTTGAGCGACAGCGGCGTCGAGGAATAGCGCATCAGGAGCAGGCCGCCGGCATAGAGCAGAGCGCCGACGCACATCACCCGGAACAGGCCGAAGCGATCGGCGACTGCGCCGGCGACGGGCTGGCCCAGTCCCCACAGCAAATTCTGAAAAGCGATGGCGAGGCCGAACACGTCGCGGCCCCAGGCGAAGTCGTGGCTCATCGGCTGCACGAAGAAGCCCAGCGCCGAGCGCGGGCCGAAGCCGAGCATGCCGATTGCACAACCGCAGAGAATGATAATCGCCGGCGTGCGCCAGGAGGAGGAACGCGAAACCGGACCGAGCTTGCCCATCTGCGTCGACATGGTGTTCCTCGTCTGTTGTTGGCGGATCCGGAATAGTCAGCCGCGAGAGAGGCGTTTAATGCAGATGCATGAAAATCCCAAGTCAAAAATGATTGCGTTCCACGAAGGGCTGACGCGGGAGCATTGCGTTCGCCGAGACCTCTTGGGCGAGACGCGCCACGCCTTGACGAGAATGTGTGCGGCGGGACCTAGCGACCCTCTCCACGACGTGTTATCTTCGATTTACTCAGACTGAGCATATCGGATGCTCCACCCGGCCTCTCGGCCGGATTTCTCGGGCTCTATATATACTCATACTGAGTATAAATGACATGCACGGGAGGCTTCGATGCCGCTAACTGGAATTTACGGCCCCGACGACTTTGCCAACCGGCCGCAGGGCCAGGTCACCACCTCGCCCCGGGCAGCGCCGGCGCGAACTGGACCTCCGCTGCCGATGCCTTCGCTGGAATGGACGCCGGAGGTCGAGCGCGCCACCGCGCCGCTCTATGAGCGCGTCAAGCACGTGATCCCGCCAATCGAGTGGCCGCTGATGGCGCCGACCATCAAGGCGATCAACGAGCTGAAGCGCGCGCGGGGCGCGGTGATCCTCGCGCACAATTACCAGGCGCCGGAGATCTTCCACTGCGTCGCCGACATCGGCGGCGATTCACTCCAGCTCGCGGTCGAAGCCACCAAGGTGAAAGCCGACATCATCGTCCAGTGCGGCGTGCACTTCATGGCGGAGACGGCGAAGCTGCTCAATCCGGACAAGATGGTGCTGATCCCTGATACGCGCGCCGGCTGCTCGCTCGCCGCCAGCATCACCGGCGCGGACGTTCGCCTGCTGCGCGAAAAATTTCCCGGCGTGCCTGTCGTTGCCTATGTCAACACCTCCGCGGAGGTGAAGGCCGAAGTCGACATCTGCTGCACCTCGTCGAACGCAGTGCAGGTGGTCGAGAGCCTGGGCGTGCCAAGCGTGATCTTCCTGCCCGATCGCTATCTCGCCACCTACGTGGCTTCGAAGACCGACGTGAAGATCATCGCCTGGAAGGGCGCCTGCGAGGTGCACGAGCGCTTTACGGGCGCGGAGCTGCGCAGTTACCGCGAGGCCGATCCCTCCGTGCAAATCATCGCGCATCCCGAATGCCCGCCGGACGTGCTGGCTGAGGCCGACTTCACGGGCTCGACCGCGCATATGATCAACTGGGTGCGCGAAAAGCGGCCGAGGCGGCTGGTGATGATCACGGAATGCTCGATGGCCGACAATGTGCGCGCCGAGCTCCCCGATGTGGAGATGCTGCGCCCCTGCAATATCTGCCCGCACATGAAGCGCATCACGCTCGCCAACATTCTGGAGAGCCTGCTGACGCTCCGCGAGGAGGTGACGATCGATCCCGCGCTCGCGGAACGCGCAAGGCGTTCGGTCGAGCGGATGATCAATCTGAAGAATTGAGAGCACGACATGCAAGATAACATCCATAACCTCACCCGTTCCGACGACGTCGTCATCGTCGGTGGCGGGCTTGCCGGATTGTTCTGCGCGCTAAAACTCGCGCCGCGACCGGTGACATTGATCTCGGCCGCGCCGCTGGGACAGGGCGCGTCGTCCGCATGGGCGCAAGGCGGCATCGCGGCGGCAGTGGCCGAAGGCGATACGCCGGAAGCACATGCTGCGGATACGATTGCGGTCGGCGGCGGCCTCGTCGACAAAGCGGTGGCACTGGGGATCGCGCGCGAGGCCGCGCCGCGGATTCACGATCTTCTCGCCTATGGCGTGCCGTTCGACCGCGATCTCGAAGGCAAGCTCGCAGTCGGGCGCGAAGCCGCACACTCCGCGCGGCGCATCGTGCACGTGCGAGGCGATGGTGCGGGGGCGGCCATCATTGCGGCGCTGAGCGATGCCGTGCGGCGCACGCCGTCGATCCGACTGATCGAAGGTCTCGTCGCCGAAGCATTGTTGACGGAGCATGGCGCCGTCACCGGCCTTCAATTGCGCGAAGCCGGCAATTTCGCCGCCCAGCCGGTCCTGCTCGCCGCGCGCACGGTGGTGCTCGCCACCGGCGGCATCGGACATCTCTATGCCGCCACCACCAATCCGCACGAGGCCAGCGGATCCGGTCTTGCGATCGCCGCGCGCGCGGGCGCGGTGATTGCAGATCCCGAGTTCGTGCAATTCCACCCGACCGCCATCATGGCCGGACGCGATCCGGCGCCGCTCGCGACTGAAGCTCTGCGCGGCGAAGGCGCGACGCTGATCAACGGCCATGGCGAGCGTTTCATGGCCGCGCGCCATCCGCTTGCCGAGCTCGCACCGCGCGACATCGTGGCTCGCGGCGTATTCGCGGAGATCGCGGGCGGGCGCGGCGCCTTCCTCGATGCGCGGCGAGCGCTGGGCGCGCGCTTCGCCGAAAGATTTCCAACGGTGCATGCGAGCTGCATCGCCGCCGGCATCGATCCCGCCACGCAGGCCATCCCTATCGCACCGGCGGCGCACTATCACATGGGTGGCATCGCGGTGGACGATCGCGGCCGCAGCTCGATCGACGGGCTCTGGGCCGGCGGCGAAGTGTCGTCCACCGGCGCGCATGGTGCCAATCGCCTCGCCTCGAATTCGCTGTTGGAGGCCGTGGTCTACGCCGCGCGCATCGCCGACGACATCGCCGGGCGCACGATCCCCTCGCCTGCCCGTCTTTCGGACGTGGTGACGCCGCGCGGCGGCGCGCCGGATGCTGCGGCGGTGAAGCGGCTGCGGACGATGATGAGCGCGCATGTCGGCGTGATCCGCGACGGCGACGGGCTCGCGGAAGCGGTTCGCAGCTTCGCCACGCTCGAACGCGAGGCCACGAGCATCGCAGTCTGCAACATGGCAACGGCAGCCCTGCTTGTGGCGGCCTCCGCCTGGAACCGGCGCGAAAGCCGCGGCGCGCATTTCCGGTCCGACCATCCGGCCGATGCACCTGCGCTGGCACGACGCACCATGACCACGCTCTCGGCGACACGCGAGGTCGCGGACAGCTTGACCGAACGTCCGCTCTCACGCACCGCGCAACCTATAATCGCCTGAAGGAAACCCCATGATCACCCCGACTTCTCTGCTCTATCCCGACGCCTTCCTCTCCCCGCTCGCGATCGACGAGGCCGTGCAGCGCGCGCTCGGCGAGGATCTCGGCCGCGCCGGCGACATCACCTCGCTGGCGACGATTCCCGAAGCAACCAAGGCGCAGGCGATCCTGGTCGCGCGCCAGTCCGGCGTGATCGCGGGATTGCCGCTGGCGCTCGCAACCTTGCAAAAACTTTCACCCGACATCGAGGTGCGCGCACATGTTCGCGACGCCGCGCGCGTCGCCCGCGGCCAGCAGGTACTGACGATCTCGGGGCCGGCACGCGCCATTCTCACGGCGGAGCGGACCGCGCTGAATTTCGTCGGCCGCCTGTCGGGTGTTGCGACGCTCACGGCGGACTACGTTGCGCGCATCGAAGGCACCAGGATGCGGATCTGCTGCACGCGAAAGACCACGCCGGGATTGCGGGCACTGGAGAAATATGCGGTGCGCTGCGGCGGCGGCTTCAATCACCGCTTCGGCCTCGATGATGCGATCCTGATCAAGGACAATCACATCGCGGTCGCCGGCGGCATCCGCCCCGTGCTCGAGCGCGCCCGCGCCCATGCCGGCCATCTCGTCAAGGTCGAGATCGAGGTCGATACGCTGTCGCAGCTGCGCGAGGTACTTGACACCGGCCTCGCCGATGCCGTCCTGCTCGACAACATGGACAATGCGACGCTGCGCGATGCGGTCAGGCTCAACGAGGGGCGCCTCAAACTGGAGGCCTCCGGCGGCGTCACGCTGGATTCGATCGCTGCGATCGCAGCGACCGGCGTTGATTACGCGTCGGCAGGCGCGTTGACGCATTCGGCGCCGAATTTCGATTGCGCGTTGGACATCGAAGCTTAGCGGCTACCGCCGCTCGGTCGCGCCCATCTCGGCGGAGCTCTTGGCTTCCTGGGTGAGCTCGGCGGAGAGCGCGGCGGTTTGCGCCGGGGTGCCCCAGCTCGGCTCCTCGCTGCCGTCGCCCCAGGCGCGCGGCCGATAGAAGGTGTGGACGCCGGTCTTGTACATCTTCTTCATCTCGGCGACCCAGGACGGACGCACCCAATAGGCGTGGTAGTGCGTGGACTTGCCGACTTCGGGCAGCCAGATCTGGCCGTCGAGCATCGCCTTCGATATCTTCTTCGCACGCTCCCACATCTCGGGCTCGCGGATCACGTCGGCGTTGTTGTCGCAGGCGAAGGTGAACTGGCAGGCGAGATGGCGATGCTTGTTCTGATAGACCGCGCCGCACACGGTATCTGGATATTTGCCGGAGAACACGCGGTTCATCACCACCTGCGCAACCGCCATCTGGCCGCGCACGGCCTCGCCTCGCGATTCAAAGTAGACAGCCTCCGCGAGGCACTTCTCGGACTTCGCGCGCGACTTGTCGTCGAGTGCGAGCCGCTCCGCCGGCGATCTGGCGCGCTGGTTGTCGACGTTGACCTCGCCCTTCGGCGCGACGCTCTCGCCGCTCTCGATGTCCTTCGCAATCTCCTCCGTCGGCGGCGTCAACGAGGCCGTCACCTTCATATCAGGGTCGGGCATCACGATCAGCGGCTCGGCACCGGGCTGCCAGCTCTCGATGCTCTCGACATTGCCGCCGAGCGAGGAGCTGCCGAAGAACAGGTTCGATGTCTTGACGCGGAATGGATCGCGCGGCGGTGCAGCCGGAATGTTGGCCTGCTTCAGCGCTTCGAGCGGCTGGAGCGCGAGCGAGCGCGCAGCGTCACTGGCTCGTGGCGCATTGGTGTATTGCGGCAGCGGCGGCGCACGCAGTGCTTCCGCGAGCTCGGGATCGAGCGCGGCCGCGGACTCCGGCGACATCGCTTGTGGCAGCGCGACGGTCTTGGCGCCGAACACCGAGCTGTTCGAGGTCGCGGGATCTTCCTGCGCGGGCGCTGCCGTCGGCGCGCTCGCCTCGGGAGCCTGCGTCGGTGTGATCATTGCGAGACGATCACCCTTCATGGAGCGATCGACCTTGGGAAAATCAGAGGCTTGGTAGCGGGGCGGCGCCTGAAGCGCCGGGTTGCGGTTGATCGCGCCGGTGACGTCGCGGCCATCGAGGCTTGCGAGGCGAACCATCGTGCTCTGCGGAACCGAAGTGCCGATCGGCCGTGAAAAACTGTAGGTGGCGAGCTGTATGGAGGATGCAGCAGAGAACACCTGCTTTTGCCAGCGCTCAGCGACGCCGGGTTGGCGCGCCAGCAGCGAGGCAATGTCCTGATAGCCGGTCTCTCTCGGCATCAATGCGAAGATGCAGAGACCGATGCCGAAGGACGCGAACCGCGCGCCCTTCGGATGGTTACGCAACAAAAACATCGCTACGCTCACGCTACGCTTACGCTAGAAAAATCGAGCAGCAGTACATCCGTGCAATTCGATCTTTATCGTGAGTATCTAATTTAGGTTGCCGGGGCGTTAATCGACGTTGCGCATGCGGCACACGCAAGCGATCTCAGGTGTTTTCACGGGGCGACGATGCGCATTGGTAAATGCGGCCTCACGCGACGAGGTAAACAATTGGTCAACGCGAATGGTGAAGGAACTCTTGCGCGCACGTATCCTTACGCAAGGCGCGCGGTTCCCTCCCCGACGTTGTGCTTCAAATGAAAGAGGCGGGGTTTTGCCCCCGCCTCCTTCGCTGTCAATATTCAACTCTTCGATTTACGCCTGGCTCGCGACCGCCTTGCCGAGCGCGGCTTGCGCCGCGGCGAGGCGAGCGATCGGGACCCGGTAGGGCGAGCAGGAGACGTAGTCGAGGCCGATCGCGTGGCAGAAGGCGACTGAGGCCGGATCGCCGCCGTGCTCACCGCAGATTCCGACCTTGAGCGAGGCGCGCGTCTTGCGGCCGCGCGCGACGCCAATCTTGACGAGCTCGCCGACGCCTTCCTGGTCGAGCGCCACAAAGGGATCGACCAACAGGATGCCCTTCGTCACGTACGGACCGAGGAAGCTCGCCGCGTCGTCACGGCTGATGCCGTACGTCGTCTGCGTGAGGTCGTTGGTGCCGAACGAGAAGAACTCGGCACTCTCCGCGATCTCGCCCGCGAGCAGGCAGGCGCGCGGCAACTCGATCATGGTACCGACCTGATAGGTCAGCTTGGTGTTGGTGTCGCGCATCACCGCCTTCGCGGTGGAATCGATCCGCGCCTTGACGAGATCGAGCTCCATCTTGGTGGCAATCAGCGGCACCATCACCTCGAGGCCGACGGCCTTGCCGGTGCGCTTCTCGGCCTCGACCGCCGCCTCGAAGATCGCGCGCGCCTGCATTTCGGCGATCTCGGGATAGGCGATCGCGATACGACAGCCGCGGAAGCCGAGCATCGGATTGAACTCCGACAGCTCGCGCGCGCGGTCGGCCAGGCGCCGCGGGTCGGTGTTCATGGCGCGCGCCACTTCCTCGACCTCGGCATGGGTGTGCGGCAGGAACTCGTGCAGCGGCGGATCAAGCAAGCGGATCGTGACGGGCAGGCCCTTCATGATCTCGAACAGCTCGACGAAGTCGGCGCGCTGCATCGGCAGCAGTTTCGCCAGCGCGGCACGGCGCGACTGCTCGTCCTCGGAGAGGATCATCTCGCGCACCGTGCGGATGCGCGTCTCCTCGAAGAACATGTGCTCGGTACGGCAGAGGCCGATGCCTTCCGCGCCGAACTTGATCGCTGTGTGCGCGTCCTCCGGCGTGTCGGCGTTGACGCGCACGCCGAGCTTGCGGACTTGGTCGGCCCACTTCATCAGCGTGCCGAACTCGCCGGACAGCTCCGGCTCGATCATCGGCATGCGGCCGGCGAGCACCTGGCCGAGCGAGCCGTCGATGGTGATGACGTCGCCGGTCTTGTAGGTACGCGAGCCGATGCTCATGGTGCCGCGGCCGTAATCGACGCGGATGGTGCCACAGCCGGAGACGCAGGGCTTGCCCATGCCGCGCGCGACCACCGCAGCATGCGAGGTCATGCCGCCGCGGGTCGTCAGGATGCCTTCGGCGGCATGCATGCCGTGGATGTCTTCGGGGCTGGTCTCGATGCGGACCAGAATCACCTTGCGTCCGTCGGCCTGAAGCTTGGCCGCCTCGTCCGAGGAGAACACGATCTCGCCGGAAGCCGCACCCGGCGAGGCCGGCAGGCCGGTCGCGATCACGTCGCGCTTGGCGTTGGGATCGATGGTCGGATGCAGCAGCTGGTCGAGCGAGGCGGGGTCGACCCGTGTCACCGCTTCCTTCTTGGTGATCAGGCCTTCATTGGCGAGCTCGACAGCGATGCGCAGCGCCGCTTTCGCAGTGCGCTTGCCGCCGCGGGTCTGGAGCATCCAGAGCTTGCCCTGCTCGACCGTGAACTCCATGTCCTGCATGTCGCGGTAGTGCTTCTCGAGCTGCGTGTAGATCCGCGTCAGCTCCTTGAAGGCCTCCGGCATCGCCGATTCCATCGACGCCTTGTCGGAGCCGGAGTCCTTTCGCGCTTCCTCGGTGATGTCGTGCGGCGTGCGGATGCCCGCCACCACGTCCTCACCTTGCGCGTTGATCAGGAACTCGCCGTAGAGCTTGCTCTCGCCGGTCGACGGGTTGCGGGTGAAGGCAACGCCGGTCGCCGAGGTCTCGCCCATGTTGCCGAACACCATGGCCTGCACGTTGACCGCGGTGCCCCAGGATTCCGGAATGTCGTGCAGCTTGCGGTAGGTCACCGCGCGCGCGTTCATCCAGGAAGAAAACACCGCGCCGATCGCGCCCCAGAGCTGGTCGTGCGGATCCTGCGGAAAATCCTTGCCGGTCTCGCGCGCGACTGCGTCCTTGTATTTGCCGACCAGATCGACCCAGTCCTCGGCGGTGAGGTCGGTGTCGAGCGTGTAGCCCTGGCCGTCCTTGAAGGTGTCGAGGATTTCCTCGAAATGATGATGCTCGAAGCCGAGCACCACGTCCGAATACATGGTGATGAAGCGGCGATAGCTGTCATAGGCGAAGCGGCGGTCGCCCGACAGTTCCGACAGCGCCTCCACGGTCTCGTCGTTGAGGCCGAGGTTGAGCACGGTGTCCATCATGCCCGGCATCGAGGCGCGGCCGCCGGAGCGAACCGAAACGAGCAGCGGGTTCCTGGAATCGCCGAAGCTCTTGCCGGTCAACTTGCCGACATGCGCGAGCGCCTTCTCAACCTGCGACTGCAATTCCTTCGGGTAGGATTTGTCGTGCGCGTAGAAATAGGTGCAGACCGAGGTCGGGATGGTGAAGCCCGGAGGCACCGGCAGGCCGAGATTGGCCATCTCGGCGAGGTTGGCGCCCTTGCCGCCGAGCAGGTCGCGCATCTCCGCTTTGCCTTCGGCCTTGCCGTCCCCGAACGTATAGACCCACTTGCCGGCCTTGGCCGTAACAGGCGCTGCCTTGGCCGGCGCAGCCTTGCTCGGCGCGGGCTTCACGGCGACCTTCGGCGCAACCGGTTTGGTCGGTGCCTTTGAAGCACGCTTGGAAACAGTCTTGGAAACGGTCTTGGCGGCAGGCTTCACAGCCGGCTTGGCAGCGGGTTTCGCAGCGGCCTTGGCCACTGGCTTCGGGGCGCTCTTGGCAAGTGCCTTGCGGGCCACCGGCGCGGATTTCGCCTTGGCGGAGGACTTTGATTTCGCTGGGATTTTCGAGGCGGCTTTGGCCATAGCTTGCACACAACCTGCGAGAGGAATGGGTAATGGCGCGCCTTACACCACTTTGGGCAGGCCCGCGCAAGTCGAAGAGTTCCGGAGAATGAAGGCCTAGAGATGGAGCCACTTCAACAATCCGAGCCCGATCGCACCATTTATGATGAGAAAAATCGCGACGATCAGGTTCAGGAGGCGCGGCATGATCAGGATGAGCACGCCCGCAAGCAGCGACAGGATTGGCGAGATGTGGGCGACGGTGATGTGCATGAATTGTCTTTCCGTGGGTGGGGCGAATCGCGGCCGGATCATAGCGGACCGGGTTCCGCGGGTAGAGACGCACAGGGGACGTGGGAGTTCCCGGCTCCGCGAAAACTGCCCGAAAATGCCGCGAATGCGGCAGGTGTTTTCCGGAACATCGCGAAGACGCGCGCATTGGCAACCGGTTGCGCCGCTGGCGCTTCCCGAAAACCTTCTCGAAGGAGTTGCACATGCGGAACAGGATTCTTGCTCTTGCAGCGCTCGCGGCCGCGATCGGCTCGCCCCTTGCGGCGCAGGCGCAAAGCGGCACGGTGGGACGCGCACCCGTCGTCGTCGACAGCGGCCCGACCATTCCGGTCGAACAGCGGCCGGCTTTCCGCGACTATGTCGTCGAACAACGTGTGCCGGCTTTCCGTATCCCCGATCGCGTGGTGGTCGGTGCCACCTTACCCGAAAGCGGCGTCACCTATTATGACGTGCCGCAACGTTTTGGCGCCACCACCTATCGCTACACCGTCGTGAACGGCGAGACCGTGCTGGTCGAGCCGCGCTCGCGGCGCATCGTCGAGGTGATGGACTAGCGCTTTCAAGGATCAACTAGATGTCCGCCGCGTCACATCAATCAGGCTGACGCGAACAGTGTAATCGGACATCAGGCCCTGCCCGGTCTTCCCCCCGCCGGGCGGGGCTTTTTTGTGCATCTCGTGTGCGTGCTCTCGTGTCCCGGGCAAGCGAAGCTGACCCGGGACCCAGAAGCTCCAAGTCCCCGCGGTACGCGCCCCGGCTCTGCAGCGCACCGCAAAGATGCGCTGCGCTGCGTCCGGGGCACGAGATCAATCCTGGATCTTCGAGAAATCCGCCACCGCACGCGTGGCGCTGCGGATTTCGTTCAGCAGCTTGAGGCGGTTCTCGCGCACCTTCGCATCGTCGTCGTTGACCCGAACTTTCTCGAAGAACGCATCGACCGGCGGCCGCAGCTTTGCCATCGCACTCATCGCAGCGGCAAAATCTTCCTTGGCGACGGCAGCACTGGCTTCCGCCTGCACCTCGCCGATTGCCTTCGCCAACGCCTTTTCCTCGTCGAGGCTGTAAAGCGCAGCATCCGGCGCACCGTCGAAGCTGCGCTTGTCCTTCTTCTCCTCGATGCCGAGAATATTGCTGGCGCGCTTGATACCGGCGAGCAGGTTCTTGCCGTCGTCGGACTCGAGGAATTTGCCCAGCGCCTCGACGCGGCGAACGATCATCAGGAGATCGTCCTGGCCACCGAGCGCGAACACGGCGTCGACGAGATCGTGACGCGCGCCCTGTTCGCGGAGCTGGACCTTCAAGCGGTCGGCGAAGAAAGCCAACAGGTCGCTCGGAAGCTTCTGCGCATCGGCAGGCTTCACGGACAAGCCGGCGAGTGCGGACGCCGCCACCTTCATGAGCGACAGACGCAGTGCGTTCTCGGCGATCAGCCTGATCACGCCCAGGGCCGCGCGACGCAGCGCATACGGGTCCTTGCTCCCCGTCGGCTTCTCATCGATGGCCCAGAAGCCAACGAGCGTGTCGAGCTTGTCGGCGAGCGCCACTGCGACGCTGACCGGATCGGTCGGCACGCGATCAGCAGGGCCTTGCGGCTTGTAGTGCTCCTCGCAGGCGGCGGCGACGGAAGCGTCCTCGCCTTGGGCCAGCGCGTAGTACTTGCCCATCAGGCCCTGCACCTCGGGGAATTCGCCGACGACTTCGGTCAGCAAATCCGCCTTCGCCAGATGCGCGGCGCGCGTTGCCTTCGCGACATCGGCGCCGACCAGTGGGGCGATCTCGGCGGCGAGGCGTTCAATCCGCTTGATGCGCGCGGCCTGCGTTCCAAGCTTCTCGTGAAACACGATTTGCTCGAACTTCGGCAGGCGATCCTCGAGCTTCGTCTTCAGGTCAGTCTCATAGAAGAATTTCGCATCCGACAGCCGCGGGCGGATCACGCGTTCGTTGCCGGCGACGATGGTCTTGCCGCCGTCGGCCGCCTCGATATTGGCGGTGAGGACAAACTTATTGGTCAGCTTGCCGGTCTTGGAATCCTTGACGACGAAGCACTTCTGGTTGTTGCGGATGGTGGCGCGGATCACCTCTTCGGGGATCGCGAGATATTCCGCTTCGAACGATCCCATCATGACGACCGGCCATTCAACCAGACCGGATACTTCGTCCAGCAGCACCTGATCTTCGACGAGTTCGAACCCTTGCGCGAATGTCAGCTCCTTGGCGTCCGCAAAGATGATGTCGTTGCGGGCCTGCGGATCGAGGATGACCTTTGCAGCCTTCAGCTTGGCTTCGTAGTCCTCGAACCGGCGCACGCTTATCGCGTCAGGCGCCATGAAGCGATGACCGTAGGTGGTCTGGCCGGTCTCAATGCCGTCCACTGAGAATTTGACGACATCGGGCTCTTCGGTCTCGGGCCCGAAGGTCGCGGTGATCGCATGCAGCGGGCGCACCCAGCTCAGCGACCCCGGTTTTCCGGAGCGCGCGCCCCAGCGCATCGATTTCGGCCAGGGGAAGGTGCGGATGATCACGGGGAGGATTTCCGCGAGCACGTCGATGGCATCGCGGCCGGGCTTTTCGATTAGCGCGATGTAGAAATCGCCCTTCGGGTCGCGCTGGATCTTGGCTTCGTCCAGCGACGTCAAACCCGTCGCTTTCAGAAAACCCTGCACGGCCGCATCGGCCGCGCCCATTTTCGGTCCACGGCGTTCGGTCTTCAAATCAGGCTGGCGCGCAGGGATGCCGTGCACGGTGAGCGCGAGGCGGCGCGGCGTCGCGAACGCCTTCGCGCCCTCATAGACGAGGCCTTCGGCGACGAGCTTGTCGGTGACCATGCGGCGCAGATCGTCAGCCGCCTTGGCCTGCATGCGCGCGGGGATTTCTTCCGAGAACAGTTCAAGCAAAAGATCGGGCATCAGGCCGCTCCGCCCGCTTCAGTATGGATCCAGGCCTCGCCGCAGGCCTTGGCCAGCTCGCGCACGCGAAGAATGTAGCTCTGCCGCTCGGTCACCGAGATCACGCCGCGCGCGTCGAGCAGGTTGAAGACATGGCTCGCCTTGATGCACTGGTCATAGGCCGGCAGCGCCATCAGATGCGCCTCGCGCTTGCTATCCTTCCAACCGGCGTCGAGATATTTCCTGCAGGCAGTCTCGGCCATCTTGAATTGCTCGAACAGCATCGCGGTGTCGGCGACTTCGAAATTGTGCTTCGAATATTCCCGCTCGGCCTGCAGGAAGACGTCGCCATAGGTGACCTTGGCGTCACCATCGCGGCCGTTGAAGTTGAGGTCGTAGACGCGGTCGACGCCCTGCACATACATCGCGAGGCGTTCGAGCCCGTAGGTGAGCTCGCCCGCGACCGGCGCGCATTCGACACCCGCGACCTGCTGGAAATACGTGAACTGGCTCACTTCCATGCCGTCGCACCAGCACTCCCAGCCGAGGCCCCAGGCGCCCAGCGTCGGGCTCTCCCAATCGTCCTCGACGAAGCGGATGTCGTGCACGGCGGAATCGATGCCGATCGCGGCAAGCGACTTCAGGTACAGCTCCTGAAGGTTCGGAGGCGACGGCTTCATGATCACCTGGAACTGGTAGTAGTGCTGCATCCGGTTCGGATTCTCGCCGTAGCGGCCGTCCTTGGGCCGGCGCGAGGGCTGCACATAGGCCGCGTTCCAGGGCTTTGGCCCGAGCGCGCGCAGCGTGGTGGCCGGATGGAAGGTGCCCGCACCCATCTCCATGTCGTAGGGCTGCAGGATCACGCAGCCCTGCTCGGCCCAGAACCGCTGGAGCGCGAGGATAAAACCCTGGAACGAGCGTTCCGGGCGCATATGGGCGGGCAATGAGGCGTCCATCGTCAGATCAGGCTCTCGCGGGGGTTTGAATCGCGCGGGACCGTATCGACGGCAGGGGTGGGAATCAAGGCAGGCTGGGTTCTTAACCTCCCCCGGAAGCGGGAGAGGTCGGCGCTCGCCGACGATGCGAAGCATCGTCCCGAGAGCGCCGGGTGAGGGCTTTATCCTCACGGGCGGTGTCGCTTGTGGAGAGACCCCCTCCCCGACCCTCCCCCGCAAGCGGGAGAGGGAGTGCACCGAGACCGTGGAGAAAAGAGCTAACCCGGCCGGTAGGCTCCGGTGACGGGGTCCTGCTTCAGCGTCTGGACGGCCCCTCTATGGGCGGCCTCGGCGACGCGCGAGAGGCGCATCTCCTCCAGCTCCCGGTTGATCCTGACAGCGGTCTTGTAGGTCCAGCGGACCACGGCAAGCCCGCCCAGGACGCCCGCGAATGCGACGAACGGCGGCATTGGTCGTTCCTTGTTCACAATGCTCAGCCCCCACGCGCATTCTTGCGCAGACCGGGCCGCGCCGCAATCGGCACGCCCCGGGCGAAATGGCGCGGGCGGCCTCGGTCTAGAACCCGAATTTCGCCCAGATCGCCCGTGTCTCGACAGCCGAGATCAGATCGTCCGGCAGGCCAGCCACTGATTCCATGGCCGAAAGCTGCCCGGCGCCCGGCGATTTCCGGCCCAATAGACTGGAAAGCAGACCGGTCGGCTGGGCAATCACGGGCGTGAGAACCTTCTCACCAAAGCGGGCACGAAGAGTTGAGCGGAGATCGCCGATGCTGTCGGCGAGCCCCAGCGCGATTGAGCTTTCACCAGCCCAGTATTCGCCCGTGAACAGGGTGTCGTCGTCGCCCTTCAACCGCGCGCCGCGGCTCTCCTTCACCAGCGCGATGAAGATCCGGTGGATCTCGCGCTGGAGCGCCTTCAGCTTGGCGACGTCGTCGGGATTCTCGGGGAGGAACGGATCGAGCATCGCCTTGTGCACGCCGGCGGTGTAGAGGCGCCGCTCGATGCCGAGCCGCCTGATCGCTTCCTGGAAACCAAAGCTGCCGCCGACCACGCCGATCGAGCCGAGGATCGAGGACGGATCGCAGATGATCTCGTCGCCGGCGCAGGCGATCATGTAGCCGCCGGATGCGGCGACGTCCTCGACGAACACCAGCACCGGCAGCTTCTTCTCCGCCGCGAGCTGCTTGATGCGCAGATAGATCTGGCGCGACTGCACCGGCGAGCCGCCGGGCGAGTTGATCACCAGCGCCACCGCCTTGGCGTTGCGCATCGAAAACGCCCGCTCCAGCACCCGCGCAACGGTCGCGAGCGTCATGCCCGGGCGCAGCGGCGTCACCGCGCCGATCACGCCGGACAGCCGCACCACCGGCACCACGGCCGTGCCGGGACGGAAGCGCGCCGGCAGATATTGCATGAGCTTGTCGGCCAGGCCGGAACTCTCACGATCGTTCAATTGTTCGGCCATGCCGTTACCTCTGATTAACCATTTCTTATCACGCGACTGTCATTGGAAGGGCCCGGAACGTGTTTTGCGGAAACTCCGTTGAGAGGCTGCAATGGGCCAGCGGAGAACACCATGAAAATCTATCTGCTGATGCTGCTGATCGGTGCGCTGTTCACGGCGATCCGCCTGACGACTCCGCAAGAGCAGCAGTCGGAATCGCTTCCGCAGTAGGCCGTCACGGCTCAACCAGCGGCAACACCGCCCTTCCCTCCAGAATATCCCTCACCTCGTTGTTCGGCACGCGTGGCCCGTCGTTGAGCATGAGGCCCGGTAGCACGCGCGTTGGAGCCCGGCCTCCCTTGACGGCGTGCACCAACACGCGGATCGCGGGCCGTCCCGCTTCGCCATGAACCGGCAGGATCGCGAGACTTCCGAAGCCGCGTGACAGCGCTGCCAAAACGTCGGCGATCCCATCTGCGCGCCAAATCAATGTTAGCGCGCCGTCCGATCGGAGGATGCGCCGTGCCGCATGCACCCACGCATTCAACGTCTCGTCGGTCGCCACATGCGCGGTGTGGCGCGCTTGATCGGGCGAGCCACGATGGCGAGCGGGATCGTTGAAGGGCGGATTCATCAGCACCACGTCGACGCTGTCGGGCGCCAGCCCGCTCGCCGCAAACGCCTGTGCGTCCGCGGTGACGTCGAGCACGATGGTCTCGGCGGCAATCGCATTCGCCGCCGCATTGGCGCGCGCAAGCCCTGCCAGTTCCGGATCGATCTCGACCAGGCTGAGCCCGATACCGGCCACGCGCCGGGCCAGCGCCAACCCGGCTGTGCCGATGCCGGCGCCGAGATCGACCACGCGGTCGCCCGCTTGGGCATGCGTCGCCGCCGCGAGCAAAATGGCGTCGTGCCCGGCGCGATGGCCGGACCGCTTCTGCTTCAGTCGCAACTGCCCGCCGAGAAAGGCGTCTTCGGTGAGGTCTGTCAGCGCTTCACCTATCGCTGCGGAGTTCGTGGCTGAGGCCGGCCTCGGTCAGGAGCTGCCGGGCCTCGAGGGCGTCGTCTTCATGGACCAGGATCCGCCGCGGCAAAATGCCCAGCGAGCCCTCGATGATGCTCATGTTCTGGTCCAGCACCAGATGATGGATGTTGGCGCCGTCGAGCAGCGCGCCGACCGCCGACAGCAGCACCATATCGTTGGTCCGAACCAGTTCTAGCAAAACACAGGCCTCCTGCCTGACGGGGATTAAGCGGCAATGTCAATGGTTCCACGGGCCCTTGCCGCATCCCCGTCCAGTTTCTATTGTCTTTCGATCAGAATAGCCCTTCCGGGGCAAATATTGGAGACCGGCGTGGCCGTCATCGTACCTTTCGAAACTCCCGGCGCGTCGATCGAAGAGCTGGTTGTCCTTGTCGCCGGTGACATGGAGCGCGTCAACGCCACGATCCTGTCGCGGACCGGTTCGGACGTGACCATGATCCCCGAGGTCGCCAACCATCTGATCTCCTCCGGGGGCAAGCGCCTGCGGCCGATGCTGACGCTCGCCATGGCCAACCTCGCCGGCTACGCCGGTGACGGCCATATCAAGCTCGCCGCCTCCGTCGAGTTCATGCATACCGCCACGCTCCTGCACGACGACGTCGTCGACGAGAGCGAGATGCGCCGCGGCAAGCTGTCGGCGCGGATGCTCTGGGGCAACGAGGCGAGCGTGCTGGTCGGCGACTTCCTGCTCGGCCAGGCTTTTCGCATGATGGTCGAGGTCGGCTCGCTCCGCGCGCTCGACATCCTCTCCGCGGCCGCCGCGACCATCGCCGAGGGCGAGGTGATGCAGCTTGCCGCCGCCAAGAACACCGCGACCACCGAAGACGAATATCTCGCCGTGATCCGCGGCAAGACCGCCGAGCTGTTCGCCGCTGCCTGCGAGGTCGGCCCTGTCATCGCCAACCGCCCCAAGGCGGAACAGACCGCCTGCCGATCGGTCGGCATGAATCTCGGCATCGCTTTCCAGCTCGTCGACGACGTGCTCGACTATGGCGGCAAGAGCGCAAAACTCGGCAAGAACACCGGCGACGATTTTCGCGAGGGCAAGATCACGCTGCCCGTCGTGCTCGCCTTCCGCCGCGGCAACGACACCGAGCGCGCCTTCTGGATCCGCGCGCTCGAGCGCGGCGAGATCGGCGACACCGACCTCGACCACGCCATCGGGTTGATGAACAAGCACCGCGCGCTCGAAGACACGCGGAGCCGCGCCCAGCACTACGGCGCCATGGCCGTGGACGCGCTGGCGCTGTTCCCGTCCTCGCCAATGAAGAGCGCACTGGAGCAGGTCGTGGCGTTCTGTCTGGCACGGTCGCATTAGGGCTCGCACGCTACCCGCACATTTCGGTGTCTTGCCGGCGAAGGTCGGTGAGACAGCGCCCGACTGCATCAACAATCGTCATTGCGAGCGCAGCGAAGCAATCCAGTCTGCCACCGCGGCAGGACTCTGGATTGCTTCGCTGCGCTCGCAATGACGAGTAACTTGCATTTTGCAAGCTACACTCCTACTTTCCCCCTATGCAGCCCAAATCCCCCTCCATCCTGGAATGCCCGGTCGGCCGTGCCGTGGAGACCGTTGGTGAATGGTGGAGCATTTTGATCCTGCGGGACGCGTTCCAGGGCGCGACGAAGTTCGACGAATTTTCGCAAAGCCTCGGCATCGCGCCAAACATCCTGTCGCGGCGGTTGGCCCATCTCACCGAAAGCGGCATGTTCGTCCGCCGCCGCTATCACGAGCGGCCGCCGCGTTACGAATATGTGCTGACGGACAAGGCGCGGGATTTCTTTCCCGTGATCGTCGCGCTGCTCGCCTGGGGCAACAAGCATCTCACGCCGAAAGGCGAATCCATTTTGCTGGCGAACCGCGACGATAGTCGTCCGTTCGATCCGGTCGTGGTCGATGCCGCCGACATGCAACCGATCACGCTCGCCAATGCGGTCATCATCGCCGGCCCCCGCGCCAGCCGTGTCATGCGTAAACGGCTGACCTCGCTCAAAGCCATGAACCCGGCCGTCGCGCCGGCTGGAGACTGACATGCGTCGTATCGTCGTGACGGGGATGGGCGCGGTGTCGCCGCTTGGCTGCGGTGTCGAACTGTCCTGGCGCCGGCTGCTGGCCGGTCAAAGCGGGCTGCGCCCGCTGCCCGAATGGTCGCTGGCGCTGCCCGCGCGCATTGCCGGCCTCGTGCCCGACAAGACCAATGACGCGGATGGCGGCTTCGATCCCGCGCAGGCCGCCGCGCCGAAAGACCAGCGCAAGATGGACCGGTTTATCCTGTTCGCGCTGCTCGCCACCGCAGAAGCGGTCGCGCAGTCCAAATGGACGCCGCAGGATGCGACCGCACTGGAACGAACCGCGACGATCATCGCCTCCGGTGTCGGCGGCTTTCCGGCGATGGCGGAGGCGGTGCGCATCACCGAACAGCGCGGCCCGCGCCGGCTGTCGCCGTTCACGATTCCCTCCTTCCTCGCCAATCTCGCGGCCGGCCACGTCTCGATCAAATACGGCTACAAGGGTGCGCTGGGCACACCGGTCACGGCGTGCGCCGCCGGCGTTCAGGCGATCGGTGATGCCGCGCGCATGATCCGCGCGGGCGAGATTGATGTGGCGATCTGCGGCGGCGCGGAGGCCTGCATCGACATCGTCAGTCTCGGCGGCTTTGCCGCGGCCCGCGCACTGTCGAGCTCCTTCAACGACGAGCCCGCACGCGCCTCGCGCCCGTTCGATCGCGACCGCGACGGTTTTGTCATGGGCGAAGGCGCCGGCATCCTGGTGATCGAGGAGCTGGAGCATGCATTGGCGCGCGGCGCGACGCCGATCGCGGAGATCGTCGGATACGGCACGACCGCAGACGCCTATCACATGACGTCGGGTCCGCCGGATGGCGACGGCGCCCGGCGCGCGATGGAGATCGCGCTCCGACAGGCGAAGCTTGCGCCCGCGGACTTGCAGCACCTGAACGCGCACGCGACGTCGACGCCGGCCGGCGACGAGAGCGAGCTTGGCGCGATTGCCGCGCTGTTCGGCCGTCACCGCGGCATTGCCGTGAGCGCGACCAAATCGGCCACCGGCCATCTGCTCGGCGCCGCCGGAGGGCTCGAGGCGATCTTCACCATCCTCGCCCTGCGCGACCAGATCGCGCCGCCGACGCTCAATCTCGAAAACCCTGATCCGGGTGCGGACGGCATCGACATCGTCGCCGGCGCGGCCCGGCCGATGCCGATGCTCAACGCCATCTCCAACGGGTTCGGCTTCGGCGGCGTCAATGCCAGCGTGATCTTCCGCCGGATCGGCTAGGCAAGAGGGCTTGCAATCGCGGCAAGCTGCGCTACGAAACAGGATGATCGAAACGAATTTCTGGCTATTCCTGGCCGCAG
Organism: Bradyrhizobium sp. 197; assembly: GCF_023073375.1. Taxonomy (NCBI): domain Bacteria; kingdom Pseudomonadati; phylum Pseudomonadota; class Alphaproteobacteria; order Hyphomicrobiales; family Nitrobacteraceae; genus Bradyrhizobium; species Bradyrhizobium sp. 197. Next base: position 154,949 of record NZ_JADPJJ010000004.1, on the reverse strand, counting down.
CTTGTCTCATTGCCGCCGTTCCCGGCCCCGGCATTTTCTACGTCGCGGCACGGACCTTGTCGGAAGGGCGCACCAGCGGTTTTGCATCGACCGCGGGCACCGCGCTCGGCGGGCTGGTTCATGTGGTCGCGGGCAGCCTCGGCATCTCCGCGATCATCCTTGCCAGCGCCCAGCTGTTTGCCGCCGTGAAATTAGTCGGCGCACTCTATCTGGTCTGGCTCGGCATCAGAACTTTCCGCAGCGCCAGCCGCGCGCTGTCATTCGACAGCGAGCCCGTCGGCGACAAGCGCGCCTTTCGCGACGGCGTGCTGGTCGAGGCGCTGAACCCGAAGACCGCCGCGTTCTTCCTCGCCTTCATTCCGCAGTTCCTTGACCCGGCGGGATCGAACCCGACGCTGCAATTCATCGTGTTCGGCGCGATCTCGGTGACGCTGAACACGCTCGCCGATATCGTGGTGGTGCTGATGGCCTCCGCGACACGTACGCAGCTGATTGGAAGGCCGCATTTGATGCGGCGTCTCACCCAGGGCTCGGGCGTCTTCATCGCGGGCCTCGGCCTGTCGCTCGCACTGGCGCGGCGGCCCGTGAATGGATAGCTCCACGACGCTCGCCCCGCAAAGCCGATTCTATGAGTCGCACGGCCTGCGGCTGCATTATGCCGACTGGGGCAACGACGGCGCGCCCGTAGCCGTCCTGGTTCACGGCGGCCGCGATCACTGCCGGAGCTGGGACGTCATCGCCCGGTCGCTGCAGCCGCATTTTCACGTGCTCGCGCCCGACCTGCGCGGGCACGGCGATTCCGAATGGACCAAGGGCGGCAGCTACGCGCTGACCGAATATGTGTACGATCTCACCCAACTCGTCCGCAGCATCGCCGCGCCCCAAGTCACTCTCGTCGGCCATTCGATGGGCGGCATGGTGAGCCTGATTTTTTCAGGATCATTCCCCGAACTGGTCTCGAAGCTGGTCGTGCTCGACGGTGTGACCATGCTGCCGGATACACCGAAGTCACCGACGCATGAGCGCATCAGCAAATGGGTCGGCCAGCTTGACAGACTGCACGACCGCACGCCGCGCCGCTATTCGACCCTTGAGGATGCGGCCGCGCAGATGGTGCTTCACAACAAGCGGCTGTCCCGCGGCCTCGCGCTGCATCTTGCCACCCACGGCGCGCGGCAGAACGACGACGGCACCTATAGCTGGAAGTTCGATCCCCACCAGCGCGCCTCTGCGCCGCACCGGCTCTGGCCGGACGACCACGTCGCGCTGTGGTCGCGCATCACCTGCCCGACGCTGCTCTTGAATGCCGGCGAAAGCTTTCTCGCGGGCGCCAGGGCCGCAGGCCTGGAGCGCTACTTCCCGCAGGCGCGCGTCGTGACCATCGCCGAGGCCGGACACTGGCTGCAGCATGACAAGCCGCAGGAGGTGTTGGGTGAGATCCGAGAGTTTCTCGGGGTGGCCTAGCTCAATGTCCCCGCGTGCACCCACCAGCGGGAATGATCCCTGCGGATCTTCTCGGCGGCGGTATGCGCATCAGTGGACGCGCCATAGATCGCAAAACACGTCGCACCCGAGCCGGACATGCGGGCGAGCTTGACGCCGGCGGAGTCACGCAAGGCTTCCAGCACGTCGCCGATCACGGGCTCGATGCGCATCGCCGGCGCTTCGAGATCGTTGGCGACGGTCTCGAGAGTATCGACCCAATCGGCAATGGAGGCGCCCTCGTCCGGCCAGGCCGGGGCGTCGAAGACGGAGGTGGCGCCGACCAGGAGTTCGCCGTTGCGCAGGCCCAGCGCCTGGAACACATCCTTGGTCGCGACCGGCACGCGCGGATTGACCATCACGCAGGGCATGCTCGGCAGCATCAAGGGCAGCAGCTGCTCGCCGACACCGGTCACGTCGCAGGCGCGCGAGAACAGGCACACCGGCACGTCGGCGCCGGTCGCAAGCGCGACCTTCTGGAGCCGCGGATCGTCGAGCGACAGATTGTTGAGACGTGCCAGCAACCGCAGCGCCGCCGCGGCGTCGGCCGAGCCGCCGCCAATGCCGGCCGCGACGGGGAGCACCTTGTCGAGCGCGAAGGCGCCCAGCTTCAGGTTCGGCACGGCGTCGGCCAGGAGCTTGGCCGCCTTGAACACAAGGTTGTCGGCCATATCACCGCAGGCCGCCGCGAGCGGCCCCGTGGTGGTGAGCTTCAACTCGCCGCCGGGCTCCAACGTCAGCCGGTCGGCGCAGTCGGCAAACGCGACGACGCTTTCGAGATCATGGTAGCCGTCGGCACGACGGCCGACCACGCGAAGGCTCAAATTGACCTTCGCGCGCCCTTCTTCAATGAACGCCGGCATTGGCGACACGCCCCCAGAACTTAGTTTTTCCTTCGCATGATCTTGCCGGAAAGCCGCTACACACTTTTCCGGACCATGCGCTCAGCTCAGCCGCCGCCCTTGCCGTCGTCCTTCTTCTTCTCCTTCTCCGCCTGCGCAGCCGAGGAGTTCGAATTGTCGTCGGTCATACCGTTTGCGATCTTGGCTTCGATCTTCGGAAGCTCATCCGCCTCGGGCTTGAGATCGCGGGCGTGCGCCCACTGGAACTTGGCTTCCAGCGTGCGGCCGACGCGCCAATAGGCGTCGCCAAGGTGGTCGTTAATGGTGGGATCCTCGGGCTTGAGGTCGATCGCGCGCTCGAGGTTCTTCACCGCGTCCTCGTAATTGCCGATGCGGTAATAGGCCCAGCCGAGGGAGTCGACGATGTAGCCGTCGTCTGGGCGCTGCTCGACCGCCCGCTTGATCATCTTCATGCCTTCGTCGAGATTGACGCCCTGGTCGATCCAGGAATAGCCGAGATAGTTGAGGACGTGCGGCTGGTCGGGCTGCAGCTCGAGCGCCTTCTTCATGTCGGCTTCGGCCTTGCCCCACTGCTTGGAGCGCTCCTCGCAGATGCCGCGATAATAGTACCAGACGCTGTTGGCCTTGTCGTTGCCGGCCGGCAGCACGTCGACGCCTTGCGAATAAGTCGCGCCGCATTCGCCGAACTTCTTGCGGCCGCGCTCGATGTTGCCGAGCGCCATGATGGCTTCGAGATCCTTGGAATCCTCAGTGGTGACACCCTTGAGGATCTTGATCGCCTCGTCGGTGCGGTCGGCGGAATCCAGATCGATAGCGAGCTGGATCTGTGCGTTGCGCTTGAGCGGCGAGGACGACGGCACCCGCTCATAGACCTTGATCGCCATCTGCGGCCGCTTCACCGATTCATAGAGATCGGCGAGCGAGAGCAGCGCCAGGGGATGGCTGGGCTGGAGGTAGAGCGAGAGCTGGAGATAGACCAGCGCCAGATCCTCGCCGCCGCGGCGGGTCAGCGTGGCGCCAATGCCGTAGAGCGCTTCGGCGGCGCCGGCTTGCGCGGAATCGGCCAGCGGCGGCATCTTCTTGCCGGCCTTGGTCTCGCGCAGGCCTTCCACGATCAGCGGATGGCGGGCGAGCTTCTTGTCGAACGCCTGGTAGACGGTGGTCGCGGCGGCCGAGTCCTTGTTGCGCGACAGCCAGCGCGCATAGGCCTCGGTGACACGCAGCATGGAATCGTCCAGTTTGTAGGCGCGCTCGAACCGGGTGCCGGCGTCCTTCTCCTTGCCGGAGAGTTCGAGGATCATGCCGGCGTGGAGGTCCTTGAAGAGTGGATACCATTCCGGACCGGCCAGCTTGTCGATGGTCGCGACACCGCCCTTGGCATCGCCCGCACCATAGGCGGCCCAGCCCGACAGCAGCGTGGCGACGAGATCGGTGATCGGACCGCGGATCGACTGGTTGATGTTGGTCTGCGCGGTCGCGTACTTCTTGAACTTGAGATCGTGCACGCCGACGACGAGGCGCGCGACGCGGTTGGTCTTGTCGATGGTGAGGATGCGCTCGGCGAGCTTGACGGCTTCGTCGATGTCACCGTCGGCGACCGACGAGATGAAGGCGCGGTCGAGCAGCTCGTTGTTCTTCGGGTCGGTGCGCAGAGCGGAGCGGTAGAACGCGGCGGCAGAGGCCGCGTCGCGCTCGACGCTGGCGTGGCGGGCGGCGAGATAGCTGCCGGAGGTGGTGAGCGCCTTCAGATCGTTTCGGGTCGGAAACTGCACCGCCGTGTCGGACGGATGATCCGGCGTCTGCGCCAGGACCGCGCCGGGGATCGTCGCGATCGCTGTGCCCATGAGGGCGATGGCGGCAACAGTCCAGCGGTTGAAACGATTTGAAAGCATCAGGGCTCGCCTTGAGTTGGTAGTGCCTGGGTCTGCAGCAAAAGGCCGTATCGCAAGCGAACGCGGCCGGTGGCATCGGGACCCGGAACCGTCGGGCCGACAATGCCGCTTTTGGCGCTTCACCGCAAGGATTCGGGCCGGGCGATCCCCGCCGCACGTCCCAAATCGGCCAAGTGACCGGTCAAGAGCGCCCCAAGACGCTGCTAGTATGGCCTTATCGTGGCCACGGACCGCAACCGCAGCCGGGTTCTCACGCGAACGTGCGTCACAGGGCCTGGGTCACGTCGCTTCGGTCACATTGGGCCTTGATCACCAGGGTCTTGGCTCGGTGACCCCCCTTACATCGCCTCGTAGTTCGGGCCGCCGCCGCCCTCCGGAGGAACCCAGGTGATGTTGCCGTTGGGGTCCTTCACGTCGCAGGTTTTGCAGTGAACGCAATTCTGGGCGTTGATCTGGTAGCGCGGGCTCGAACCCTCCTCGACCCATTCATAAACGCCGGCCGGGCAATAGCGATTCGAAGGACCCGCGAACACGTCGTGCTCCGAGGTCTTCTGAAGATTCATGTCCGTGACCTTGAGATGGACCGGCTGGTCCTCCTCATGATTGGTATTGGACAGGAACACCGAGGACAGCTTGTCGAAGGTAATCTTGCCGTCCGGCTTCGGGTAGTTCTTCGGCGCGTGGGCCTTGGCCGGATCGAGTGTCGAGCGATCAGGCTTGGCGTGCGGCTGGGTTCCGAACAGCGAACCTCCGAACAGCGTGTTGCACCACATGTCAAAGCCGCCGAGCGCGACGCCGAGCACGGTGCCGAATTTCGACCACAGCGGCTTGACGTTGCGGACCAGGAACAAATCCTTGCCGACCGAGGAAGAGCGCCAGGCGTTCTCGTAGTCGACGATCTCGTCGTTGGCGCGATTGGCGGCGAGCGCGACAGCGACATGCTCGGCGGCAAGCATGCCTGTGCCCATCGCATTGTGCACGCCCTTGATGCGGGGAACGTTGACGAAGCCGGCCGCGCAGCCGATCAGCGCGCCGCCGGGGAAGCTGAGTTTCGGCACCGACTGATAGCCGCCCTCGGTGATGGCCCGCGCGCCATAGGCGAGCCGCTTGGCGCCCTCGAAGGTGCCGCGGATCGAGGGGTGCGTCTTGAAGCGCTGGAACTCGTCGAACGGCGACAGATACGGATCGTCGTAGTTGAGATGCACGACAAAGCCGACGGCAACGAGATTGTCGTCGTAGTGATAGAGGAACGAGCCGCCGCCGGTCTTCAGGTCGAGCGGCCAGCCGAACGAATGCTGGATCATGCCCTTCTGATGCTTGGCGGGATCGATCTGCCAGACTTCCTTGAGCCCGATGCCGAACTTCGACGGTTCGCTGTTGGAGTCCAGCGCGAACTTCGCGATCAGCTGCTTGGTCAGGCTGCCGCGGGCGCCTTCGGCGAACAGGGTGTACTTGCCGAGCAATTCCATGCCGCGGGTGAAGGAGTCCTTCGGCTTGCCGTCCCGGCCGATGCCCATGTCGCCGGTGGCGATGCCCTTCACCGCGCCCTGCTCGTCATAGAGCACCTCGGCAGCGGCAAAGCCCGGATAGATCTCGACACCGAGCGCCTCGGCCTTGCGCGCGAGCCAACGGCAGACATTGCCGAGCGAGCCGATATAGCAATGATGGTTGTCCATCAGCGGCGGCATCATGAAATTCGGCAGCTTGATCGCGCCGCCGCCCGTCATCCAGTAGAAGCGGTCGTCCTTGACCTGCGTCTTCAGCGGGCAGTCGGAATCCTCGCGCCAGTCCGGGATCAGCTTGTCGAGCCCGGCCGGATCGATCACGGCGCCGGAGAGAATATGCGCGCCGACCTCGGAGCCCTTCTCCACCACGACAACGTTGAGATCGGCATTGATCTGCTTCAACCGGATCGCCGCGGCCAGGCCCGAGGGGCCGGCGCCGACGATGACGACGTCGAATTCCATGGATTCGCGCGCGGGAAGTTCTTCGGTGCTCATCTGATCTCAGCCCTTGAGACGGTCCTTGGTCGATTGCGCCCTCTTGTTTCCGATTTTTCCGGGTAGGACAACCTAGGAAATGCGTTTCGCTGGGATACAAGGCGGCCTAAACTGAACTAACAGTCAGACTTTCCAAATGATCCCAGAACCCGCACCCACCGTCCGAGAGCTTCTCGCCTTCTATCTGGAGGCTGGAGTCGATTGCGCGCTCGCGGAGGAACCGACCGACCGCCTGGCGGAATTGGATGCCCCACCTCCGGCCCCACGCGCGCCACCTCCGGTCGAAGCACCCCGACCGGTGGCCGCCCCCGCGGTGATACGCGGCGAAACCGCACCCGCGCCCGACATCGCGATCGCCTCGGCGCGCGAGGCTGCGCGCACCGCGCCGACGCTGGAGGCGCTACGCGAGTTGATGCAAAGTTTTGACGGCTGCGCGCTAAAACACACGGCGACGCGGTTGGTGTTCGCCGACGGCAATCCGCAGGCGCGCATCATGTTCGTCGGCGAGGCACCGGGCCGCGACGAGGACATCGAGGGGCTGCCCTTCGTCGGGCGCAGCGGCAAGCTGCTCGATTTGATGATAGGAGCCATAGGCCTCAACCGCACCACCGCCTACATCGCCAACGTGATTCCGTGGCGGCCGCCCGGCAACCGCACGCCGACGCCGCAGGAGACCCAAATCTGCCTGCCCTTCATCCAGCGCCAGATCGAGCTGGTGAATCCGGATGTGCTGGTGACGCTCGGCAATCCCGCGACGCAGACGCTGCTCTCGACCCGCGAAGGCATCATGCGCACCCGCGGCCGCTGGTTCGACTACGAGACGGGTGGCCGCACCATCCGCGCGCTGCCGACCTTCCACCCGGCCTATCTGTTGCGCTCGCCTTCGTACAAAAGGCTGGCTTGGCAGGATCTGCGGGCGATTGCGAAGATCCTGGCGGGATAGCCGGTCTCTCGTGTCCCGGACGCGATGCAGCGCCATAGCGCTGCTTCGCAGAGCCGGGACCCAGCATGCCGCAACATGGGCCCCGGCTCTGCTGCGCATCACTTCGTGCTGCGCAGCGTCCGGGGCACGAGAGTGTCACGTCCCCTTCGGCCGCACGATGGCCCAGCCGATACGCAGGAGCTGCTGGCGTCCGGTCACCAGCCATTCGAAGGCGCGCGGCACTTCCGGGACGATGCCGGGAAAGCGCGCCAGGATTTCCGGCGGTGGGGTGCCGGCGGTATCGGAGGCGCGCCAGACCACGACGCCGCCGGTCTCGCTGAATTTGGCCTGATTCATCCACGGCGTACGCGCGGGCTCGGCATCGATGAAGAGATGCGGCCGGCCGGAATGCAGCGTGATCAGGCTCGCAAGTTGTGTCTCGCCGGCGACCGCGCGCAGGCGATGATTGGTGCGGCGGGCAAAGCTTTCGTCGAAGAAGTCCGAAATCGCCCGCGCCGGCATCGAGGTCGCGATCTCGTTGGCACCGGTCCAGGGCAGGAACAGGACGGCGAGCACGACGCCGATTGCGGGCGCCACGACGGCGCCGGCCCACACCATCCGCAGCATCTTCGCCCGGCGCATCGCGATGAGATCACCGGCCATCACGACCACGGCAAGCCCCGATATGACCAGCACGACGCCGGCGCCGCCGACGACCGCATCGAGGCCCAGCAGGCCGGAGATCAGCACCGCGCCGAGCGCCGGCGCCAGCGCGAAGAAATAGACGAAGTTGCGCGCGAGCGGCTCGACCGGCGGCCGGTAGATGATCGGCGCCTCCTCGCTCCTGGGAACGAACAGGCCGGTGTTGAGGATCGTCAGCGCCGGGATCGCCGCCGCGCCGAGCAGGAGTCCCCCGAGCAGCCAGCCCGCGTGCAGCGCGCGGGCATTGAGCTCGGCGACCTCAGGCCAAGCCGGCAGGACGAGCGCCTCGGCGCGCATCAGCCAGACCGCATAGGGCAATGCCAGCACGGCGACGACCACCAGCGCAAACAGCGGGTCGAATGCGCGCAACGTGCGGCGGCCGCCCGCGGTTGCGAGCGCGAAGGCGATAAGCAGCAGCAGGAGGAAGATCGCCGCGGGCGTCGTCAGCAGCAGGAGGCCGGCCTCGATCGACCAGGCGAACCAGGCATTGCCGCGGCGCTGGCCGATGATCTGCCAGGAATGCAGTAGCAGCAGTGCCCAGAGCGGTCGCGCCAGCACAAGGGGGCCGAAGTCGAGTGCGGGCGACGAGAAGGCCAGCATCGTCATGGTCAGCAGCACGGCCAGCACCGCCTGCTGGGGGCCGACCACGGCGCGGGACACATGATAGAGCGTAATGAAGGTTGCGATCCCGCAGAACTCGGCCAGGACGTAGACGCCGAACACGTGGCCGCCGGCGGCGCGATAGGCGATGTCGGCGAGCCAGACCGGCAAGGGCGGGCCCAAATCGGTGCCGACCTGGTATTCGCGGCCAAAGGCCAACAGCGTCGCGAGGCTGCCGGGCGGGCTGCGATAAAACACCAGCGCCACAAACAGCCACATCGCGGCCTGGAGCAGCACGGCGATCCACACGATCAGCCGCGGCCGGGCGCGAATGAGCTCGATAACCAGGGAGGTAAACCGCATGCAACGTCCGAAAGATGCAGCCAACCCGTCCAGCCGGCCCTATTCGCTCACGACTGTTTTGATAGAGGGCGCTGCGCGTCGTGGCAACCGAGTCTGGTCTAGAGATTTGCCGACGCGTCGAATTCCAGGCTGGTGTCCACCTGCACCTCGATCTCGGTCACCGCAAACAGGTCCTGCGCCGGCTCAACCGTCCAGGGCATGTGCTTGGCGCGGGCGGCGACGACGGGGGCAAAGAAGCTGCGGTGGTGGACGGTGGGGCCGAGGCGGTTGAGCGCGTCGAGGTGCTCGGGAACGGCGTAGCCCTTGTGCTGCTCGAAACCGTAGCCGGGGCAGTCCTGCGCCAGCGCGCACATCAGGCGGTCCCGCGTCACCTTGGCGACGATCGAGGCCGCCGCGATCGACAGGACGATGCCGTCGCCGCCGATCACGGCCTCGCAGTCGCATTCGGTATCGAGCCGGTCGCGGCCGTCGACGAAGACGTGGCGGGGCTGCTCGGGCAGCGCCACCACGGCGCGCTTCAGTGCCCACAGCGAGGCGCGCAGGATGTTGTCGCGGTCGATGCGGGAGCGCGAAGCGACGGCGACCGAGACCTGCGCGGTGGCGCAGATCTTGTCGAACAGCTTTTCGCGCGCCTCGGGCGTCAGGCGCTTGGAATCGTCGATGCCGCGCGGGATGCGGTCGGGATCGAGAATCACCGCAGCCGCCACCACAGGACCGGCCAGCGGCCCGCGGCCGGCCTCATCGCAGCCCGCGACCGGCCAGATCCCGCACTTGATCAGCGCGCGCTCGCGGCGGAAGCTTGGGGGAACGATGATGGCGCTTTTTCCGCCGACCAGCGCCTTGGCCAATTTTTTGGGCGCAGCTTTCTTGTTACTGGGCGCAGCCTTCTTGGGCGCACCTTTGGCCGGCTTCTTGGCGGATTGATCCCGAATCATGGCCGGGATCGTGCGCAAGCGGCGTGGCCTGCGCAACCGGGAACCTCGGACAATTCCCGTTATTCAGGTCAGCCGCCCTATTCCGCCAGATGCACCCGCCGGTCCTCGCCGACCTCGATGCCTGGCGCGACCACGACCTCCCAGGGATGGCCGTCAGGATCGGCGAAATAGCCGGAATAGCCGCCGTAGTCGGTCTGATGCGCGGCCTTCAGCAGCGCGGCTCCCTTGCTGAGGGCGAATGCTAGCACCGCGTCCACCTCCTCACGCGCGCGACAGTTCCAGGCGAGCGTCATGCCGCGGAACGTCGATGGCCTCGGAGTATCGGGCAATTTAGCGTCGGCCGCGAGTTGATCCCAGGGAAACAGCGCGAGCACCGGACCGCCGGTGTCATAGAACGCAACGGCCTCACCGGTTAGCTTCAGCCGGCGCGAGAAACCAAGGGCGCCGTAGAAAGCGATGCTGGCGCGGATGTCGCTGACGCCCAGCGTGATGACCGTGAGCCGCGGCACCGGCGGCGGCGGCAATTCCTTACTCATACGACACCTCTTCCACTTCGTCGCTCAGAACAGGCTGAGCTGATCGCCGTTCCGCTTCGGCTTGGCAAAATGATCCGTCGTCAGCTTGGAGCGCCGCTTGTTCAGCCCGAGCCTCTCGCATGCGATCTCGAAGCGGCGGCCGATGGTCCAGGCCGTCGGGCCGGTGCCCTTCATGCGCTCGCCCCATTTCGCGTCGTAGTCGCGGCCGCCGCGCATGTCGCGGATCAGCGTGAAGACGTGGCGATAACGGTCCGGATAGTTCGCCATCAGCCATTCACGAAAGAGATCGCGTACCTCAAGCGGCAACCGCAGCAGCACGTATGAAGCTTCCTTGACGCCGGCATGGGCGGCGGCATCCAGGATGCGCTCGATCTCGGAATCGTTCAGCGCGGGGATCACGGGCGCGACCATGACGGTGGTCGGAATGCCGGCCTCCGAGAGCTGCTTCAGCGCCTCCAGCCGCTTCGGCGGCGTCGATGCCCGCGGCTCCATGGTGCGCGCGAGCTTCGGATCGAGCGAGGTCACCGAAATCCCGACCTTGGCGAGGTTGCGCTTGGCCATGCGCGCGAGAATGTCGATGTCGCGGGTCACCAGCGCCGACTTGGTGACGATGCCGACGGGATGGCCGGCGCGTTCCAGCACCTCCAGAATGCCGCGCATGATCTTGCGGTCGCGCTCGATCGGCTGATAGGGATCGGTGTTGGTGCCGATCGCGATCATCCGCGGCTCGTAGCCGGGCGCAGCAAGCTCCTTCTCGAGCAGCGCCGGTGCCTCAGGCTTCACGAACAGCTTCGATTCGAAGTCGAGCCCCGGCGACAGGCCGAGATAGGCATGGGTCGGCCGCGCGAAGCAATAGACGCAGCCGTGCTCGCAGCCGCGATACGGATTGATCGAGCGATCGAACCCGATGTCGGGAGAATCGTTGCGGGTGATCACTTTGCGCGAAGTGTCGACGCCGACGGTGGTCTTGAACGGCGGCAGCTCTTCCAGGCTCTGCCAGCCATCGTCGAAGGCGACGCGCGCCTCGGCCTCGTACCGGCCGCTGGCATTGGATTGGGCGCCCCGCCCTCGCCTGCGCTGCTTGTCGATGGCGACCGCAAGCTCAGGGAAAGCAGAAGGCGCACCCGCCGGCTCGGAGGGCGCCGTGACCGGCGGGTGCTTGAGAGCATGAGAGGATGCTGGACTCATGAAGCCAAGATAGCATGTCGAAGGAACAAATCAAGAACACAAACAAAAAACTGAAAACCAACCCCATGCACAGTAACCGCCCAAATGTCGGGCGGGCGCCTTCGACCTCGCGCAACACGCCCGTTCCGACGACTTCGTTTGATGCCGGTCAGGGATCAATCGCCGCAGATCGATGTTGGTGACAATCGCTGGGTGAAGGTCGGCAAGAACATGACAAATCGAAGACAATCGCCTGCGGCGAGCAGCGACCTCGGCCTCCTCGATCGCTACTGGCGCGCTGCGAACTATCTCTCCGTCGGGCAAATCTACCTGCTCGACAACCCGCTGCTGCGCGAGCCCTTGCGGCCCGAGCACATCAAGCCGCGTTTGCTCGGCCATTGGGGCACGACGCCGGGTTTGAACTTCATTTATGCCCATCTCAACCGCGTCATCCGCGCGCTGGACCTGAGCGTGATCTATGTCTGCGGTCCCGGCCACGGCGGCCCCGGCATGGTCGCCAACACCTATCTCGAAGGCAGCTACAGCGAGATCTATCCCGATATCGCACGCGATACGGACGGATTGCGCAAGCTGTTCAGACAGTTCTCCTTCCCTGGCGGCATTCCGAGCCACGCGGCGCCGGAAACGCCGGGCTCGATCCATGAAGGCGGCGAGCTCGGTTACGCGCTGGTGCATGCCTACGGCGCGGCCTTCGACAATCCCGACCTGATCGTCGCCTGTGTCGTCGGCGACGGCGAGGCCGAGACCGGCCCGCTCGCGGCGTCCTGGCACTCCAACAAGTTCCTCAATCCCGCCCATGACGGCGCGGTGCTGCCGATCCTGCACCTCAACGGCTACAAGATTGCCAATCCGACGGTGCTCGGGCGGATGCGCGATGAAGAGATCCGCGATCTCTTCCGCGGGCTCGGCCACGAGCCACTGTTCGTCGAGGGCGACGATCCCAAATTGATGCACCGAGCCATGGCGGACGCGCTCGACGTCGCGCTCGCCGGCATCCGGTCGATCCAGCAGCACACCCGCGACGGCCGCAAGAGCGTCGAACGTCCGCGTTGGCCGATGATCGTGCTGCGCAGCCCGAAGGGCTGGACCGGCCCCAAGGAGGTCGACGGCAAGAAGGTCGAAGGTTTTTGGCGTGCACATCAGGTGCCGGTCGCGAACTGCCGGGAGAATCCGGCGCATCTGAAGATTCTCGAAGACTGGATGCGCAGCTACGAGCCGGAAAAGCTGTTCGACGGGAGCGGCGCGCTCATTGCCGAGCTCCAGGCGCTCGCGCCCGAAGGCAATCGCCGCATGGGCGCCAATCCGCACGCCAATGGCGGCCTTCTGAAGAAGGAGCTGAAGCTGCCGGACTTCCGCAGCTTCGCGGTGGACGTGCGAGAGCCCGGCGGCGTCATGGGGGAAGCGACGCGCGAGTTCGGCAAATTCCTGCGCGACGTCATCCGCCTCAACGCGCAAGAGCGCAACTTCCGTATCATGGGTCCGGACGAGACCGCGTCAAACAGGTTAGACGCAGTGTTCGAGGCGACCGAACGCGTCTGGATGGAGCCGATCGAATCTTACGACGTGCATCTCGCGCAGGATGGCCGCGTGATGGAGGTGCTGAGCGAGCATCTCTGCCAGGGTTGGTTAGAAGGATATCTGCTCACCGGACGGCACGGCTTGTTCTCCTGCTACGAGGCCTTCATCCACATCGTGGATTCCATGTTCAACCAGCACGCCAAATGGCTCAAAGTGACGCGGCATCTCGCATGGCGGCGCCCGATCGCCTCGCTCAATTATCTGCTGACCTCGCATGTCTGGCGCCAGGACCACAACGGCTTCAGCCATCAGGATCCCGGCTTCGTCGATCTCGTCGCCAACAAGAAGGCCGACATCGTTCGCATCTACTTCCCGCCGGATGCCAACACGCTGCTGTGGATCGCGGACCATTGCCTGCGCACCTACGATCGCATCAACGTGATCGTCGCCGGCAAGCAGCCGGCGCCGCAATGGCTGTCGATGCAGGAAGCGGCCACGCATTGCGATGCGGGCATCGGCATCTGGAGCTGGGCCGGCACGGAAGGCGTGGGACAAGAGCCCGACGTGGTGATGGCCTGCGCCGGTGACGTGCCGACGCTGGAAACGCTCGCCGCGGTCGACCTCCTGCGCAAGGCACTGCCCGACCTGAAGATGCGCGTCGTCAATGTCGTCGACCTGATGACCCTGCAGCCTCGGGAGCAGCATCCGCACGGCCTCGACGACCGCGACTTCGACAGCCTGTTCACGCGCGACAAACCAGTGATCTTCGCCTATCACGGCTATCCTTACCTGATCCACCGTCTCACCTACAACCGCACCAACCATGCCGGCATGCATGTGCGCGGCTTTGCCGAGGAAGGCACCACGACCACGCCGTTCGACATGGTCGTGCTCAACGGGCTCGACCGCTATCACCTCGCGATCGAAGCGATCGAACGTGTGCCTGGGCTCGCCGCCAAGGCGGCGCAGGTGAAGCAGCAATTCCGTGACAAGCTGATCGAGCATTCGCGCTATGTGCGCGAGCACGGCGAGGACATGCCGGATGTCCAGGGCTGGGTCTGGCCGAACAGCGCAGGCGGCAACACTCCGGCGGAGGCGGGCGACTGACAGCAGCCATGTCGAAAACGGTTCTCGTTCTTAACTCGGGATCGTCGAGCATCAAGTTCGGCCTGTTCGGCATGTCGGCGGCCGAGCCCGCCCTGCTCTGCAAGGGCTTGCTCGACGAGCACGAGACCAGGCCGCGGCTCGTCGTGAAGAGCCCCGCGGGCGACGATCTGTTCGAGAAGCAGAGGAAAGCATCGGATCCGGACAGCGATCATCTTTTCGTCGACGTGCTGGGCTTCATCGAGGACCGTTTTAGCGACCGCCGCTTGGTCGCCGTCGGCCACCGCATCGTCCATGGCGGCCCGGACTATTCCGGTCCGGTCGAGCTGACGGATGATGTCTACGCGAAGCTGGAGGCGCTGACGCCGCTTGCCCCGCTGCACCAGCCGCGTTGTCTGGAGCCGGTCCGCACCATCAAGGCGATCCGGCCGGCGCTGACGCAGATTGCCTGTTTCGACACCGCCTTCCATCACGGCCTGACGCCGCCCGCGAACCGGTTCGCCATCCAGAGGCGCTATGAAAAGCGCGGCGTCCGGCGCTACGGATTTCACGGCCTCTCATTCGAATATGTCGCGGGGCGTCTCGCTGCGACCGCGCCGCAGCTCATCACAAAGCGCACCGTCATTGCGCATCTCGGCAACGGCGCAAGCCTGTGCGGCTTGCGCGATGGCCGCAGCATCGACACCACGATGGGCCTGACGCCGCTCGACGGTCTGGTGATGGGCACGCGCTGCGGCACGATCGACCCCGGCATGCTGCTCTATCTGCAACAGCACGAGAAGATGTCGGTCGAAGATGTCCAGCGTCTGCTCTATCACGAATCAGGCCTGCTCGGCGTCTCCGGCATCTCCTCGGACATGCGCGTGCTGCTTGCGAGCGGCGAGCCTGCGGCGCGGGAGGCGGTCGAGCTCTTCACGTTCCGCGCGGCGCAGCAGGTCGCGATGATGGCGACCACGCTCGGCGGCCTGGACTGCCTGGTCTTCACCGGCGGCATCGGCGAGCACGCCAAGGAAATCCGCAGCGCAATCGCCGAGCGTCTCGGCTGGCTCGGTATGCGCGTGGATGCCGCGGCGAATGATGAGGGATGCGAGCGTATCAGCAGTAGCGATAGTACAGTCGATGTCTTCGTCATTCCAACGAACGAGGAACTGATGATCGCACGGCATTGTGCGGCGGTGCTGCGACAAGAAAATCACATTTGAGAGTACGTGGCAGGGCAATCTTTTCGTAGCCATCCTTCGAGATGCCCGCCGTTGGCGGGCTCCTCAGGATGAGGTCCTGCTCCGCGGCGAAATCTTAGACCCTCATGGTGAGGAGCGCCGCCCTACGGCGCGTCTCGAACCATAAGGCCAAGGACGCTCGCAGAGTCAGTGCGTCCCCGACCAAATCTGGAAACAGCCGATCGCAACCTCGATCACGATCAGAACCACCACCGCGATTTCGAGGCGGAGCGAGCGCTGGGTGTCGATGATGTCGGTGAGCGCGTTGGCAGTCTCGGACACGGCGGTGAGCTTGCGCTCGAGCGTGTCGAGGCGCTCCTTCAGTTCATACTCGTCTTCCAGGCGGGCATAGAGCCGGTCGAGCTCGGGCTTCTCCCAGAGCACGTCCGGCTTCTCGGCCACCGCAACACGGCCGGCGACGCGCTGCTGGACGAGAAGCGCATTGCCGATCAGTTGCAGGATGCCCTTGCGCCGGGGCGGTGTGCGGCCCTGCTCGGCGAGCTTGCGCGCAAACGGCTCGATCACGTCGAAGACCGCGGCGACACGCCGCTCGTCGCGCGCAAGCGAGGTACTCTTGGCGAGCGCGTCCGCGATCAGCAGCAGCCGGTCGTCGGAGAATTTGGCGAGGCAGATCGGGCCGCCCGGCTGGATCGCCTCGGCGCTTTCGTCCTTGCAGAGCTGCGCCTGCGCGATCTCCTCCTCATGGGGGCTGAGCTCGCCGGTCACGCGGGGCTTCAGGCTGTCGATCAGCACCTTCTCTTCCGAAGGGAGGAGGCCGATCAGCACCACGACGCCGTAGCGGAAGATCACCGCAAGGCCGGCATGGACGCGGAAGGCGGCTGGCGTCGAGGAGACGGTCGCGCCTATCTCGAGGCCTGAGGGATTGATGCGTTCGCCCAGCATCACGGCGCGGATCCGCAAGATCGGCGCGCCATCCAGCCTGGGAGATGTTGCCGGCGTGTTAACAGCAAGTTGATCGGCGTTCATTCGAAGCCCCTCGTCAGCGGCGCGATTGCACGTTTTTCCCGTTCCCGCGCTGGTCAGCTATCGGATCCGCTTTTTGCAGGATTGCGAACGGCCTGGGCGTCGCGCAAGGTTGCGGCAACCTCCGCACTAATACGGTCAAGCAAGGACGGCGCCGAAACATTCGGCAATATCGCCACCCCGCACGGGACATATTTGGATGCGACGGCTCCGGCGGTTTACCATCGTAGACCGAAGCGCGGCCGAAAAGTTGCACTCGGCGACGCTGCATGTTTATGACAACATCATAATATAATTAGTTGCGCTTCTCCCGAAGTGCGGAGACTGAAGCCTCAATCATGCTAAGCGTCATCATTCCGACCGAAGGCGTCGAGCAGACGGCGGTCGCAACTCTGGCCGCGCTGGTACCGGGTGCCGCTGCGGGCATCATCCGGGAAGTGCTCCTGGTCGATGGCACCCGCAACGGCGTCATCGAGCGCGTTGCCGACGTCGCGGGCTGCCGTTTCATCGGCTTCGAGGGATCCTCGCAAGGCGCAGCCCTCGCCGCCGGCGCACTCCAGGCCCATTCGCCCTGGCTGATGTTCCTGCCCGCAGGCGCCGTGCTGGAAACCGGCTGGATCGAGGAAACCACCCAGTTCATCCAGACCGTCGCGTCCAGCGGCCGGGACCGTGCGGCCGTCTTCCGCTATGCGCGCTCGCCATACGCCGATGCCGGATTCCGCGACATCTTCCGGGCCGTGACGCGCAAGCTCATCGGCCCCTTCGGCGATCAGGGACTTTTGATCGCGCGTGATCACTACGACCGGATCGGCGGCTACCCGCCCCAGGCCCGCCGCCCCGAGGCACGGCTGCTGCGGCGGCTCGGCCGCTCGTCCCGGATCATGCTGCGCAGCCGGATCGTCATGGTCGGCTGATGCCACCAGATACTTGCCAAAGTCAATTAACTGTTTGACAATGGCAAATATCGAGGTGACCCATGCCGTTCAACGGTACCGACGACCACATCGCAGCGGTCCGCGCCTTCAACCGCTTCTACACTCGCAAGCTTGGCGTGCTCGACCAGCACCTTGGAAAGAGCCCGTTCTCGCTCAGCGAGGCCCGCGTGCTCTACGAGCTCGCGCAACGGGACGATCTTGCCGCAAAGGAGATCGGCAACGAGCTTGGCCTCGATCCCGGCTATCTCAGCCGCATCGTGCAAAGCTTCGACGAAAAGGGGCTGATCACCCGCAGGCCCCTGCCCGCGGATCGCAGGCAATACCAGCTCAGTCTCACCGCTAAGGGCCGCCAGACCTTTGCCAAGCTGAACCTGGGCTCGCAAAATGAGGTCGCCGCAATGCTGGCTCAGCTTTCGGCCAGCGATGCAACGCGGCTCACGCAGGCCATGGCGACCATCGAGGCTGTGCTGGAGCAACGTCGAAGCCAGCCCGCGGCTTTCATGCTGCGCGGCCATCGCGTCGGTGACATGGGCTGGGTCATCTCCCGGCAGGCCGCCGCCTATGCGGCCGACTACAGCTGGGATATCAGCTACGAGGCCCTGGTCGCCGAGATCTGCGCACAGTTCATCAAGGGCTATGACGCCGCGCGCGAGCACTGCTGGATTGCGGAAGTGGGTGGCGAGCCGGTCGGCTCGATCTTCCTGGTCAAGGCCACGGACGAGATTGCGAAGCTGCGCCTGTTGCAGGTGGAGAAGAAAGCGCGGGGACTCGGTGTCGGTCGCGCGCTGGTCGAGCAATGCATCCAGGGCGCACGCGAGAGAGGCTACAGCAGGATGACGCTGTGGACCCAAAGCATCCTGGTCGCCGCGCGTGGCATCTATCAAAGTGCAGGCTTCAAGCTCGTGAAGGCAGAGAAGCACCACAGCTTCGGTGCCGATCTGATCGGCGAGACTTGGGAGCGGGATCTCTGATTATTCGCAACGAGCGGGATGCAAGTAAATGTGCCCGTGCGGATGGACCCCTCATCCGGCGCTTCGCGCCACCTTCTCCCACAACAAGGGGAGAAGAGCGCGACTACACCGTCGCGCCCTGGGCCTTCGGGCGGCGCAGGTGTTCGTCCAGCCGCGGCATGATCTCGACGAAATTGCAGGGACGCGTGCGGTAGTCGAGCTGGGCCTTGAGAATACCGTCCCAGCCGTCGCGGCAGGCTCCGGGCGAGCCGGGCAAGCAGAAGATGTAGGTCGCGCCAGTCACGCCGGCGGTGGCGCGGCTCTGGATCGTCGAGGTGCCGATCTTGGCGTGGCTCAGCATGTGGAATGCGATCGAGAAACCGTCCATGCGCTTCTCGAACAAGGGCTCGATCGCCTCCGGCGTGACGTCGCGTCCCGTAAAACCGGTGCCGCCGGTGGTGATGACGACGTCGACGCCCGCGTCCGCAATCCAGCCGCGGATGACGGCGCGGATCGCCTCGACGTCGTCGGTGACGATCTCGCGCGCGGCGAGATGATGGCCGGCCGCAAGGATCCGGTCGGCGAGCGTCTGGCCGGACTTGTCGTCAGCGAGCGCGCGCGTGTCGGAAACGGTGAGAACCGCAATGTTGAGCGGGATGAATTGTTTTGTTTCGTCGATGGACGCCACGACTCTTTCCTCTCGTGTCCCGGACGCGATGCAGCGCGAAGCGGTGCAGCGCAGAGCCGGGACCCATTATGAAGCTCGGCAGGACCGGCTTTGTAGGCCCCGGCTCTGCAGCGCATCACTTCGTGCTGCGCAGCGTCCGGGGCACGAGATCATCGCTACAACGACCCGCCGCCGAACGTGTTGCAGGCCTGGACCGTGCCCTGCTGGTAGCCGGTCATGAACCACTGTTTGCGTTGCGCCGCCGAGCCGTGGGTGAAGGAATCGGGCACGACGCGGCCCGTGGCCTGGCGCTGCAGCGTGTCGTCGCCGATCGCGCTCGCCGTGGTGAGTGCGGCGTCGATGTCGCCCGGCTCCAGGAAGTTCGGCCGCTTCTTCGCCTCGCGATTGACCCAGACACCGGACAGGCAATCGGCCTGCAATTCAACCTTCACCTGGAGCGCATTCGATTCCGCCTTGCTGCCGGCCTGCTGCTGCAGTCGCGTCACGCGCGGAATGATGCCGAGCAGGTTCTGGATGTGATGGCCCGCCTCATGGGCAATGATGTAGGCGGTGGTGAAGTTACAGGCGGACTTGCCGGAGCAGCCGCGAAAACGCGTCTCGACCTCGCGGAAGAAACCGGTATCGAGGAAGATGGTCTTGTCGGGCGGACAATAGAACGGTCCCATTGCCGACTCTGCCCGGCCGCAACGGCCACCATTGGTGACGTTGCGGAACAGCACGACCTTCGGACCGGTGTAGGACTGGCCCGAAGCCTGGAAGATCTCGCTCCAGCGATCGTCGATTTCGCCGAGGATGCCGGAGATCATGCTGCCCATCTCGTCGGTCGGCGCGCCACGCTTGGCGTTGGAGGACGACTGGCGATCGGTCTGGTAGGACGGCGCCTGACCGCCGCCGGTGAGGATTTCGGCGCCGCCGATCAGGATGCGCGGATCGATGCCGAAGGCGTAGCCGACCAGGCCGAGCACGATGATGGTACCGATGCCGAGCCCGCCGCCGCCCATGGGGAGACCGAATCCGCCTCCTCCACCGCCCCCGCCACCATCGTCGCGACGATCCTCGATGTCGTCGCTGCGGCGGAAATCATCGTAGCGCATGGCGGCTTCCCTCGGTCCTGGATGGCATCATTTGGGCGCAAGAAAGCTCAACGCGCCACACACGTAAAATTTCCATGGCGTTAATCAATATCCCGCTCGGCAATTATTGCCTAGTGCGACAGCATGGCCATGGCAGCAATTTTTTCCGGGCGTCGTGCAATTTTTTCCGAGAGAAATTTGAAGTTTTTTGGCACTCCGGCCGCTCCCGCAACACGAAGAAACGCGAAATGCGCTGTAAAACACGGCTAAAGCGTGCAGCAAACCACGCGCGACGCACGACGCGACGACTGCTCACGAAAGCGGCGGGTTAAGTCGATTTTTACTTTGCCGCTGCAATGTAACGGTCAGTCGGTTGTTTGGTCCCGCGTCGCCGACAGCGTCGCCTGAGTCAGAGTTCTTGAGTCATGGTAGAGTCGCGTCGCGGGGCGTCTGCAAGGGCGCCCCGCACAAATTTTGAATCTCCTTCGCACAGCATCGTCCTCGGCGATTGCGTCGCCGAGATGTCGAAGCTTCAGGCTGGTTCGGTCGACCTGGTGTTCGCCGATCCGCCCTACAATCTCCAGCTCAAGGGCGATCTCAAACGCCCCGACGAATCCCATGTCGACGCCGTCAACGACGACTGGGACAAGTTCGATTCGTTTTCCGCCTATGACGATTTCACCCGCGCCTGGCTGCTTGCCGCCCGCCGCGCGATGAAGCCGTCGGCGACGATCTGGGTGATCGGCTCCTATCACAACATCTTCCGCGTCGGCGCGGTCATGCAGGACCTCGGCTTCTGGCTCCTGAACGACATCGTCTGGCGCAAGACCAATCCGATGCCGAATTTCCGCGGCCGCCGCTTCACCAACGCACACGAGACCATGATCTGGGCCGCGCGCGACGAAAAGGCCAAGGGCTACACGTTCAACTACGAGGCGCTGAAGGCCGCCAACGAGGACGTGCAGGCACGGTCCGACTGGCTGATCCCGCTCTGCACCGGCGAGGAGCGCCTCAAGGGCGCCGACGGCAAGAAAGTACATCCGACGCAGAAGCCGGAAGGCCTGCTCGCGCGCGTGCTGCTGTCATCATCGAAGCCCGGCGATCTCGTGATCGATCCCTTCAACGGCACCGGCACGACGGGCGCGGTCGCAAAGCGCCTCGGCCGCTCCTATATCGGCTTCGAGCGCGACAAGACCTACGCGAAAGCGGCCCAAGCGCGCATCGCCGCGGTCGAGCCGCTGCCGGAGGCAAGCCTTGCCCCGTTCATGACCGCGCGCGAAGCGCCGCGGGTGGCGTTCTCCGAGCTGATCGAGCGCGGCATGATCATGCCCGGCACGAAACTGTTCGACGCCAAGAAGAAGCTCGGCGCACTGGTGCGCGCTGACGGCGCCATCATGTTCGGCGACAAGGTCGGCTCCATCCACCGCATGGGCGCGGTGGCGCAAGGTGCGCAAGCCTGCAACGGCTGGACCTTCTGGCACATCGAGACCAAGAAGGGTCTCAAGCTGATCGACGAACTCCGCGCCGAAATCCGCGCCGGCATGGCGGCCGGGTAGGCTTCCCGCGATCTTGAAGGGTGGGCAAAGCGAATCGTGCCCACCATCCCTGTCAATCCGGACCGAAGCAGTGCTGGTGGGCACGGCGCTTTGCGCCTTTGCCCACCCCACGGCGTCTTGAATGACGTGACGGCCGGGACTAGATTTGAGAGGTCAGTCCCGACCGGTCGGCTCCCATGCGACGACAGTCCGAGACATTGCTGCTGCTACCGCTACTGCCGATCTTCCTGGTCGGCATGTTTCCGATGTTCCTGATCGCGCTGCTGGGCTTCTTCGGCCTCGCCTTGTTCGGCGTGCTCGTGGTCTGCGCCGGGCTCGCCAGCAGCAACGAGGCACACGACAATTTCAATCATGACGTCATCATTCACGGCAACGCGCGCGGATCTGAACGCAAGGCGCGGGCCTCCGACATGCATATCGCCACGCGGCTCGGGCTGCGCCTGGAGGCCGTGGGCGCGGCCATGGTCATTACGGCGGCGATTGGCCTTTGTTACGCCGGCTGATCTGCATGGCGCGCAGGTGCCGCCCGGCAAACTCGCCGGTTGCTCCCACCGACAAGGTTCAGGCAAGAGAAGGCCGTCAGCGACAGTGACGCTGCCTCCGCTCTCGGCCACCAAACACTGGGGAGACGCCCGATGCTCAAATTCTATTTCAACGGTTCGCCGAACCCGACCAAGGTCGCGCTTTATCTCGAAGAGTCCGGCCTGCCCTTCGAGCCGGTGAAGGTCGACACCCGCAAGGGCGAGCAGTTCACGCCGGACTATCTGAAGATCAATCCGAACGGCAAGGTGCCGGCGATCGACGACAACGGCACCATCGTGTTCGATTCCAACGCCATCCTGCTCTATCTCGCCGAGACAACCGGCAAATTCCTGCCCGCCGCCGATTTTCGCGGCGAGACGCTGTCATGGCTGATGTTCATCGCCACGGGCGTCGGGCCCTATTCGGGTCAGGCCGTTCACTTCAAGCATTTTGCGCCGAAGGACCAGAACCACGACTACGCGCATAACCGCTATCAGTTCGAGACCGATCGCCACTACAAGATTCTCGACGGCCACCTCGCCAGCCGCCGCTATGTGGTCGGCGACGGCTATTCGATCGTCGACATGGCGCTATGGGGTTGGGCCCGGATGGTGCCGTTCAAGCTCGGCGACGACGCCTTTGCACGATATCCGAACGTGAAGCGGCTGGTGGACGAGGTCTCGGCGCGGCCCGCGGCGGCGCGCGCGATCGCGTTGAAGGACAAGTTCACCTTCAAGGCCGAAATGGACGACGAGGCCCGCGGCAACATGTTCAAGCACATGACCACGAAAGTGGCCTGATCGCGCCACGCCGCTAAGCGAGGCCACGCGCATGCGCGTGGCTTTTTGCCTTCAAGCCTCAGGCGGCGTGGACCGAGTTGAGGAACTTGGTGACCTCTTGCTTCAACCGGTTGCTGTCGGCCGACAGCGAACGCGCCGCCGAGAGCACCTGCGAGGAAGCCGAGCCGGTCTCGGAGGCGCCGCGCTGCACGTCGCCGATGTTGGACGACACAAGCTGCGTGCCTTGGGCAGCCTGCTGGACGTTGCGGGAGATCTCCTGCGTGGCCGCGCCCTGCTCTTCGACGGCAGCGGCGACGGTCGACGAGATCTCCGACAGCCGCTGGATGGTGCCGCTGATTTCCCTGATCGAGCCAACCGACTCCTCCGTCGCGGCCTGGATGCCCGAAACCTGCTGAGCGATCTCGCCAGTGGCCTTCGCGGTCTGCTCGGCGAGCGCCTTGACCTCCGAGGCCACCACGGCAAAGCCGCGGCCGGCTTCGCCTGCGCGCGCCGCTTCGATGGTGGCGTTCAGCGCCAGGAGGTTGGTCTGGCCGGCGATGGTGCTGATCAGTTCAACCACGTCACCGATGCGGGCCGCGGCCTTGGAAAGCTCGCCGACACGCGCGTTGGTCCTGCTCGCCTGACCGACGGCTTCGCCGGCGATGCGGGCCGATTCCTGTACCTGGCGCGCGATCTCCGTCACCGACGAGGACAGCTGTTCCGTCGCCGAGGCAACCGCCTGCACGTTGGCCGTGGCTTCCTGCGACGCGGAGGCGACTTCCGTCGATAGATCCTGGGCCCGCGAAGCGGTCGTGGTCAAAGTGCCTGCGGACGCCTCGAGCTCGTGCGATGCCGACGACACGGTGTCGACGATCTCGCCCACGGCCTGCTCGAACTGGTCGGCCAGTTTCACCATGTCGGCTTTGCGGCTCTCGGCCTGGCGCGCCTCGATTTCGGTCTGCTCATGGCGCAGGCGCTCGGTGTCGATCATGTTGGTCTTGAACACCTCGATCGCCTTGGCCATGTCGCCGATCTCGTCAGGCTTGCCGCGGCCGGGGATCGCGACCTCGAGATTGCCGCCGGCAAGCAGCCCCATCGCGCGCGTCATCGAGGTCAGGGGACCGACGATGCTGCGGGCGATCAGGAAGGCGACGATCAATCCAAACAGGATGGCAAGGCCGCCCGCGATCTCCTGCACGGTCGTCGTGCCGTCAATGACGGCTTCGGCCCTGCTGCGCGAATCCTTGTAGTCCTTCTTCAAGGCCGTTTCCGCGACCTTGAGCTTGGCGATACTGTCGACGATGAGAGGCGCGAGGTTCTTGTGGTAGATCTCGTCGGCCTGGAGCATCGCCGCCGACGTCGTCTCGAAGGCGGTTTTGTAGATTCCGAGCGAAGTCTTCACCGGGGCGAGCGTGGTTCGTAATTCGGTCGCCTGCGGGCTCTTTTCGATCGCTGCGAGCCGCTGCGACGCCCTGTCTACATTGGTTCTGAAGTTCGCGGGCCCCTTCACGTCGCGCAGGGCCAGGAAACGCCAGTTTGCGATCTGAACGAGAAGAAGCCTGGATTCGAGGTCGGCGACGAGGGACGCAGTGTCTTCATCGACGGCTGCGCGCGCCACATCGACCAGCTTGTTCATCTTGACGGTGAGCTCATCGCCGCTCGGCAGCAGCGTCGCCTTGCCGGTTCTCGCCTCGTTGACGGCGTCGCCGAGATTGTCACGCAGGCTTCGCATCTTGGCGATGTCGGCGATCAGATCATTGTAGAGCTTTCGGCGCTCCTCGGAGAGCGTGCCCTTCGCCCCGACTTGCAACAGCTCGGTCGCCGCGGCCTCCCGTTCCGCCGCCTCCCGCATTGCAGGCTCGTTGGCGTCATAAATGTATCGCAGATTGGCCCGCTGGATCGCCTGAAGATGGGTCGATATCTCCAGAACCCGTGCCGTACTGTCCGAAAACGCCGAGGCCTTTGCGACCTGATCCTGCACGGTCCGTAAATTCCAGACGGCGACCACCGCCATTACGAGACCAACCGCCACCAAGGCCATGAAACCTGCGTACAGGCGTCCCCTGATCCGCAAACGAAAACTCGGCATTCCCACTGTCCACCCAGATGCATGTGAATTCGGGCGGACGAACAACTCCGGCGATCGTCACGGCCACCCCCGGCAGCCGCGCGTCACGCTTTACGCGACTCACGCTGCACTGCGACACAATGGGGGGACACTCGTTAATTGAACCTTCAAATTTTTCGAGCGCGCATGCGTCAGACGGCACAACATCGCTGATTTTATCGGCAGGTTGAGCACGGTTTTGGCGCGAAGCCCGCAGCAGCGTGCAGGCCGCTGCAGCTTATCCGGACTGCGCCAGACCGACACGACCATCGCCGACGGGGCGGACGGCAGCGGTCGCCGAACGCGACGCCGCTCGACCCGCTCAGCTCACGGCCGTTTGCGGAAACGGGCCGAGTGCCTTCTCGGTCAGCACCGAGTCGCAATATTCCCGGATCTCCTTGATCTTGCCGTCCTCGAGACGAAACACGAGACAATAGTCGTTGTCATAGCGCACCCCCTCGGGCGTGACGTTGTCGCCCTTGGCCTCCACGACGACGATGTCGCCGTCGGCAATGAAGCGGTGGGCGACGGTCCGTGTCCGGTCGACCAGACGGGTCCGCACATAGGCATGCAGATCGTTGAGGATCGCCTCTTTCGCTGCGAAGGTGCGCGACCAGGAGTACTGGCCGGTCACGACCCATCTGGCGTCGTCGGCAAGACTTGCGGTGAACAAGGCGCGGTCGCGCGCGACCGGATCGGAACTGGCGGCGGCCGCGAAAATATCCTGCATCAGTTTTTTGTTGGCATTTGCGCTCATGGCGGCATCTCCGTTGGTGAGAACACCGGGATCATCGCCGCCGGCTCTAAATTCTTCAAATCGATAGCGGATATGATATCTATTCGCCTCATGAATTTGAATTCGCTCGACCTCAACCTTCTGACCGCGCTCGACGCGCTGCTGCGCGAGGCCAGCGTCAGCCGCGCCGCCTTGCGGATCGGACTCTCGCAGCCGGCGGCGAGCCATGCGCTGCAGCGCCTGCGCGACATCTTTGGCGATCCGCTCCTGGTGCGCACAGGCGCGC
This sequence comes from Bradyrhizobium sp. 197, assembly GCF_023073375.1. Taxonomy (NCBI): domain Bacteria; kingdom Pseudomonadati; phylum Pseudomonadota; class Alphaproteobacteria; order Hyphomicrobiales; family Nitrobacteraceae; genus Bradyrhizobium; species Bradyrhizobium sp. 197. Next base: position 129,008 of record NZ_JADPJJ010000004.1, on the reverse strand, counting down.
GGATGGAGCTGACGCCACGGGCGCACGCCTTGCGCGCGCCGCTGGCGCAGGCGCTCGACCAGGTGCGCGGGCTGTTCGTGCCTGACGACTTCGACGCCGGCCGCAGCGAACGGCAATTCCGCCTGATGATGCCGGATCTCGCGGTTGAGCTCCTGATGCCGCCGTTGATGGAGAAGGTGACGCGCGTTGCGCCCAACGTCCGCATCGACATCGTGCCGTGGCGGGGACCTGCGATCTTCAACACCGAGTTCGCCCGCACCATCGATCTCGTGATCTCGATCGGCAACGCGTTCAAGGGCTTTCATCGGCAGCTGCTCTACACCGACAGCGATGCGCTGGCAGTGCGGCGCGGCCATCCCATGGCTGTGAAGCTGAAGCGGCGCGAGACGTTCCTCGCCGCACGCCATGTCGGCGTCATCATCCGCGGCAGCGCTGAGGACCTGATCGACACCTGGCTGCGCACCAAGGGCATCGACCGGCACATTTCACTGGTGGTCCCGGGTTATCTCGAAGCGCTGCACGTCACTGCCCGCACCGACCTCGTTGCCTTCGTGCCGCGCCGGCTGATCGCGGCGCTGTCGAAGCAGTTCGGCCTCGTCACGGTGACGCCGCCGCTCGACCCCGGCGTCGACGAGCAGTTCATGTTCTACCCGACGCGGTCCCAGATGGACCCGGGATCGATCTGGTTGCGGCGATTGATGCTGGAGACGGGACGAGAATTGGAGAAGCGAAAGGCTTCCTAACGTCGCAGTCCCACAGGGTGGCAAAGCGAAGCGTGCCCACCCCTTCTGCTGTCGCGTGGAAGTTGATGGGCACGGCGCTTTGCGCTTTTGCCCGCCCTACAAGATCCTACGCCTTCTGCGCGTCCATCACCTTGCGCACGGCGGGACGGTCGGACATGCGCTTGAAGTGATCGGCGATCTTCGGCGTTGCGTTGATGTCGACGCTGTCGCCTTCAAGCCAGGTCGACAGGGTGTAGAGATAGGGGTCGCAGATCGTGTACTGCTCGCCCATCACCCAGGGCCCCTTGTACATCTTCTGCTCGATCAGGGAGAAGCACGCGCCCATGGTCTTCGGGATCATCTGCTTCATGTCGGCGAACGAGCTCTCTTCGCTCGCCCAGCGGGCGCCGCGCATCTTGTGGGCATGGTTGATGTGCACGGTCGAGCAGAGGTAGGAGTTGAACGACTGCACCTGGGCGAAGTCGAAGGGATCGTCCAGTGGCGCGAGCTCCGCCTTGGGGAAGGTCTGCGCAAGATAGGCCAGCATCGCCGGCGTCTCGGTCAGGACGCCGCGATCGGTCACCAGCGCGGGCACGCGGCCCTTCGGGTTGATCGCGAGATAATCCGCGCTGGTCTGCTGGTTGGTCTTGAAGCTCAGCCGCTCGGCCGAATAGTCGGCACCGGCCTCTTCCAGGGTGATGTAGGTGGCGAGCGCGCAGGTGCCGGTGGCGTAGTAGAGCTTGAGCATGTCGGACCTCATGAGAAAGCCGGAAGTTAACGGCTGCTGGCCCCGAGGTCCATAGTAGGGCATTCTCAGTGCTCTTGCTCTTCGCAGTTGCCCACCGGCGCCCGCCTGTGCCAAGACCCCCCAATTGGAGGGGTTTTCTCATGACCGTACTCATCGCCGGTGGCGGCATCGGCGGGCTGACGCTTGCGCTCAGCCTGCACGGAATCGGCATTCCCACGAAAGTGTTCGAGAGCGTCGCCGAACTGCGGCCGCTCGGCGTCGGCATCAACGTGCTGCCGCATGCGGCGCGCGAGCTGATCGAGCTCGGCCTGATGGACAAGCTCGATGCCAGCGGCGTGCGCACCCGCGAGCTTGCCTATTTCTCCAGGCACGGCAAGCCGATCTGGAGCGAGCCGCGCGGGCTTGAGGCCGGTTATCAATGGCCGCAATTTTCGATCCATCGCGGCACGCTCCAGCAGCTCCTGCTCGACACCGCGATCGAACGCCTCGGACGCGACAACATCCTGACCAGCCATCATCTGACCGGCTGGAGCGAAACCGCTGACGGCGTGCGCGCCGATTTCATCGACAAGGCAACCGGCAAGGCCGCGGGGACTTACGACGGCACGATCCTGATCGCCGCCGACGGCATCCATTCCGCCGCGCGAGAAAAACTCTATCCCGACGAGGGCCCCCCGATCTGGAACGGCCGCATCCTCTGGCGCGGCGTCACGCCTGCAAAAGCCTTCCTTACCGGCCGCACCATGATCATGGCCGGACATGAGATCCTAAAATTCGTCTGCTATCCGATATCGAAAGAGCCGGACGCGGCGGGCAACCATTTGATCAACTGGGTTGCCGAGCGCCACATGCCGCCGACCTATCAATGGCGGCGCGAGGACTATAACCGCACCGCGCGGCTGGAAGAGTTCTTGCCCTGGTTCGAGAGCTGGCAGTTCGACTGGCTCGACGTGCCCGGCCTGATCAAGAACTGCCCGCATGCCTATGAATATCCGTTGGTCGACCGCGATCCGGTGTCGCAATGGACCTTTGGCCGGGTCACGCTGATGGGCGACGCCGCGCATCCGATGTACCCGATCGGCTCCAACGGCGCCTCGCAGGCGATTCTCGATGCCCGCACCATCACGCGCGAGATCCTGGCGCACGGCCCGACGCAGGCGGCGCTGCTGGCTTATGAGGCCGAGCGGAGGCCTGCGACCACCGACCTGGTCCTGCTCAACCGCAAGAACGGCCCCGAGCAGGTGATGCAGCTCGTCGAGGAGCGCGCGCCCGATGGCTACAAGGTCGTCACCGACGTGCTGTCGCAGCAGGAGCTCGAGAATATTGCCGCCAACTACAAGCGCGTCGCCGGGTTTCAGGTGGAGGCGCTGAATGCGAAGCCACCGATCGTCAGCGCGCGTGCGAAACGCGTGGGAGCGTAGTACTCTTGCTCAAGCGAGATGCACATTGATGTGCCCTCGCCCGTTGTGGGAGAGGGCAGCGATGCCGGTCGACGCAGACTCACTTGGGTGAGGGGTTTATCGCCACGCGTTCGTCCCTCACGATTTGAACGCGCGGAGAGATACCCCTCATCCGGCGGTTTGCGCCACCTTCTCCCGCAATGGAGAAGGGGTACCGCACGCGCGGCTAGATTATTTGCCGCACCACCCTCGCCGCCTCCAGCAGCCGCTCGCTCGCGGTCGCCGTCGCCAGCAGCGTGCCGTCTTCCGCCGTCAGCCGGGCCTCGACGAACGCGATCGTCTTGCCGAGCTGCGTCACCTTGGCCTCGCCGATGATCGGTCCGGGCTTTGCGGGCGCCAGGAAATTCACGGTCATGCTGATCGTCGTGGTGTAGAGCCGGCCCTCGCTCATCACCAGCACGGCGGGACCCATGGTGTCATCGAGCATGGCCGAGAGCATGCCGCCCTGGATGAAACCGGCCGGATTGCAGAACTCCGGCTTGCCGTCGAAGGCGAGCTTGATCCAGCCCTCCTCCGGGCGAGCATCGAGCAGGCGCCATCCGAGCAGCTCGGCGCAGGGCGGCCTCTTGAAGTTGTCGAGCGCGGTCTTGACCATGCGAACCCTCCGTTACCCTGCGTGAGTAGCCCAGGGTTGCTGACAGCATGGTGTCAGCAGGATGGGTCCTAGCGACCCAATCCATGCGCAATCACCTTGCGCATGACATTGGGCAGCGCTTCGCCGGCCAAGGTCGCAATCGGAACCCAGCGCATCCCCTCGGGCGCGTGCGTGCGGGCCTCGGCCCTGGCCGTGTAGACCACCAGTTCCAGCGGAAAATGCGTGAAGACGTGGGTGACCACGCCGACCTTGCGCTGCCAGCGCGACAACCCCTTCAGCTCCGGCGCCTGCTGCTTCGCCTTGGCATCGTCCTGCCCGGCCAGCCAGTCCGAGCCCGGCACCTCGGTCATGCCGCCGAGCAGGCCCCTTTCGCGACGGCTGCGGACGAGAAGCTCGTCGCCGCGCGTGACGACGAAGGCCGCACCGCGCCGTAGCGCGCCGGTCTTCTTTGGCGCCTTGCGCGGAAACGTTTCCTGCGTTCCCAGCGCGCGCCCCGTGCAGTCCTCGTTCAAGGGGCATAACGAACAAGCCGGCTTTTTCGGCGTGCAGATCGAAGAGCCGAGGTCCATCAGCGCCTGTGCACTGTCTCCCGCGCGAGAATCGGCAAGCAGCGTCGCCGCCAGTTGCTGGATCAGCGGTTTTGCCTGCGGGAGCTCTTCTTCAACTGCAAAGAGCCGCGACACCACCCGCTCGATATTGCCGTCGACCGGCATGGTGCGGCGGTCGAAGGCGATCGCCGCGATCGCGGCCGCCGTGTAAGGCCCGATACCCGGCAGCGCGCGCAAGCCCTCTTCGGTGCCGGGAAAGGTGCCCCCATGCTCGCGCGTCACCGCAACCGCGCAGGCATAAAGGTTTCGCGCGCGCGAGTAATAGCCGAGCCCGGCCCACATCCGCAGCACGTCGTCCTGCGAGGCCCGCCCCAGCGCCGTGACATCAGGCCAGCGCGCGACGAACTTTTCGAAATAGGGCCCGACCGCCTTCACCGTGGTCTGCTGAAGCATGATCTCGGACATCCAGACACGGTAAGGGTCGGACGCCTCCCCGGGCGCGGCGCGCCAGGGCAATCGGCGCCGGTGGCGGTCGTACCAGGCAAGGAGCGCGAGCGGACGCGACGAGGTCTCCGGCTGGACTGGTTCCGATTTCGTCTTGAGGGCAGATTTTGGGCTCATGCTTTCACTGTAACGGCGTCAGGCCGATCTCTCCACGTCATGCCCGCGCTCGTCGCGGGCATCCACGTCTTTCTTCGCAGCGAGGAGCCTATGGGCCACGCCCCGGAGTGCTATAAGGACGCATGTCCAAGCTTCGCCCCATCAAACCCGGTCCCATCAGCGCAAAGCCGCTCGCGGTCCTGCTCAACGACGTCTTTGCCGAGGCCTATGCCAAGCAGGGGTTTGCCGCGCGCGAACTGGTGACGCGGTGGGCGCAGATTGCCGGGCCGGAGATCGCGGCCCATGCCGAGCCGCTGAAGATGCAGTGGCCGCGCCCGGTCGAGGGCCAACCGCAGGAGCCGGCGACGCTGGTGCTGCGAGTTGAAGGGCCTATCGCGCTGGAGATCCAGCACTCCGCCGACGTGATCCTGGAGCGGGTCAACCGCTTCTTCGGCTGGAGCGCGGTCGGCAAGCTGGCCTTCCGCCAGGCCCCGCTCTCGCGCGCCCGGCGGCCGGCCCGCCCCGCCCCGCCGGACGCCAAATCGGTGGCCAAGGTGGCGGAGAGCCTGGGCGACATCGAAGATGAACAGCTCAAGTCGGCGCTGGCCCGGCTCGGGGCCGCCATCAAGCGAAATTGAGCCTCATTCGGCTGCCAATCTGGACCCGTCCTTGTCGCTCGCCATTGCCTCAAACGAGGTTTCAAGCTAGCGACAGGCCGCCCGAACGGGAATTTCGGGCGAGACCACGCCAATCCGGGAGCCGACCTTGATCATCACCCGCCGCGCCTTCACCACGATGCTGTCGCTGACCGGGCTTGCCGCGGTCGCCGGGTTCTCGCCGCTGCGGTTCATCTCCGAAGCAATGGCGCAGGCTGCCACCGATGTGGCGAAGCCGGTGTCGTTGCCCGACATGGCGCTGGGCCCGAAGGACGCCGCCGTCACCATCACCGAATACGCCTCGATGACCTGCCCGCATTGCGCGGCCTTCAACGAGCAGGTGTTCCCCAAGATCAAGTCGGAATACATCGACACCGGCAAGGTGCGTTACATCTTCCGCGAGTTCCCGCTCGACATCAAAGCCGCCGCCGGCTCGATGCTATCACGCTGCATCGCCAATGGCGACGCGTCGAAATACTTCGCAGTCACCGACATGCTGTTCCGCCAGCAGAACGACTGGGTGGTGAAGAACACCACGGAGACCTTGACGCGGATCGGCAAGCAGGCCGGCCTTACCCAGCAGCAGGTCGAGGCCTGCCTGAAGGACCAGGCCCTGCTCGACAAGATCGCCGCCGACCAGAAATACGCCAGCGACGTTCTGAAGGTCGATTCGACGCCGACCTTCTTCATCAACGGTGAGAAGATCAAGGGCGAGATCACGTTCGAGGAATTCGCCAAGAAGATCAATCCGCTGCTGAAGAGCTGATTCTTCGCATACAAAGCCTGATTCGCATCTCGATGGCCGTATCTTTCCCGGCATAAATCCCTTGGGAAAAGCGGCTTTGGCCGGTTGCCCTCGCGGCACACCGCGGCCATTGTCCAGCCGCATGAGGCGCCTCGCGCGACTCGCCCGGATAGCGACATTGCCTTCCATGGTAGTGTCCCGGCAGGGGGATTCGCGCCTGCCAACAGAGATGCGTGCTTATGAAAATCACCCGCCTGCGCCTTCACGGCTTCAAGTCCTTCGTTGAGGCCACCGACTTCGTCATCGAGCCCGGCCTGACCGGCGTGGTCGGCCCCAACGGCTGCGGCAAGTCGAATCTCGTCGAGGCGCTGCGTTGGGCGATGGGCGAGACCTCCTATAAGTCGCTGCGCGCTGCCGACATGGACGCGGTGATCTTCGCCGGCTCCGGCAATCGTCCGGCGCGCAACCACGCCGAAGTGACGATGACGATCGACAATGCCGATCGCACCGCGCCGGCGGCGATGAACGACAGCCAGCTTCTGGAAATTTCCCGCCGCATCGAGCGCGAGGCCGGTTCGGTCTACCGCATCAACGGCCGCGACGTGCGCGCCCGCGACGTGCAGATTCTGTTCGCCGACGCCGCCACCGGCGCGCGCTCGCCGGCCCTGGTCCACCAGGGCAAGATCGGCGAGATCATTCAGGCCAAGCCCGAGCAGCGCCGCCGCGTGCTGGAAGACGCCGCCGGCGTCGCCGGTCTGCATGCCCGCCGCCACGAGGCCGAGCTGCGGCTGAAGGCGGCCGAAACCAACCTCACCCGCGTCGAGGACGTGATCGGCCAGCTCGCAGGGCAAGTGGAAGGCCTGAAGAAGCAGGCTCGCCAGGCCGTGCGCTATCGCGAAGTTGCGGCCAAGGTCCGCAAGGCCGAGGCAACCCTGTTCCATTTGCGCTGGATCGGCGCCCACGCCGACGTCAACGAATCCGGCCAGATCCACGATCTCGCGGTCCGCGAGATGGCGGAGCGTACCCAGCACCAGGCCGAGGCCGCCCGCATCCAGGCGATCCGCGCCTCCGAAATGCCGGCGCTGCGCGATGCCGAAGCGCGCGCGGCAGCCGGGCTGCAGCGCCTGACCAACGCCCGCGAGCTGCTCGACCGCGAGGAAGAGCGCGCCAAGGAGCGCGTCGCCGAGCTCGAGCGCCGTCTCGCACAGTTCGAAGGCGACATCTCGCGCGCCCAGCAGCAGACCATGGACGCCGACGTGGCGCTGCAGCGCCTCGACGCCGAAGACTCCGAGCTGAAGGAAGAGATCAAGTCACGCGTCGAGAAGCGCTCAGGCGTCGACGAGCGCGTCGGCGAAGCCGAGGCGGTGCTGACCGAGACCGAGCACCAGTTCGCCGAGCTCACCACCGCGCTCGCCGACCTCACCGCCAAGCGCCATCAGCTCGAAGCCAACGTTCGCACCCACCGCGACAAGCTCGCCCGGCTCGACCAGGAGATTTCGAACGTCGCGGCGGAAGAGCAGAAGCTCACTGCGGAGACCGGCGGCTTCGGCGATCTCGACGAGTTGACCGCAACGGTCGAGAACGCCGAGCAGACGCTTGCGGCCTCGGAAGCCGCCGCTCAGGACAGCGAAGCCGCCCACGTCGCCGCGCGGCAGACGCTGGAATCCTCGCGCTCGCCGCTCGTCGAAGCCGACAAGCGCGTGCAGCGGCTCGATACCGAAGCGCGCACGATCTCCAAGATCCTCAACGGCGAGACCAAAAATCTGTGGCCGCCGATCATCGACGGCATCACCGTCGACAAGGGTTTTGAAAAGGCGATCGGCGCAGCCCTCGGCGACGATCTCGACGCCCCGGTCGATCCGTCCGCGCCGATGCGCTGGACCAATGCCGGTGTCACCGAGGGCGATCCGGAGTTGCCCGAAGGCGTTGTGCCGCTCGCCAGCCACGTGCAGGCACCGGCCGAGCTGGCCCGCCGCCTGGCGCAGATCGGCGTGGTTCCGCGCGAGCGCGGCGCCGAGCTGGTCTCGCAGCTCAAGACCGGCCAGCGGCTGGTCTCGCCCGAAGGCGACGTCTGGCGCTGGGACGGTTTTGTTGCCGCGGCCCACGCGCCGACCGGCGCCGCGCGGCGGCTTGCCGAGCGCGCCCGCCTCGTCGACATCGAGAACGATCTGGAGCAGGCCCGCATCGACGCGCAGATCAAGCGTCAGGCGCTGGAAGACGCCGAGTCCGAGCTGCAGATGGCCGCCAGCACCGAAGGCGCAAGCCGCGAAGCCTGGCGCGCCGCGCAGCGCGAGCTCAACGTCGCGCGCGAGCGCCACGCCACCACCGAGCGCGAGATCAATCGCCACGCCGCGCGCAAGGCGACGTTGTCGGAAGCGCACAGCCGTCTCGCCGCCGACCGCGCCGAGGCCGAAGCCGCCTACGAATACGCCGAAGCCGGAATCTCCGAGCTGCCGTCGAGCGAGGACACCGAAACCCGTCTCGCCGCCGTCCGCAGCGACATCGAAGGCCATCGCCGCATGGCCGCCCAGGTCCGTGCCGAGGCGCAGGCGCTGGCGCGCGAGGCCGAGCTTGCCGACCGCCGCGTGCAGGCGATCCTCGCCGAACGCACCGAGTGGCAGAACCGCAAGGAGAGCGCGGCCTCCCACATCGACACCATCCAGGCCCGTATCTCCGAAGTCACCATCGAGCGCAGCGATCTCGAGAACGCACCGGCCGTGTTCGCGGAGAAGCGCAGCGCGCTGATCACCGAGATCGAATATGCCGAAAACGACCGCCGCATGGCCGCCGACGCGCTCGCCAGCGCGGAAACCGCGATGGCCGAAACCGATCGCGCCGCGAAGCTGACGCTTGAGGCGCTGTCCAGCTCCCGCGAGGCAACGGCCCGCGCCGAGGAGCGCATGGAAGGCGCGCGGCGCCGGCTCGAGGACATCGAGCGCGAGATCCGCGACATGCTGGAAGTCGAGCCGCAGGCCGTAGCCGGCCTTGCCGAGATCGAACCCGGCGCGGAGCTGCCGCCGCTGCACGACATCGAGGAAGACCTCGAAAAAATGCGCCGCGATCGCGAGCGCCTGGGCGCGGTCAACCTGCGCGCCGAGGAAGAGCTGCGCGAGGTCGAGACCCAGCACAACGGTCTGGTCACCGAGCGCGACGACCTCGTCGAAGCCATCAAGCGGCTGCGCCAGGGCATCCAGAGCCTCAACAAGGAGGCGCGCGAGCGGCTCCTGACCTCGTTCGAGGTCGTCAACAGCCACTTCAAGCGCCTGTTCGTCGAGCTGTTCGGTGGCGGCGAGGCCGCGCTGCATCTGATCGAGAGCGACGACCCGCTGGAAGCCGGCCTCGAAATCATCGCCAAGCCGCCGGGCAAGAAGCCGCAGACGCTGTCGCTGCTCTCGGGCGGTGAGCAGGCGCTGACCGCGATGGCGCTGATCTTCGCGGTGTTCCTCACCAACCCCTCGCCGATCTGCGTGCTGGACGAAGTCGACGCGCCGCTCGACGACCACAACGTCGAGCGCTATTGCAACCTGTTGCACGAGATGACCAGCTCGACCGACACGCGCTTCATCATCATCACCCACAACCCGATCACGATGGCGCGGATGAACCGCCTGTTCGGCGTCACCATGGCCGAGCGCGGCGTCTCGCAACTGGTGTCTGTGAACCTGCAAGAGGCAGTGGACATTCTCGACCAGAACGTTGCGTGAGGCTACGGACGAGCCGCAGCCATTGACGTCATCATCCGCCTTGTGCGCAATTGCGCACTCGGGCAGATGATGACCACGAATGATGATCTCACCCACCCTCCCGGCGGAACTGAAAGCGGCCCTCGACGGCAAGCTCCAGGGCTTTTCGCGCACCGATGCGGCGCGACGATCGTCGCAAATCTCGACCACCTATCGCGCAGGCGGCGGCTCCGGCACCATCAAGTCGGATGCCGATGCGCTCGCCTACGCGCTCGCGCGCATGCCCGCGACCTACGCGACTGTGGCGGCAAGTCTGAATGCGCTGACCGAGATCGCACCGGACCTCGCTCCGGAAACGTTGCTCGACGTCGGCGCAGGCCCGGGCACCGCGAGCTGGGCCGCCGCAGAGGCGTTCTCCTCGCTGCAGGATTTCACCCTGCTCGACGCCAACGGCGCACTGAGCAGGCTGGCGCTCGAACTGGCGCGTGATAGCTCGCGACTTGCGCAGTGCCGCTATCTGCCGGGCGATGCCGGCGCGAACCTCGCCGAGGTCTCGCAAGCCGATCTCGTGGTTGCGAGCTACGTCATCGGCGAGCTCCGTGAGGGCGATCGGCGCAAGCTCGCGGAAACGATGTGGGCGAAAGCGCGCCACGCATTGGTCGTGATCGAACCCGGCACGCCCGCCGGCTATGCGCGCATCCTCGCTTTGCGCCAGCAACTGATCACGGCGGGCGCCTATGTCGCCGCGCCCTGCCCCCACGAAAAGCCGTGTCCGCTCATGGCGCCGGACTGGTGCCATTTCTCCCAGCGCCTGCCGCGCTCTCAGGCGCACCGCCAGATCAAGGGCGCCGACGTGCCGTTCGAGGACGAACGCTTCATTTACGTGGCGCTGACCCGTACGCCGCCCGCTGCACGCGCCGCGCGCGTGCTGGCGCCGCCGGATGTCGGCAAGGCCGAGATCACGGCCAAGCTTTGCACCGAGCAGAGTGTTGAACTTGCCAGGATCCCCCGCCGCGACAAGGCCGCCTATGCAAGCGCCCGGCGCTGGCGCTGGGGTGACGCCGTCATGTCCGAAAGTTAACCTCGTCCGGCGCTTTTGGCTTGAACTCGGATGGTTCCAGATCCGACCAAGTCTTACCTTCTCTCCGCGGCGGGCTCTCGCCGGGCGCTAATTTGGTCTAGGCTGCGCCAGCCTTAATTCCCTTCAGGAGTTCTCCATGTCGACCGGCTGGATCGTTCTCGGCGTCATCGTCGTCCTCGTGCTGTTCGCCTTCAGCGCCTACAACCGTCTGGTGGCGCTGGGCCAGCGCGTCGGCCAGGCCTTTGCCGACATCGACGTGCAGCTCAAGCAGCGCCACGATCTGATCCCGAACCTGGTCGAGACGGTGAAGGGCTATGCATCGCATGAGCGCGGCACGCTCGACGACGTCGTCAAGGCGCGCAATTCGGCGATGTCGGCGCAGGGACCGGCGCAGGTGTCCGCAGCCGAGAACCAGCTCTCCGGCGCGCTCGGCCGGCTGATCGCGCTGTCGGAGGCCTATCCCGACCTCAAGGCCAACGCGAATTTCCAGCAGCTCGCCAGCGAGCTCTCCGACCTCGAGAACAAGATCGCGGCCAGCCGGCGCTTCTTCAACAGCGCGGTCCAGGAATACAACACCGGCATCCAGCAGATGCCCGCCGCCTTGTTCGCCGGCATGTTCGGCTTCACCAAAAAGGACTTCTTCGATCTCGGCGCCAGCCGCACCGAGGTCGAGGCCACGCCGCAGGTGAAGTTCTGAGTTGAGCCGATAGGCCGGCAGGGCATTGCGTCATGGCCGCGTATGGTCTCTACACGCACATCGCCTCGAACAAGTTTCGTTCGATGCTGCTGCTCGCCGGCCTGTTCGCGCTGGTCTATGTGCTGATCTATGCCGGCGCGCTGATCGCCGAAGTCGTCATCAACGGCAATGAGACCGTCGTCTATTATCTGAGCCGCGCCTTCTATGACCTGAAAGTCGCCGCGCCGGTTGCGACCGTCGTGGCAGCGGCCTGGATCGTGATCGCCTATTTCTTCCACCAGTCGATGATCGATGCCGTGACCGGCGGCCACGACGTCACCCGGCAGGAACAGCCGCGGCTCTATAATCTGCTCGAAAACCTCTGTATCTCGCGCGGCATCACGATGCCGAAGCTGAAGATCATGGAGAGCCCGGCGCTGAACGCGTTCGCGACCGGCCTCAACCCGCGGCAATATTCGATCACCGTCACCACCGGTCTCCTCAACGCACTGAACGACAAGGAGATCGAGGCGGTGCTGGGCCACGAGCTGACCCACATCAAGAACGGCGACGTGCAGCTCATGGTGGTCGCCGTCATCATCGCGGGTGTAGTCGGCTTCTTCGGCGAATTGTTCTTCCGCCTGTTCACGAATTTCAGCTGGAGCTCCGGCGGCGGCTCGTGGTCGTCAGGCTCCTCCTCGTCATCGCGATCGTCCTCGTCGTCGAGCGACAGCAAGAGCTCCGGCGGCGGCGCGGTGGTCGTCATCATCATCGCGGTCGTGCTGATCGTGGTGGCATGGCTGTTGTCGCAAGTGGTGAAGCTCGCGCTGTCGCGCTCGCGCGAATATCTCGCCGATGCGGGCTCGGTCGAGCTGACAAAAAACCCGGACGCCATGATCTCGGCGCTGCGCAAGATCGAGAACCGCGGCGAGCTGCCGGGCGCAACCTCGGCGGTGATGGAGCTCTGCGTCGACAATCCGCGCGAGGGCTTTGCAGACCTGTTTGCCACTCACCCATCGGTGCAGTCCCGAGTCGACGCGCTGGTCAAGTTCGCCGGCGGCCACGATCCCGGCCCGCTGCCGCCACCCGGCTATGAGGAGGCAGAACCGGAAGCACAAGCCGGCCAGCAAGGCACGCCACCGCCGCTGCGCCAGGGTCCTTGGGACGATGCAGGCGGCTCGGCCAGTCCACCGCCCGTGCCCGCATCCAGCCCTGCCGGAACCGCAAGCGGCAATCCCTTGGGCAATCCAATGGGTCCTTGGGGCCACCGTTAAACGCGTAATTTGACGCGACGCGCGGAAGGTTTGGTCGCGATTGGGAAAAACCTCGGGAATTGCCGTAACTGCATGCCGAGGAATTGAATTCTCCCTTGTTTCTGCCATGTTCGCGCCCAACAGCAGACTTGGGACATCCTCGGGACATCCTTGGGACATCGATTTGGGGCCCGGCCGATTGCGATCTCGCGATCGGGGGCGCGTTAGGGGACAGCAATGGCAAAGCCGGCAGTGGTTGTGGTGGGCGCGGACAAGGGCGGGGTCGGCAAGACCACGGTGTCGCGCACCCTGCTCGATTATTTTTCCGCCAACAACGTGCCGACGCGCGCCTTCGACACCGAGTCGCCGCGCGGAACCCTGAAGCGCTTCCACCCTGATATCACCGAGATCGTCGACATGACGACGACGTCCGATCAGATGAAGATCTTCGATACGCTCAACGCGACGAGCCCGTCGGTGACCGTGATCGACGTCCGCGCCGGCCTGCTCTCGCCGGCGCTGGCCTCGCTGCGCGACATCGGTTTCCTCGACGCCGCCAAGGCCGGCCAGATCACCTTCGCAGTGTTCCACATCCTCGGACCCTCGATCGCCTCACTGGATGAGATCGCCGAGACAGCCGGCTTCATGACCGGCGCAAAGTATTTCCTGGTGAAGAACTTCATCAACGACACGCAGTTCTTCCAATGGGACCAGGCGACCTACAATTCATACTTCCACCGCATCAAGGATGCGACCGAGCTGACCATCCCAAAACTCAACGAAATGGCCTATGAGCAGGTCGAGGTGTCCTCGGTCCCGTTCCTCAAATTCGTCGCCAACAAGGGCATCAACGACGAGGCCGCGAACTATTCGTTCGTGCTCCGCGGCTATGTCCGGCATTGGCTGGCGAACGTCTGGAGCGAATTCGACCGGATCCGATTGACCGACATCGTCGGCTCCAAGCCCGCCGCCCGCAACAGCGAAAAATAGTTGCGGACCCCGGGCGGATACGGCTGGATTGGGCGGTGAGTTCGCTCAGATAATAGTTCGTGATGCCAGCAACGCCCCTCTACATCATTTGCTCGCCCCGCCCGCAGGTCGGAAAGACCTTGCTGGCGCGGCTTTTGAGTGAATTTTTGCTGCTCAAGAACGGCAACGTCGCGGCCTTCGACGTCAACCTGAAGGAGCCGTCGCTGCTCGACTATCTGCCAAAGATCACGGAGACCGCCGACGTGATCGACACCTATGGCAAGATGCAGCTGATGGATCGCGTCATCGTCGATGACGGGCTTGCCAAGGTGATCGACCTCGGCTTCCACGCCTTTGACGAGTTCTTCAAGATGGCCGACGAGATCGGCCTGTTGAAAGAGGCCGCGCGCCGCCACGTCGCGCCGATCATCTTGTTCGTCGCCGACACCGACCGCGCCTCGGCCCGCGCCTACGAAATGTTGCGCGAACAGATCCCGCGGATGAACCTGATCACGGTGGACAACGAGCACATCGTGCGCGGCGAGCTGCCGGCCGCGATGGCTGCCGGTCGGGTGTTCCGCCTGCCCGCGCTGCCCGGCTTCCTGAAAACCTATGTCGGCCGGCTGAACTTCTCCTTCACCGGGTATCTGCGCCAGGAGAAGGATGCCTCGACCGAGCTGCACCAGTGGACCCGGCGCAATTACCTCGCCTTCCGCGAGCTTGAGCTCAGCCTGATCCTGCAGCGGTCTTGAATATTTTACCCGGATAATATTGACTTGCGGCGGACCCGCCGCTACTGAGTTTGCGCACCCGCGTTCCTCAGCAAGGCCCCTCACCGTGACCATCGACCGGAAAGCCGCCATCGCCGCTTACAGGGAGCGGAAGACCGTCGCAGGCATCTACGTCGTCCGCTGCGCGGCGTCGGGCGAGACATGGGTCGGACAGGCCCCGAACCTCGAGACAATCCAGAACCGCATCTGGTTCTCGCTGCGCCACGGCAGCCACCCCTGCCGCAGCCTCCAGGCTGCGTGGACCACGCATGGCGAGGCCGGCCTGACATTTGGCGAATGCGAGCGTCTGGAGGACGAGGCGAGCGCCTATGTCAGGAATGCGCTGCTCAAAGAGCGCATGCTGCACTGGCTGTCGGAGCTAAAGGCCGAGGCGATCTGAACGTCGCCAGCGGCGCCGTTGCCGCTCAGTGCCCCTCGAACGTCATCAGCGTGCGCACGGGCACATCCATCGCGCGCAGCTTGGCGGCACCGCCGAGCTCGGGCAGGTCGATGATGAAGCAGGCGGCCACCACATTGGCGCCGATCTGCCGCAGCAGCTTCACCGCGCCTTCCGCGGTGCCGCCGGTGGCAATGAGATCGTCGACCAGGATGACGCGCTCGCCGGGCTGGATGGCGTCGACATGCATCTCCATCTCGTCGATGCCGTATTCGAGGGAGTAAGCGATGCGCACGGTGGTGTGCGGCAGCTTGCCTTTCTTGCGGATCGGCACGAACCCGGCGGACACCTGATGCGCCACCGCGCCGCCGATGATGAAGCCGCGCGCCTCCATGCCGGCGACCTTGTCGATTTTGTTGCCGGCCCAGGGATTGACGAGTTCGTCAACCGCACGGCGGAACGCGCGCGCATCTGCGAGCAGCGTGGTGATGTCGCGGAACATGATCCCCGGCTTTGGATAGTCCGGGATGGTGCGAACGCTCGCCTTCAGATCGTGGTCGAAATTCATTGGTGCCTCTCAATCAACGCGCGCTTCCAGCCGGAACGCATTCTCGACAATTCGTAATCCCACCTCGCCGCTGAGCGACATCAGCGATTCCGGATGGAATTGCACGCCGGCGACCGGCAGGGTCTTGTGCTCCAGCGCCATGGCCACGCCGTCCTCGGTGCTGGCGGTGACATCGAGAACTTCGGGCATGCTGTCGCGCTCGACATAAAGCGAGTGATAGCGGCCGATGACGATCTCATTCGGCAGATTGCGCATCAACCTCCCGCCGCGCACCTGCACCCGCGAGGGCCGGCCGTGGGCGGGATGCGTGAGCTGCCCGAGTTCGCCGCCGAAATACTCGCCGATCGCCTGGACGCCGAGGCAGACGCCGAACACCGGCAGCTTGTTGTCCAGCGCCGCGTCGATGGTCTTCTTGATCCCGAAATCCTCAGGCCTGCCGGGGCCGGGCGACAGCACCAGCAAATCCCACCTCTTCTGCCTGAGCATGTCGAGCGCATGCACATGGCGGACCACGGTGACGTCAGCCCCGACCTGGCGGAAATAGTCGGCCAGCATATGGACGAAGCTGTCGTCGTGGTCGATCAGCAGCACCCGCTTGCCCGAACCGGTGGCATCGGGCGCAAAGGCCGACAGCGGCTTCGGCGGATCGCCGCGCAGCGCCTGGAACAAGGCGGCAGCCTTGACCTGGCATTCGCGATCTTCGGCGGCGGGATCGGAGTCGAACAAACAGGTCGCCCCGACACGCACCTCCGCGAGGCCTTCCTTCATCCGGATGGTACGGATGGTGAGGCCGGTGTTGATACTGCCGTCGAAATTCACCGCGCCGATGGCGCCGGCATACCAGCGCCGTGGCGAGCGCTCGTGATCCTCGACGAACTGCATCGCCCAGAGCTTTGGTGCGCCGGTGACGGTGACGGCCCAGGCGTGGGTGAGGAACGCATCGAGCGCATCGAAGCCGGGGCGCAGCATGCCCTCAACATGGTCCACGGTGTGAAACAGCTTCGAGTAGGTCTCGATCTGCCGGCGTGCCAGCACCTTGATCGTGCCGGGAACGCAGACGCGCGCCTTGTCGTTGCGATCGACGTCGGTGCACATGTTGAGCTCGAACTCGTCCTTCTCCGAGTTCAGGAGCTGGCGGATCTGCTCGGCGTCGCCGATCGCGTCGGTGCCGCGCGCGATCGTGCCCGAGATCGGGCAGGTCTCGACCCGGCGTCCGTCCGAGCGCACGAACATTTCGGGCGAGGCAGAAACGAGAAACTCGCCCTCGCCAAGATTCATCAGCGCGCCATAGGGCGACGGATTGATGACGCAGAGCCGCTGGAACACTTCCGCCGGCGAGCGGTCGCAAGGCTCGGCGAACAGCTGGCCAGGTACGGCTTCGAAGAGATCGCCGCGCGCGAAGGCCGCGCGCGCGGTTTCCACCGTGGCCTGATATTCGCCGGGCGCGTGATCCGCAAAACCCTGGCGCGACGTCTTGAGGTACGGGCTCTCGGCGGTCTCGTGCGGCAGGCCCGCGGTGGACTTGCCCTTCCACGCGAAATCGTAAGTGAGCACGACGCCGCGGCCGGTGGCGCGGTCATAGGCCAGCAGGCGGTCCGGGACGTAGAGCACGATGTCGCGCTGATCGCTCTCTCGCGCGCGCTTCTGCACGAGATCCTCGATCTGGAAGACGAGGTCGTAGGCGAAGGCGCCGAACAGGCCGAGCAACCCGTCGTCGTTGGCGGAGAAGGCGGCGACGAGATCGCGCACCAGCGACATCACGCTGGCACGCCGCGTGCGCTGGTCTTCGTCGATCGGCGCTTCGCCGCGGACGATATGACCGGCAAGGCGCGTGGACGTCTTCTCGGAGATCACGACGCAGGGCTCGCGCAAGACGTCGGCGACGAAGGCGATCAGCACCTGCCCGCGCTCGTTCAATGCTTCCAGATTGAAATTGAAACCTGTTGTCTCGAGCTTGAGCGGCGGATCGGAGAAGCCGAGGTCGAAACTCTCGTAGCGGCCGGGCACGGTCGTGCCCGAGGACAGCACCACGCCGCGGCGACGGTCGAGCAGGTTGACGAGATCGTCGAGCCGGTTGGCGCCGCCGGTGAACTGCTCGGCCACGCGCGTGATCGCAAGCCCCGCGCGGGTCACATAGTCGCTTCGAGCCGGGAGGGCAAAGACGGTCCTGTTCATGTCGTCCTCTTACGAAACTTGCCGAGGGAACGCCACACAGGACAAACGATCAGGCCGCCGCACTGCGTGGGCGACCTCAGACGATTTTGGGAGAATAAATCGCACCGGCCACCTCTTAGGAGGTGCGCCACCAAAGACGGGATGGGCGGACGGCGGTGCTCATAGAGCGGATACTCATCATGGCGCGGGGACGGCGTCAAGAGCGGCTGGGCCGGCCCGACCGGCAAAATGGCGCAAACGCAACGAGGGTTATGGCCGGTCTTGCAGGCTGTCGCGCCCAACGGCCGCGTCTGCGGCGTGACGCTCGACTTCGTCTCGCATTACCGTGAGCACGAGCTCGCCGTCAGATCCGATGACCTGGGCGCGGTCGCCAAAGGTTTCGACCAAAACGCTGGTCTCTCCTGTGACCGCACACCAACTGGCTCGATCGTCGCTCACGCTCAAGGCCGTGATCGCCGCGGTGGGACCCAGACTTAACTTCCGCAACAGCAGGTCGATCGCTTCGGCCGCAAAGTTTTGCTCGGCAATTCTCAAGAAATTCTGGATCGTGTCAGTCCCCACAGTCGACAGCCGCGCGCCCACTATCATAGGGCGCGTGGCAAGTTCATAAAGTCGTCCACCCGCCTCGTCAAAGACACATAGCCGCGAGCCCTTGTTGGTCCTTACGCCGAACGCCGTGCATTGCTGCCCCTCCACATCCGTGTCGAATCCTGGAAGCACCATGACCTTGAGCTCCGGGTCAGGCCTCACCGCTCCGCAGGCCGCGGCGACCGTGATCTGCAAGTCGTCAGTCATCTGGAAATGGATGTGGCGAACGCTTCGCCAGATCCGGCGGTGGGACAGATGTGGGTTAAGCTGCGCAAGCCGCTCGATTTCGGAAGAATATTGCTCCTGCGCGACGGCGTGCAATTCGGGCCAGCTTGCGATCCATCGGGCCGCTAGTTGGGTCATTGGTTGCTGCCGTTCTGCCGCAAAGAAGCGCCTATCAAGCGCGCTGAGCGCCGCGGCGCGGTTTTCGAATCCGGTCTGCAGCGCAGCCTCGCCGGGATGTGCCTCTACCCAGGTGATCATCTCCTGCAAGATCTGGTGTTGCGCACTCGCACCCATGGCCTTCAGTCCAGCGAGTGCATCGCCGGATGTCGTCGGAAGCATCTCGACGCCCGTGTTACCGATGAACTGACTGTGACCGCCGTTGTCGACCTGAGCGAGATAGTAATCGGCGTGATACGCTTGCGTGGCCACAGCGGGCAGTTCACGTCCCGAGTAGACGCCGACGCGCTGAATTTCGTTGACGTAGTCGACCACAGCGCCGGTTAGATATTCAGCCTTCTCGGCGTCCCGAGCCGCTTCCAGCGCCGTGCGAGGCACGACAACCGTTGTCAAACGGCCATCCACAATCATGGCCCACCTCCGCCGTCGCATAGCGAATAGCCACGCAACTGCAGCCTATGATTGCACGGAATCATTTTCAATAGTCAAGCAGCGAGAGCGTTGATCGACCAGCGCGCCCTACCCCAGATGCCTCTTGAAAAACTCCGTCGCCCTGCCCCAGGCGAGTTCGGCGGCTTCGCGGTCGTGCACGGCCTGGCGCTGCTCGTTGACGAAGGCGTGCTCGGCGTCATAGCGGAACAGCTCCAGCGACTTGCCGGCCGCTTTCATGCCCTTTTCGAAGGCATCCACGACCTGCGGCGTGCACCAATCGTCCTTGTTGGCGAAATGGGCCTGGAGCGGGATCTTGACGTCGGCAGGCTTGGCAGCCTGCTCCGGCGGAATGCCGTAGAACACCACGCCGGCCGCAAGCTCCGGGATCTTGGTCGCACCAATGATGGTCACCGCACCGCCGAGGCAGAAGCCTGTCAGCCCCACCTTGGCCCCATTGCGCGACAGATATTGCGTGGCGCCGCGCACGGTCTGCGTGGTGGCGTCCATGAAATCGAGCGAGTTCATCTCTTTGCCGGCGGCGTCCGTGTCGTGATACGGCACCACCTTGCCCTTGTAGAGATCGGGCGCGAGCGCGTCGAAACCGGCCAGCGCAAAGCGATCGCACAGGCCCTTGATCTGGTCCGACAGGCCCCACCATTCCTGGATCACGACCACGCCCGGCGCGTTGCCGCGCGCGGTGTTGGCGAGATAGCCCGATCCGTCCTTGCCGTCCGGGCGCTTGAAGGTGATGGCGGTTCCCATGGTGTCCTCCGATGGGTTTCTGGGGAGCGGTTGGCGGTACTTTGGCCGCTAGGAGCGCGATAGGCAATCGCGCCTGACAACACACGCTCGTGTGCAACAAAAAAGCCCCCTCGCGGGGGGCTTCTTAAATTCTCGTTTCGCCTCGAACCGCTCAGTGCGAGTCGGCCCAGACCTTCTTCTTGGTGAAGTACATCAGGAACGCGAAGATAATCAGGAACACGAACACCTGCAAACCGAGGCGCTTGCGCGCCTCCATGTGCGGCTCCGCGGTCCACATCAGGAACGTGGTGACGTCCTTGGCATACTGCGCGACCGTGGTCGGCGAGCCGTCGTCATAGGTCACCTGGCCGTCGCTGAGCGGCTTCGGCATCTTGATGGCGTGGCCCGGGAAGTACTTGTTGTAGTAGGAGCCCTCCGGGATGGTCACGCCTTCCGGCACCTTGTCCTCAAAGCCCTGCAGCACTGCCGCGACGTAATCCGGGCCCTGCTCCTGGTACTGGGTGAAGAAGTCGACGACGAACATCGGGAAGCCGCGCCCATAGGAACGCGCCTTCGTGATCAACGACAGATCCGGCGGCGCGGCGCCGCCGTTCGCCGCACGTGCGGCCTGCTCGTTTGGAAACGGCGAGGGGAAATAGTCCGCGGCCCGGCCCGGGCGCTCGAACATGTCGCCCTGATCGTTCGGACCGTCCTTGACCTTGTAGTCGGAGGCGAAGGCTGCCACCTGCGCGGTCGAATAGCCGGGGCCGCCGGGATCTCCGAGATTGCGGAAGGCGATGAAGGACAGGCTGTGGCAGTTGGCGCAGACTTCCTTGTAGACTTTCAGACCGCGTTGGAGCGCGCCGCGGTCATACTTGCCGATAGGGCCCGCAAAGGACCAGTTGTTGCCCGGCGGCCTGGTGCCGCCTTCCTCGGCGCGGGCGCTGTCGACTGAGCCCGCAAACAACGCGCCCGCCAGCGCAAGAGCGATCACGGTCGACACCATCGGCGTCGCCTTGCTGCCGGTCTTTGCAAGAACCGCCTCTGCGATCGAATTCGGCACCGGACGCGGCGTCTCGATGCGCGAGAGCAGCGGCAGCACGATCAGGAAGTAGGCGAAGTAGCAGAACGTCAGGACCCGGCCGGCGATCACGTAGATGCCTTCCGGCGGCTGCGCGCCGAGATAGCCGAGCAGGATGCAGACCGCGACGAAGATCCAGAAGAACTGCTTGGCCAGCGGACGGTACTTCGACGACTTCGTCCTGGCGGCGTCGAGCCAGGGCAGGAAGCACAGGATGATGATCGCCGAGAACATCCCGATCACGCCCGCGAGCTTGTTCGGGATCGAGCGCAGGATCGCGTAGAACGGCAGGTAATACCATTCCGGCACGATGTGCGGTGGTGTCACGCCCGGGTTCGCCGGAATGTAGTTGTCGGCGTCGCCGAGATAGTTCGGCATGTAGAAGATGAACCAGGCATAGAGCAGCATGAAGCAGGCGACGCCGAAGCCGTCCTTGATGGTGGCGTGCGGCGTAAACGGAACCGTGTCCTTTTCCGTCTTCGGCTCGACGCCGTCAGGATTGTTCTGGCCGGCGACGTGCAGCGCCCAGACGTGGAGCACGACGACGCCCGCGATCAGGAACGGCAGCAGATAGTGCAGCGAGAAGAAGCGGTTCAGCGTCGGGTTGCCGACCGAATAGCCGCCCCACAGCAGCGTCACGATGCTCTCGCCGACATAGGGAATGGCGGAGAACAGATTGGTGATGACGGTGGCGCCCCAGAAGCTCATCTGGCCCCAGGGGAGCACGTAGCCCATGAAACCGGTCGCCATCATCAGGAGGTAGATGATGACGCCGAGGATCCAGAGCACTTCGCGCGGCTCCTTGTAGGAGCCGTAATAGAGGCCGCGCAGCATGTGGACGTAGACAGCGACGAAGAACATGGAGGCGCCGACGGCGTGCATGTTGCGCAGCAGCCAGCCGTAATTGACGTCACGGACCAATAGCTCGACCGACTTGAAGGCGAGATCGGCATGCGGCGTGTAGTGCATCGCCAGGATCACGCCGGTCAGGATCTGGATCCCCAACATGAAGGAGAGGATGGCGCCGAAGGTCCACCAGTAGTTCAGGTTGCGCGGGGTGGGATAGACAACGAAGGACGAGTGGACGAGGCCCATGATCGGCAGACGTCGCTCGATCCATTGCAGGGCCGGATTGCTCGGCTGGTAGTCGGATGGTCCGCTCATGATGCGATCCTGAGGAAATATAACGACGAGACGGCGCGAAGCTTCGGACGCGGGTCCGAAGCTCAGCCGATCTGGATTTTGGTGTCGGAAACGAACTGGTACGGCGGCACGGGCAGGTTCGCGGGCGCGGGCCCCTGGCGGATGCGGCCGGACGAATCGTACTGCGAACCATGGCAGGGGCAGAAGAACCCGTCGTAATTGCCTTCATGTGCGATCGGGATGCAGCCGAGATGGGTGCAGATGCCGATCACAACCAGCCACTGGTCGTGGCCGGACTTGACCCGGGCCTCGTCGGACTGCGGATCGGGCAGGCTCGCCACATTGACGGCGCGCGCCTCGTCGATCTGTTTCTTGGTGCGGTGGCTGATATAGATCGGCTTGCCGCGCCAGAACACCTTGATGTCCTGCCCCTCGGCGACCGGGCTGAGATCGACCTCGATCGGCGCACCGGCGGCGATGGTCGACGCATCAGGATTCATCTGGGAGATAAAGGGCCAGAGCGCGGCTGCGCCCCCTACTGCTGCGGCTGCCCCCGTTGCAACGAATAAGAAATCACGGCGTGTCGGATGGTCCGCCGAAGACGCTGTCGTCACGATTCCAACCCTTTCTTCTTATTCTGCCGGCGGAACCGCTCCAGAGGGCCCCAAGGTCCCCAGAACAGCCTGCTAGCGCCCGCGGCCCCCCCGCGGCGGCAGAACTTCACGTGTCCCCACCAAAACAAGGCGAAAACAGCAGTCCAGAATCGTTCTATTGGCACCCTTGCCGGGCGAGCGCAAGCCCGCTATCGGCGCGGGAGCGTGCAATGCACGAATTCCGCGGCCAGCGATGTTTTATTGAGACATTTCCGGCCCGCACCGAACCCGGCACAGCCCATGCAGATAGCGCTTTTCCAACCCGACATCCCCCAGAACACCGGCACGATTCTCAGGCTCTGCGCCTGTCTGGGCGTGGCCGCCCATATCATCGAACCGGCAGGCTTTCCCGTCTCCGACCGGCATTTCCGCCGGGCGGGAATGGATTACCTCGATCAGGTCAGCATCACCCGTCACGACTCCTGGTCGAAATTCGAGCAATGGCGCGCGGCGCAAGGCGCTCGCCTGCTGCTGTTCACCACAAAAGGGGCCACCGACTACCGCGATTTCCGTTACCAGACGACGGACATCCTGCTATTCGGGCGCGAGAGCGCCGGCGTCACCGACGCGGTGGTCGAGGCCGCGGACGCGCGGCTGGTGATTCCGATCACGGCGGGGCTACGGTCGCTCAATGTCGCCATGACCGCGGCGATGGCCGCAGGCGAAGCGCTGCGGCAGATCCGGAACCCCGAGGCCTCACAGGATTGAAGGGCCCATAGGATTGAGGAGAGACGGTTGAGTTACGCGGTCAAGGAAATCTTCCTGACTCTGCAAGGCGAAGGCGCACATGCCGGACGCGCGTCCGTATTTTGCCGTTTTGCGGGCTGCAACCTCTGGAGCGGGCGAGAGGCCGACCGCGCGGGCGCCACCTGCAAATTCTGCGACACGGACTTCGTCGGCACCGACGGCACGCTGGGCGGGCGCTACGCCTCGGCCGCGGAACTGGTCGGCACCATCGCCGCGCAATGGACAGCCTCTACCGACAACCGTTACGTGGTGCTCACCGGCGGCGAGCCGCTGCTCCAGGTCGATGCCGCACTGGTCGATGCGCTCCACGCAAGCGGCTTCGAGATCGGCGTCGAGACCAACGGGACGGTCGCCCCGCCCGAGGGACTCGACTGGATCTGCGTCAGCCCGAAGGGCGGCAGCGACCTGGTGGTCCGGCGCGGCCACGAGCTGAAGCTGGTCTATCCGCAGCCACTCGCCGCACCGGAGGCCTTCGCAGGCCTCGCCTTCGAGCGCTTCTCGCTGCAGCCGATGGACGGGCCCAAGGTCGCCGAAAACACCGCGCGCGCGATCGACTATTGCCTCAATCATCCGCAATGGCGGCTCAGCGTGCAGACGCACAAGTCGCTCGGTATCAGATAGGATTGGTTTTCGAACAGATGTGGGAATTGACGAAATCGTTTCGCTTCGAGGCGGCGCACTCATTGTCGGGAACGACGTTCGGCGCGGCCAGCGAAGAGATCCACGGCCACTCCTTTCGCGCCGAGGTGACGGTGCGCGGCACGCCGGACCCTGCGACCGGTATGGTGGTCGATCTCGGCCTCCTTCAGCGCGCCATCGAGGACGTGCGCGTGATGCTGGACCACAAGTTCCTCAACAAGGTCGAGGGGCTGGGAGCACCGACGCTGGAAAACCTCTCGCTCTTCGTCTGGGACCGGCTGGCGCATATCGGCAAGCTGACCCGCGTCAGCATCCATCGCGACAGTTGCAGCGAGAGCTGCACCTATTACGGTCCGCAGGGCTGAAAGAATGACATCCACATTGGACCCGAGCTTGATCGAAGACCGCAAGACGCGCGCCCGCGTCTGGTTCGAAGCTTTGCGCGACGACATCTGTGCGAGCTTCGAGCGGCTGGAAGACGACGCGCCGCAAAACCTTTATCCGGGCGAGCCCGGCCGCTTCAAACGCACGCCCTGGCAGCGCACCGATCATACCGGCGCGGCCGGCGGCGGCGGCGTGATGTCGATGATGTCCGGCCGCCTGTTCGAGAAGGTCGGCGTGCATTGCTCGACCGTGCACGGCGAATTCGCGCCGGAGTTTCGCGCGCAAATTCCGGGCGCGGCGGACGACCCGAAGTTCTGGGCCTCCGGCATCTCGCTGATCGCCCATCTGCGCAATCCGCACGTGCCGGCGGTGCACATGAACACGCGCTTTGTCGTCACCACAAAAGCCTGGTTCGGCGGCGGCGCCGATCTGACGCCGGTGCTCGAGCGCCGGCGGACGCAGGACGACGCCGACACCATCGCCTTCCACGCCGCGATGAAACAGGCCTGCACGCAGCCGAACGGCATCGCCGATTACGACAAGTACAAGAAGTGGTGCGACGAGTATTTCCACCTGCCGCATCGGAAAGAAGCCCGCGGCATCGGCGGCATCTTCTACGACTGGCACGACAGCGGCGACTGGGACGCCGACCTCGCCTTCACCGCGGATGTCGGCCGCGCCTTCCTGAAGATCTATCCTGAGATCGTGCGGCGCAATTTCGCGACCGCCTGGACGGCCGAGGATCGCGAGGAGCAATTGATCCGGCGCGGCCGCTATGTCGAATTCAATCTGCTCTACGATCGCGGCACCATCTTCGGGCTCAGGACCGGTGGCAATGTCGATTCGATCCTGTCGTCGCTGCCGCCGGAGGTGAAATGGCCATGACTCCGATGAAGCCCGCAATCAGGCCGCTGCCGCGCGCCATGCTGATCGACATGGACGACACCATCCTGTCGGCCTATGGCCGGCCCGAGATCGCCTGGAACACGATCGCGAACGAGTTTGCCGAAGAGCTCGCGCCGCTGCCGCCACAGCAGGTCGCAACCACGGTGCTCGCTTTCGCGAAAAACTTCTGGGCCAATGGGGACGCCTCGTGGCGGCTCAGGCTTGCCGAAGCTCGTCACCTCACCGTCAAGGGCGGTTTTGCCGCGCTCGCCGCCGCCGGCTACCGCGCCCTGCCCGACGACCTCGCCATTCGCCTCGCCGACCGCTTCACCACCTATCGCGAGGAGGAGATGTTCGTCTTCCCCGGCGCGCATGAGGCCATCGACAAATTGAAAGCGCTCGGCATCAAGCTCGCGCTGGTGACCAACGGCGCCGCCGACACCCAGCGCGCCAAGGTCGAGCGCTTCGAGCTGGCGCACCGCTTCCACCACATCCAGATCGAAGGCGAGCACGGTTTTGGCAAGCCCGAGGAGCGCGCCTACCTGCACGCGATGGACACGCTCGGCGTTACCGCAAAAGATACCTGGATGATCGGCGACAATCTGGAATGGGAAGTGGTGACTCCGCAGCGTCTCGGCATCTATTCGATCTGGATCGACGTGCATGGCGACGGCCTGCCTGAAGGGTCGCCCGTCAAGCCTGACCGCATCATCCGCTCGCTCGGCGAACTTTTGCCGGGATGATCAAGGCCGCGAAAACAAAAAACATCGAAAACAACCCCATGCACAGTAGCCGACCGCTGTAAAACCAATGACTTACGGATTTAACGAAACTCTTTGACTCGTCGGGCAAAACACGGGCATGGTGGCATCATCGCCGCGCCCAGGACCGAAGAGCCCTTGCGTGCCCATCGAGCGATCCCCCACTCGAACCTCCGTCATCGACGTTTCAGTCTGCGCGGCGGACACGCGCAGCCGTAGCGCATCCGCGGACCCGCAGCCGTGATCGGCATGTCATGACGGCTTGCTAACTCTTCTCTCGTCAATCAACTCTCTGTCAATCAACCTGAAAGGACCATCCATGGAACTGAAAGTCGGCGATATCGTAATGCTGAAATCCGGCGGGCAGCCGCTCACCGTTGCGGAAGTGAAGGGCGACGACGTGCTCTGCCTCTGGATGGGCGCGGAAGGCGACCTGTTCCGCGAGACGCTGCCGCTGGCCGTGCTCGAACAGCTGGAAGAATTGGACGAGGACGAGGATGACGAGGACGAAGACGAGGAGTAGGCAGGCCTGAGACCGCGTCCTCGTTAGGTCGGAGTGCTCGGCTCCGCCGCACGTGATGTCCGCTTCTATGCCAACAACGGCGCAAGAGCGGACATCGCTGGATGCTTCGAACGTCAATCCAACGGAACGTTCAGACTGGTACCTTTGGTGATAATGCCGCCACGGTTGCCAATCTCAATCGAACCATAGCGCTGCTTGAAACAATCGGGCAGCGGCCGGTCGCCTTCCATGCTGAGCCAAAGCCGCAACAAATGACGCTTTTGGTTTGCAATGGGCCAATCACGGAATCCGGTCCGATCATGCAACAAAGCATGATTGTAAACGAACTGCATGTCACCCGGCTGAAGCCGCATGCCGAAATGCAGAGTGGGGCTGTTTGCGAGCGCGTCAAAGAGATCGAGTGCCTCGACGTGAGCGGGCGTCAGTCTCGGCGCATCGGGAAAGCGCTGCGCACTGTCGATATACTGGCGCTGATAGAACCCGGTCAGGAACCCCGCATCCCAATTCAGCACCGGGATTTCAAGATATGGCTTTTCGTTCTCCGGCACCTCGCCTCGCCGGTCTGTCGCGATCGGATCAAACAAGAGAGCGGCAAGGTCGGGACGTCTGTCAAACATCTCGTTGTAGATTGTCGTCGTGCTGACAAGGAGAGAATCCCCTCCCTCCATCGCCTCGCGAATGCATAACAATCCGACCACGTCGGACGAATCCGTGTGGAATGTCTGACGTTCCGAAGTCTGATAAATTCGAGTGTTCGGATCCTTCGCATCGGCTCCTGTGTCACGGACGTGACCGAGAATGTGACCCGCTGCATTCTGAGACCGCGCCGATCCAAGATGCGCGCCCACCCCGCAAAATATCGTAGCGGCAAACTTCTGGCTATATTTTGCCACCGGGAGGCCGCGTATGACTTCGAATCCCAAGCCGACCAACAGCTTCTTCTTGAGATCTTCCAGGTGCGCGCCGAGATGAGGAAGCGGAAAGCTTTCCTTCGTGATCTCTGCGATTTCTTTGCTTCTGCCGAGATATGTTTCAGCTGCGTTCTCGAGCTCGGCGATCTCGCCGGCAGAGAGCGATATCAACCATCGATCAGGATTGGCCTTCATCTCAGCGCCTTGCCAGGCAGACGGGATATCGACCCTCCCTGGAGGACGATTGATCCCGCTGGGCACTGAGACCACATTCATAGTGTTGGCTCCTGAGAAGATTGGACGTCAGAAATTGGGGGGACCACCGACGATATTGTGCCGATCGCTTCTTTGCAACTTGGCTGAAGCGCAGCCGTGAGCCGAGTGCACTGTCGCCGTGATATCTCCTGATGTCCGCCTCTCTGCCAACAACGGCGCACTCGCGGACATCGCTGGATGTCGCGAAAGGGCCACTAGCGGTAATCAGAATTGGTGTCCGGCGGCTCTTGATTACGCTCGTCGGCCAATCGTTGCCGCCCACGACGGAAGGCTCGGATACATTCGAACCCGATATAGCTGAGCATCGCAAGGACGAGGAAAGCAGGGACGAATTTGCCGGGATCACGAGCAAGTTCGTGGGTGAACACAAGGAAAGTGAAATAGATCGCAAACCAAGTGTCATGTGTCATGCTGCATTCGCTCGGCAATGGTCAGCGCCTCTTATGGTTGCCTGAAGACGGCGCGTCAAATAGCAGGGCCGTGAGATGCTAAACGCTGGATCGTCAGCTTCGGGTCAATACTGGACAAGCCGGCGATGACCGCTGAGGCTTGGGAGGACGTAAACCTAACGTGGATTTCCCGAACTCGCCCGAATGACGACGAAAGCGACATTCCCGCCTACTAGGTTGAGATCGCGCAGCCTCCCGCCGGCGCTCGCGTCGCGCGGCGACGTGGAGCGTCACATGGCCGACAACCCGCCGGAGGCCTCAAATTCGTTTCCGCCAACTGGAAGAAGCGGAGAGAGAAGTTCGTTTTTTCTTCATGCTCACTGAAATAGGTTTCTTTTTGACAGGTTTAGATTTTGGATTGAGAGCGAGGGCTCTTTCAGTTTCCGCACTTAGATGCTCAAGTCCTTGCTTGAGCAGCAGTGCGGCTTCCTTCTTGCTGGTTGCTTTTGATGCAGCCAATTGTTTTGCGCCGTCGAACCTAACGGCTGCATCATAGATGCGCCGCCCTTCGGGCGTTCTAATCCCTCGAAGACCTGTCGTAGTCCGCCTTCAATTTAGCAAGTGATCTTGCTCGCTTTGCCTTGGCAACATCATCTTCCACACGTTCTTCGATGCTCATAGCCATTTCCCCATCCCATTTGACCTGCTGCAACCGTGCTATAGTGCCGAGGTCGCACTCAACTTTCAATAGAAACAACACTGCCGACCGCTACGAGTCACAAGCGGACATCAGCCTGAGTGGCCATCTTAGCGGGTCTGTCGTATAACTCGAAGCCGAGGTCCCGATGCTATGGAGCAAGACCGACCAGCCCGGGTCGAGCGCAGGTTGTCGGCGATATTGGCCGCTGACGTGGCTGGCTATTCGCGGCTCATGCATAGCGACGAGGAGCCCACCCATACCAAACTGGCCGCGCTCCTAACGGATACCGTTAACCCCTCAATCGCCGAACACGGCGGCCGCATCGTGAAGAACACCGGCGACGGGCTCTTGGCAGAATTTCCGAGCGCCGTCCAAGCGGTTCGAGCCGCCGTGCAGTTTCAGACCCGCATCAAGGAACTTACAACCGGTGAGGTGGAAGACAGGCGTATTGCTTTCCGCGTGGGCGTCAATATTGGCGACGTCATCGTCGAGCCGCAGGACATCTTTGGAGACGGCGTCAACATTGCGGCGCGACTTGAGAGCATCGCGGAACCCGGCGGCATCTGCATCTCGGCTTCCGCCTACGATTATATCCGGGGCAAGGTCGGGGTTGAGTTCGCCGATCTGGGCGAGCAGAACCTCAAAAACATCGACCGCCCGGTCCGGGCTTATGCCGCGGTTTTGGCGACCCAAGCGGAAAGCCCGAGGCCGACCCCGCTTTCACCGCCTCATCTTTCCATCGTGGTGTTGCCTTTCGCCAACCTCAGCGGTGATCCGGCGCAAGACTACTTCGTCGATGGTGTGACGGAGAGCCTGACCACGGACTTGTCGCGTATCAGGGGCTCGTTCGTGATCGGCCGCCACACCGCATTTACCTACAAGGACAAAGCGGTTGACCTCAAGGAGATCGGGCGGGAGTTGAACATCCGCTATGTGCTTGAGGGCTCAGTACAGCATAGCGGCAACCGGCTTCGGGTGAACGTGCAGCTTGTGGATGCCAAAACCGCTCATCACCTCTGGTCCGAGCGTTTCGACAAACCTGTTGCGGCTCTGTTCGACATACAGGACGAGATCGTATCCAGACTTGCAAACACTTTAAAGGCTCAACCCATCGCGGCTGAGGCGAGACGGGCTGAGCGCTTATTGCAGCCCAGTTCTTTAGACCTGTATTTCCGTGGGATGGCGTGTTGGAACAAGAGCTGGACCCCAGGGCACATGAGGCAAGCGCGAGGCTATTTCGAACGCGCCCTAGAACTCGATGCCGAAAATGTAGATGCATTGGTCGGCATCGCGGCAATCGACACAGCAAGTGCCGTCCATTTTATCGTCGATGATGCGGCTCCCCGATTAAGGGCGGCTGAAGCAGCTCTTGTGAATGCTTATCTCTAGATCCGCAACACGCGCTGGCTCACATGTTTCTAGGCTGTGTCCAATGCTGCACAGGTCGTGCAGCGCAGGGCGTGGCCGAATGCGAGCACGCATTGGCTTTAAATTGGAACTTAGCTGAAGCGCATAGTACTCTCGGTGCTGTTAAATATCTGGATGGTCGGCCGATAGAAACCGAGGCACATATACAAGAAGCGCTTCGATTATCCCCGCTTGATGAGGCTGCGCATCGCTGGATGAGTTATGTGGCGCTTGCAAAATTGCAGCTCGGAGCCGATGCCGAGGCAATTATGTGGTTACGTCGATCTTTGAAGACGAATACAAATTATCCTTGGGCTCGTTTCATACTCGCCGCTACGCTTTCGCTTTCCGGTGAGCTGGATGAGGCGCGAGCCGCCGCGAAAGCCGGACTTGCCCTTGATCCAGGTTTCACCACCCGCCGCTTGAAAGCCTCTCCATTTTCCGGCAATGAGCAGTTCCGGGCCGCATTTAGGCGCATAATTCGGGGCATGCACCTCGCCGGGATACCGGAGAGGTGACGTCCGGTTCGGGTCAATTGCGGAAGTCGGCAGTTTGATCCATTAAGGTCAGGTTTACCCCTGCGAACGGACATCCCGCAGCCCAAGGCCATTTCTGAAAAGTGACCCACGGAAGTTACCGCCAAGAGAAAAGCCGCCCGAAGGCGGCTAGTCGTTCTCTCGCTGAAAGGAACTTGGAAGCAATTCCACCAGCCGCTGGCGACCAAACGAACGCCGTCACGCGACGAGCCAATGTCCCTTGTGAATATCGAACTTCACCGCGCCGTCGTCACGCATCTTCAACAGGAGCGATTGGCAGTCGTCCTGGTTCTTTATGTTGACGCGCTTCATGATTTCGAAAGTCTTCAGAGGCTTTTCTCGAAGAGCGATTAGAATCTTTTCTCGATCAGTCATTGGGTTCCTTGCATCGGTATCGGCGACGGTACGTGTTGTACAGATCGTCTGCAACAGGTGCGTTCGCTTGACGAGGTCCGTTCCGGTTCAAAATCTCAGATCTCAACTTGCGCACATTCAGTCCGCTCCGCGGGGCTCGTTCGGTAAGATAGCTCTAAACCATTCAACTGCAGGCCGCACGAGCTGCCATCCTCGCAGCCCAAGAAGCTTCTTGCAGGCAAGAAACCACCAACGACGCGTTCTTCGAACGCTCGGATCAATACCGACCGCAAGTTTAGAAAGGCCTGCTGAACTTTCTATCGCTCCTTCGTTGAAGGCAGTGCTTGCGCAACCGATCGCTTCAAGTGCCAACATGTGGTTCATCCAGGCACGAAGATCAGCAGCGTTGGTCAACCTGGCAGCACCACTAGTCAGGAAATGTTCAATCGCCGCCTTGCGTTGGAGCAGGTCTTGCTCCCGCGAAGGCTCGCTTGACATGTTGGCCGAGTGCGCTCGATACACGGCTTGATCAGCGGCAATGACCCCGACGTCGCCGTGCGCGGCGAGCCGGAACCACATTTCCATGTCGGAAGCGTAGGGTAAATCAGCTAAATACCCGCCCAATCTTTTCTGCAGGCTCGTACGAACCACTACTGTTGGTGATAGCACAATGTTTTTTGCGCCGCTAAGTGTAATGAAATCGAGGCCGGACAAAATGTTGGTTCTTGATCCCACGCCTGTTCTACGCCGCGAACGCTCCCCCTGTTGATCAAGAACAACCGCGCCGCCGAAGGTGAAAGCGACAGACGGATGATCGTCCATCAGCGCGACCGATCTCGCAAGGGCGCCGGGCAACAGGTAATCGTCCGCAGACAGCAGAAGCATATATTCGGCTCTCGCCCAGGCGATGCCTTCATTGGCGGTAGCAATGAGCCCTTGATTCGAGGTGTGCCTGCGATAATCCACCCGGGGATCGGAGCGGGCTAACTCTTCCGCAACTTCCACTGTATTGTCGGGCGACGCATCATCGATAATGAGCACGCGCAACTCGGGGCCGGATTGCGCCAGAACGCTCTCGACACAGTCTCGCAGGAATTGCCCATACCGGAAGCAGGGAACAACAATGTCTACGGAGCTCATTTCTTGTCTCCACAGACCATCGCAAAGAGGGTCGAGGCCCAGGCTCCACTCTTGGCCGGGCGGAATTGCCGTCGACATCCTTGAATAGAGCCAGCGAAGCTCGTGGCCTCTCGCCACGCGGCTTTGTCGTCTCGCAGTTCCTCCCCTTGCTCGTCCTTGCTGGACGCAACATTGTGGACGCGGAAGACGTACCTCGGCCTGCTCCGGAAACGCCCGACGAAGCGCCTCCGTTCCAAAAGTCACATATGACACTTAGAACCGGCGGAGCGATACCGGAAGGCGAAGGCCACGGCAGCGGGAATTACGATACACCCAATTGACCCGACCCGCTTCAAGCCCGGCAAGCGCGGACCGAAGCCAGCGCAGTCTGACGGCGATGATTAAGTGCACTGTCATCGTAACCCAAAAGGTCGTCATGCCCGGGCTTGTCCGGACAGGCCCGGCCGTGACGTTGTGGAAGCTTCGGCGCCCATATGCGCTCTGTCCCGGGGAGAGGTAACTACGCGTCCCGCTCCGCGATAATCTATCAGATCAGCTGTCGTGCAGCCGCCGAGATCATCACCAGCCCGCCGGTGATCACCGCGACATCGAGGATCGCGGTGTGGATATGCACCGGCATCCGCTCGACGAAGGCTTTGGCGAGGAACGCGCCGGGGATCGCGATCCCGCCGATCAGCAGCGCAAAGGCGAGCACCCGCGCGGTGACCGCGCCGGCGAGGCCGAACACCGAAATCTTGATCAGACCCGTGCCGAGCGAGATCATCGCGTCGGTCGCGATCACGGCGGCGCCCTCGAGTCCCGCGGCCATCAGCAGCGAGAGCAGGATCACGCCGGAGCCCGAGGTGCCGCCGACCAGCACGCCGTAGCCGACGGAGCCGGCCGCAAGGCCGGTGTCGCCGATCCTGACCTGCCGACGACGGAGCATCCGGCGCAGTGGCGCACTCAGGATCAGCATGGAGCCGATCACCAGCGCGGCGCCGGCATTGGTCAGCCGGGTATAGCCGTAAGCGCCGAGCGCCGTCGTCAGCGCCGCGCAGGCGAGCACGATCAGCGCGCGGCGGCGGTCGGCGTAACGCAGATAGGCAATCGCGCGGCTGGAATTGGTGAAGATCGCGGAGATCGCGATGATCGGCACTACCGGCTCGGCGCCAACGAGAGGGACCAGCACCAGCGGCATCAGAGCGCCGGTGCCGTAGCCGGCGAGACCACCGATGATCGAAGCAAACAGCGCCATCAACGCGACCAGCAGAAGCTGAAAGATCGAGATGTCGGCGAAGCCTGAGACGATGGTCACGTTTTCTCGTCGCGGCTGACGCGTGCCGCTGCTTGATCGGCGATGGAAGCGAGTGCGGTGTCCTCTAGGGGAAAATCCGCCGCAAGCCAAGCGTCCTCGGCGAGCGTCAACACATGCCCGAGCGCGGGTCCTTCCGCCATGCCGCGCGCGATGAAGTCGGCAGCTTTCAGCGGAAATTTCGGCGCAGTCCAGCGCTGCGGCAGCTCGGCGAGCACACGCCATCGCGACGAGCCGACGTGATCGCCGCCTCGCGCCCAGCCAAGCAACACGCGATCGTGATAGCGCTCCGCACCGAGCCGATAGAGCAGCCGCCGCGCATCGGCTTCGTCCTTGATCGCCAGGCGCCACCAGCGGTGCCCCATCGAATCGAGCGCCTTGGTTTCCGCATTGGAGAGCCTCAAGCGCGCGGCGACGCGTTTTGCATCTTCAGTCACGGCGACCGTCAGCGCAGCGAGCCGCCGCGTTGCGCTGGCAGCGAGGCCGAGCTCACGCTCGATCGCGATCATCGCCGAGAGCGGCCCGGTGTAGGCGACGCCGCCGGTCAGCGCTTGCAGCAATCCGCCATCCGCCATCGCAAGCGCGGCGGCAGACGCGCCGCGAGCGACCAGCAGCTTCAGCATCTCCATGCGCAGCCGCTCGGCCGACAGGCTCGCTAGGCCGGCGCGGCCGCGGATGCAGGCGAGATAGCCGTCGCGGTCGGGATCGCCGGCGCCAAACGCGGCGTGGATGCGGAAGAAGCGCAGGATGCGCAGGAAATCCTCGGCGATGCGCTGGTCGGGATCACCGATGAAGCGCACGCGCCGCGCGGCCGCATCCGCGACGCCTCCGACGTAATCGTAGACAACGCCATCAGCATCGACCGAGAGCCCGTTCATCGTGAAGTCGCGCCGCTCGGCGTCCTTCACCCAGTCGCGGCCGAACGCGACCTTGGCTTTGCGGCCGAAGGTCTCGGTGTCCTCGCGCAGCGTCGTGACTTCGTATGGCTGGCTGTCGATGACGAGCGTGACGGTGCCGTGGTCCATGCCGGTCGGCACGCTCTTGATGCCGGCGCTCTTGGCGCGCCGCACCACCTCGTGCGGGAGCGCCGTGGTCGCGATGTCGATATCACCGGGCACGAGACCGAGCAGCGCGTTGCGCACGGCGCCGCCGACCACCCGCGCCTCCTCCCCATCGGCGTTGAGCAGCTCCAGGACGCGCGCGGTCCCTCCCGAAATCAGCCAGGGCGCATCGGCGAGCATGGGCTCCGCGCTCATCGGCCGGCCCCTATCTTTCCACGCCCGGCACGAGCTTGCCGTTTTCGACATGGGCGGGGACATAGGTCGAATCCGGAGCCGCGCCGGAGAAATGCGCAAACCCGATCAGCCCCGCGATCACCAGCACGAGTGCCGCCAGCATGAGACGCGCGACGATGGTGATCGGCCAGGACGATTGCACGAACAGCCCGGAACGGCTGGCGGCCAGGAACAGCGCATAGACGGCGAAGGGAACGAGGAAAATTCCGATCTCGGTCAGAACCGGGCGGATCATGATGAATAGATCCGCTCGTAAAGCACACGCAGCATTCCGGCCGTCGCCCCCCAGATGTAGCGTTCCGCAAACGGCATCGCGTAGTAGGACCGCTCCATGCCGCGGAATTCCTTGCTGTGCACCTGGTGGTTGGCCGGGTTCATCAGGAAGGATAGCGGCACTTCGAACGCATCATCAACCTCGGAATGGTTGATCGTCAGCTCAAAACCCGGCCGCACCCGGGCTACCGTCGGCAGGATGCGGAAGCCGAACGCGGTGCCGTAGAGATCGAGATAGCCGATCGGCTCGACGAAGTCGCGCGACAGCCCGATCTCCTCCTCCGCCTCGCGCAGCGCCGCATCGAGCGGCGAGGAGTCGGTCGCGTCGATCTTGCCGCCGGGAAAGGCAATCTGGCCCGCATGGTCGTTCAGATGCGCCGAGCGCTGCGTCAGCAGGATGGTCGGCTCGGGATGATCGACCACCGCGATCAAAACCGCCGCCGGCCGCACCGGCTGCTCACGCGCGATGATCTCGAGCATCTTGTCGGTGCCGGGATCGCCCGAGGCCGGAATGATGTTGGGATCGAACAGGCCGGGCGGCACGTCGAAGCCTAATCGCGCCTTGGAGCGGGCGAAAAAATCGGCCGCTCCGAACGTGGCGGGATCGGTCTTCAGGATAGGCTTGTTCAAAGCGCGGCCCTCACCTGCTCCGCATCGGCCATGGCGAAGAATTCGCCGGCCGATTCGACGCCGAACATCGGCTGGCCATCGACCATCCGCTCCTCACCCATGTCAACCAGATCGTAATAGAGCGCGCGGGTGACCTTGGCCCAGAGTTCGGCGCGGACATGCAGATAGGGCGTCAGTCCGCCGCCCTCGCCCCGTTCGAAGCGCAGCCGGTGCGCCGCATCGCAGGTGACCCAGTCGTCGACATTGGTGCGGAAGCGGAGCACGCGGTGGTTGTCCTCGCCGTCCTTCTGCATTTCGACCGCCATGAACGGCGCGTCGTCGACGCGAATGCCGACCTTCTCCACCGGCGTGACGAGGAAATGCTTGTCGCCTTCACGCTTGAGGATGGTCGAGAACAGGCGGACCAGCGCGTGGCGGCCGATTGGCGTCCCCATATAGTACCAAGTGCCATCGGAAGCGATTCGAATGTCGAGATCGCCACAAAACGGCGGATTCCACAGATGCACCGGAGGCAGGCCCTTTTTGACGCCTTCGGCATCGGCAGCACTTTTGGCGGCGGCAGTCAGCCCCTCAAGACCGCGATCGGCGCTCTGCCCTTGGTTCGCCATGGTTTGCCCTGACTCTGTCATTTGGCACGTTTGGTGCAGGTCTGAATTGTAAGTCTACGTCGTCTGTCGGTGCACGGTTCCACTCCGGATCAGTCCGGTGTGGAGGTCTCCACTTCGTGATGCCCTACATAGCCCTAAGCCGATAAGGTGGGGATAGGTTAATTCAACGAATACATGGCCTTCCTGCAAGTCTAGCATAGGGCCCATGTGATGACATGACGACGCAAGCGAGCCGCATGGCAGGCTGAAGGAGCTAACGGATGGCGGAGAGTGTCGAGAAGCTCGAAGACGGAGTAGTCCGTTCGGCCGAGCAGGTGTCGAGCCAGATTCGCGCGGCAAAGGATGCGATCGCGTCCGTCATCTTCGGCCAGGACCGCGTCATCGAGAACACGCTGGTCACCATCCTCTCCGGCGGTCATGCGCTGTTGATCGGCGTCCCCGGTCTCGCCAAGACCAAGCTGGTCGAGACGCTCGGCATCACCCTCGGCCTCGATGCCAAGCGCATCCAGTTCACGCCCGACCTGATGCCATCGGACATTCTCGGCGCCGAAGTGCTCGACGAAAGCACGAGCGGCAAGCGTGCCTTCCGCTTCATCTCCGGCCCCGTGTTCGCGCAACTGCTGATGGCCGACGAGATCAACCGCGCCAGCCCGCGCACGCAGTCGGCGCTGCTCCAGGCGATGCAGGAACAGCACATCACCGTTGCCGGCGCGCGCCACGATCTGCCGAAGCCGTTCCATGTGCTCGCCACGCAAAACCCGCTGGAGCAGGAAGGCACCTATCCGCTGCCGGAAGCGCAGCTCGACCGTTTCCTGATGGAGATCGACGTCGACTATCCCGATCGCGACGCCGAGCGCCGTATCCTGTTCGAGACCACCGGCGCGGAAGAGACGCTGGCCAGGGGATCGATGACCGCGGACGCGCTGATCACCGCACAGCGGCTGATCCGGCGCCTGCCGGTCGGCGATTCCGTGGTCGAGGCGATCCTGTCGCTGGTCCGTTCGGCCCGTCCGGGTCCGGAGAGCGGCGAGACCGGCAAGTTCATCGCCTGGGGACCGGGCCCGCGCGCCAGCCAATCGCTGATGCTCGCGGTGCGCGCACGCGCGCTGATCGACGGGCGCCTCGCGCCCTCGATCGACGACGTGCTCGACCTCGCCGAGCCCGTGCTGAAGCACCGCATGGCGCTGACATTCCAGGCGCGCGCCGAAGGCCGCACGATTCCGGACGCGATCCGGCAATTGAAAACACGGATCGGTTGATGGCCGCAGAGAACGGGCAAGCAGCGAAGGAGATCATCGCGATCCGACGTGCCGATGGCGAAAGCCGCACGCTCGCCGCTTCGCTGCCGCGCCTGGTGCTCGAGGCCCGCCGTATCGCCGCCAACGTCATTCACGGGCTGCACGGCCGACGGCGCGCAGGCGCCGGCGAAAATTTCTGGCAGTACCGCCGCTTCGTCTCCGGCGAGCCGGCGCAGAACGTCGACTGGCGGCGCTCGGCGCGTGACGATCATCTCTATGTCCGCGAGCTTGAATGGGAAGCCTCGCACACGGTCTGGATCTGGCCCGACCGCTCCCCCTCGATGGCCTTCGCCTCGAAGACTGCGCGCGAATCCAAACTCGAGCGGACGCTGATCGTCGCCTTCGCGTTGGCCGAGCTGCTCGTCTCCGGCGGCGAACGTGTCGGCATTCCCGGGCTGATGACACCGACCGCGAGCCGCAGCGTCATCGACAAGATGGCGCAGGCGATGATGCATGACGATGCCGACCGGC
Organism: Bradyrhizobium sp. 197; assembly: GCF_023073375.1. Taxonomy (NCBI): domain Bacteria; kingdom Pseudomonadati; phylum Pseudomonadota; class Alphaproteobacteria; order Hyphomicrobiales; family Nitrobacteraceae; genus Bradyrhizobium; species Bradyrhizobium sp. 197. Next base: position 90,804 of record NZ_JADPJJ010000004.1, on the reverse strand, counting down.
TGAGCCTGCCGCCGTCCTTCGTGCCCGCGGCGCTGGCCGAGACGATCGTGCTGTCGGATTTCTGGTCGCCGATCTCCGAGATCGGGACGACGCTCGCGGGCCTGTCCGGCTCCGGCGCCCATGGCATGCTGGTGCAGATCGTCGATCCCGCCGAAGAGTCGTTTCCTTATTCCGGACGCGTCGAGTTTGTCGAGCCCGAAGGGTTCGGCGTGATCACCGCCGGCCGCGCCGAGAGCTGGGCGCAGGATTACACCGCGCGGCTCGCGCTGCACCGCGACCAGATCCGCGCCGAGACCAACAAGCTCGATTGGCTGTTCACGACGCACGCGACCGACCGCTCCGCGGCCGAGCTCTTGCTGTTCCTGCATGCCGGCATGCAGGTGAGCAAGTCGGGCGCCCGCACCACGACCATCAAGGCGGGGCCCGCCGCATGATGGGACTGCCGCTCGCCTTCACCGAACCGCTGCTCCTGATCGGCCTCGTCAGCCTGCCGGTGCTATGGTGGCTGCTGCGCGTGATGCCGCCACGGCCGCGCCGCATCGAGTTTCCGCCGACGCGCCTGTTGTTCGACATCGCACCGCGCGAAGAGACGCCCTCACGGACGCCGTGGTGGCTGACCGCATTGCGGCTCCTGGCTGCGGCCCTCGTCATTTTCGCCGCCGCCGGCCCGATCTGGAATCCGCAAACAGGCATCGCCGCCAGCAAGGCGCCGCTGATGATCATGTTCGACGACGGCTGGAGCGCGGCATCGAACTGGGACATCCGGATCAGGGCCGCCGACGAGCTGATCGCCAATGCCGAGAACGACCGCCGTGCGATTGCGCTGGCGCCGCTGTCCGAGCCGAACCGCGATATCACCCTGATGCCGGCGGGCGCCGCGCGCGTGGCGCTGCGGCAGCTCACGCCGAAGCCCTATTCGATCGACCGCGTCGAGACCCTGACCGCAATCGATCGCTTCCTGAAAGCGACCGGCGACTGCGAGATCGCCTGGCTTTCCGACGGCGTCGACACCGGTCGCGGCGAGGAATTCGTGGCTGGCCTCGGCAAGAGCATCGGCGACCGCAGCCTGACCGTGTTCGAAGGCGGCACCTCCTCGCCGCTGGCCCTGGTCGCGGCCGAGAACGCCGCCGCCAGGATGACGGTCAAGGTGCTGCGCACCGACAGCGGCATTGCCATCGGCACCGTGCGCGCGCTGGACCAGAAGGCCTCGCCGATCGGAGAAGCGCGTTATTCGTTCGGCCCGCAGGACAAGGAAACCGAAGCGGCGTTCGATCTGCCGGTCGAGCTGCGCAACGACATCACGCGGCTTGAAATTGCCGGTGAGCGCTCCGCCGGCGCGGTGCAGCTGCTCGACAAGCGCTGGCGCCGCCGCGCCATCGGCATCGTCTCGGGCGCGAGCAGCGAAACAGCGCAGCCGCTGCTGGCGCCGACCTTCTATCTCACCCGCGCGCTGGCGCCGTTCGCCGACGTGCGGCTCGCCGACAAGGGCGCGCCGCAGCAGGGCATCACGCAGTTCCTCGACCAGAAGCTGCCGATGATCATCCTTGCCGATGTCGGCACCATCGCCCCTGAAATCCGCGAGCGTCTCAATGCCTGGATCAACCAGGGCGGCGTGCTGGTGCGGTTCGCCGGTCCGCGACTGGCGCAGGCCGAAGACGATCTCGTGCCGGTCAAGCTGCGCAAGGGCGGCCGGACGCTCGGCGGCAGCCTCACCTGGGAAAAGCCGCAACATCTGGCCTCGTTCGCGGCCGACGGTCCGTTTGCCGGCGTCGTGGTCCCCAAGGACGTCACCATAAACCGCCAGGTGCTGGCCGAGCCCGACGCCGTGCTCGCCACCAAGAGCTGGGCATCGCTGGAAGACGGCACGCCGCTGGTGACCGGTGAGCATCGCGGCAAGGGCGTGGTCAGCCTGTTCCACGTCAGCGCCGACATGCGCTGGTCGGATCTGCCGATGTCCGGCACCTTCGTCGAAATCCTGCGGCGTGTCGTCGACATGTCCGGCTATACCGCCAAGCCCGGCGCCGGGGTTGCCACTGAGGCGACCGCCGAGACGGTGGCGCCGCTGCACATCCTCGACGGCTTCGGAGCCTTCGGCCCGCCGCCCGCCGCCGCAAAGCCGCTGCCCGCGGATTATCGCGACCGCGCCACACCCGATCATCCGCCGGGCTTCTATGGTCCGGCAGAAGGACCGCTCGCCGTGAACACGCTTGCCAGCGCCGACCGTATCGCAGCCCTGAACACCGCGAGCCTGCGCGCCCGGCACGCCACCTACACCAATGCCGAGCCGCGCGACTTGCGCGGCTGGCTGCTGTCGACGGCGCTCGCGCTGTTCCTGATCGACGCCATCATCGTCGCGGTGCTCGGCGGCGGCCTCGCCGCGCTGCTGCGCCGCCGCGCCGCGCCCGCGATGATCGTCTTCGGACTGGCGCTCGCAGGCTTCGTGGCGCTCGTGCCGACGCCGTCGCACGCGGACAGCGCGTCCGACGAGTTCGCGATGAAGGCGGTGTCGCAGACCCGACTCGCCTATGTCGTGACCGGCAATGCCGACGTCGATTCCATCGTCAAGGCCGGCCTGTCCGGACTGACGCTGTTCCTGGCGCAGCGCACCGCGCTCGAGGCCGGGGATCCCGTCGGCATCGATCCGGCGCGCGACGAACTCGCCTTCTTCCCGCTGATCTACTGGCCGATCGTGCCCGGCGCGCCCAAGCCGCCGCAGGACGCCATCAACAAGATCGACGCCTACATGAAGCAGGGCGGCACCGTGCTGTTCGATACCCGCGACGCGGTCGAAGCACCGCCCGGCGCAAACGGCGCCGCGCAGACCCCCGCCATGCAGACGCTCCGCGAAATCCTGTCCTCGCTCGACGTGCCCGAGCTCGAGCCGGTGCCGCGCGAGCACGTGCTGACCAAGACCTTCTATCTCCTGCGCGACTTCCCCGGCCGCTTCAACACCGGCCAGACCTGGGTCGAGACCTTGCCGCGCGATGACGACGACGACAGCGCGCAGCGGCCGGCACGCGGCGGCGACGGCGTCTCGCCGATCATCATCACCTCGAACGACCTCGCCGGCGCCTGGGCCGTTCGGCCCGACGGCCAGGCCATGCTGCCGGTGACCGGCGGCGACCCCCGCCAGCGCGAATTCGCCTACCGCGCCGGCGCCAACATCGTGATGTACACGCTGACCGGCAACTACAAGGCCGACCAGGTGCACGCACCGGCGTTGATTGAACGGCTGGGGCAATAAGCATGATCCGGAAAAGTGGGAACCGGTTTTCCGAAGAGGTCATGCTCACAATGAATAGAAGTGCGATATGAATTACGGCATCGCGTTCACACCGCTTGTTCCAGCGATCGTCCTGTGGCTCGCACTGGCCGCGATCGTCGTCATCGCGCTCGTGCTGCTGCTGGCGCGGGCGCGCGGCGCTGCCGTGCGCGTCGCCGCGCTGGTGCTGTTCCTGCTGGCGCTCGCCAATCCCTCCTTCACCCGCGAGGACCGCGATCCCCTCACCTCGGTCGCAGCAGTCGTCGTCGACAAGAGCCCGAGCCAGAACTTCGGCAATCGCAATCGCGAGGCTGCGCAAGCGCAGGAGGCGCTGGTCGACAGCCTGAAGAAGATCAAGGGGCTCGAGGTCCGCGTCGTCGACGCCGGACAGGCCGACGGCGAGACCGACGGCACCAAGCTGTTCGGCGCGCTGGCCTCGGCACTTGCCGACGTGCCGGTCGACCGCGTCGCCGGCGCCTTCCTGATCACCGACGGCCGCGTCCACGACATTCCGGCCAACGCCGCCGGGCTCGGCTTCCAGGCGCCGGTTCACGCGCTGATCACCGGACAGAAAGACGAGCGCGACCGCCGCATCGCGATCCTGGCGGCGCCGCGCTTCGGCATCGTCGGGCAGCCCCAGACCATCACCTACCGCCTCGACGACCAGGGCGTCAGCGGCGAGCGCGCCAAGGTCACGGTCCGCAGGGACGGCGAGGTCATCAACGAGCGCACGCTGGGAAGCGGCCAGGCCGCAAGCGTGGAGGTCGACATCAAGCATGCCGGGCCGAACATCGTCGAGATCGAGGCCTCGCCGCTCGAACGGGAATTGACGCCGGTGAACAACCGCGCCGTCGTCGCCATCGACGGTGTGCGCGACAAGCTGCGCGTGCTGCTGGTCTCGGGCGAGCCGCATTCCGGCGAGCGCACCTGGCGCAATTTGCTCAAGTCCGACGCCAGCGTCGATCTCGTCCACTTCACCATCCTGCGTCCGCCGGAGAAGCAGGACGGCACACCGATCAACGAATTGTCGCTGATCGCGTTTCCGACCCGCGAGCTGTTCCAGCAGAAGATCAACGAATTCCAGTTGATCATCTTCGACCGCTATGCCCGCCAGGGCGTGCTGCCGATCGCCTATTTCGACAACATCGCACGCTACGTTCGCGGCGGCGGCGCGGTGCTGGTCTCGGCCGGCCCCGACTACGCCTCCAACACCAGCATCTGGCGCACGCCGCTGGATTCGGTGCTGCCGGCAGAGCCGGTCGGCGTGACGGAAAAGCCGTTTTACGCGCATCTGTCCGACGTCGGCAAACGCCATCCCGTCACGCGCGGCCTCGAAGGCTCCGCCAGCGAGCCGCCGCACTGGAGCCGCTTCTTCCGCACCGTCGACACCCGCAATTCCGTCAACCCGCCGGTGATGACCGGCGCCGACGGCAAGCCGCTGCTGTTCCTGTCGCGTTTTGGCGAGGGCCGCGTCGCGCTGCTGCTCTCCGACCACATCTGGCTGTGGGCGCGCGGCTATGAAGGCGGCGGCCCGCATCTCGATCTGTTGCGGCGCATGTCGCACTGGCTGATGAAGCAGCCCGATCTGGACGAGGAAGCGCTGCGCCTGCAGGTGCAGGGCAAGAATCTCGTGGTGGTGCGCCAGACCATGGCGGACAGCGTCCAGCCGGTCAGCGTGACCTCGCCGTCGGGCGTGGCGCGCGATCTGACGCTTGCGCCCGGCGATCCCGGCGAATGGCGCGCCAGCCTGCCGGCGAGCGAGCTCGGCCTGTGGCAGGCGACCGACGGCACGCTGAAGGCGCTGATCAATGTCGGCCCGACCAATCCGAAGGAGTTTTCGGAAGTTACCTCGACCACCGAGACTCTCAAGCCGCTGACGCAGGCCACGGGCGGCAACGCCGTGCGCGTGGTTGACGGCGCCAACGTCGAGCTGCCGCGCGTCCTGCCGGTCCGCTCGGCGAGCGTCTTCCATGGCGACGGCTGGATGGGCGTGCGGATGCGCGACGCCAGCGTCGTGAAGGGCGTCGGCGTGCTGCCGATCTTCGCCGGCCTGATCGGGCTGTTGCTGCTGCTCGGCGCCTTTGCCGCGACCTGGGTCCGCGAAGGGCGCTGAACGTCCCGTTGCGCGAACGACACATCAGCAATCCGCCCGAGCGGATCGGTGCGACTGCGGTTGACATCCGCTGACCGATCTGGCGATGTTACATTATAACGTCGCGGGATCAGGGGATGATGCCCCCGCGATGTGGGGTGGCGTTTTCAGATGAAGTGGTTCCGGTCGAATATCAGGCACGGCGCCCGGCTCGCGATCTTCGCGATGCTGGTGCAGTTCGCGCTGACGTTCGGCCACAGCCATTGGTTCGCCCAGGCCGCTCCCCTCGCCCAGGCCTCGCTCCAGCAGACCGACAGCACCAACGGTGTCGCTTCGATCCACCGTGCCGCGGTCGAGAGGCAATCGCCGGCAGGTCCCGACCGGGAGCAGCCGGGCGAGGACAATTGCGCGATCTGCGCATTGGTCGCGATGGCGGGCACCGTCATGTTCGCGGCGCCGCCTGTGCTGCTGCTGCCGCAGGCGATCGAGCTGCTCTATCGCACCACCGACGCTGAATTCAGCCATCTGAAGTCGGCCGGCTCGGCGTTCCAGCCGCGCGCCCCTCCCGCGTCCTGACTCCAGACATCACGTGATCACGTCTGGGCTCGCCGAAATTCGGCGCATGCCCGGGAGCAGTTGAAGTCGAATTCCGTCGCGCAGCGACGGCAGGCCGCCTCCGATCAACACACGAATATGCGGACGGCGCCTGACTGGAATCAGAACCATGTCATTTGAATTGCGGCGCGCGCAGCGCCTTGGCGGAGCAAGCCTGCTCCTGCTCGGCGCCGCCGCCACCCCGGCGCTGGCTCAGGACAAGCCGGCGTCTACCGAAATCCCCGCCGTCACCGTGACGGCTCCGAGCCCCATCGTGCGCAGGGCGGTGGTGCCGACCCGCAACCCGGGCCGCGCCACGCGAACCGCGCGGGCACGCAGCCACGAACGCGCGGCGGTCGCCACGCCGGCAGCCTCCACGCCCGCCGTACCTCAGCAGGGCGTGCTGCCGATCGTGACCAACCAGTTCGCCACCGTCACAGTCGTGCCGAACGAGGAGATCCGCCGCGAAGGCGGCGGTCAGCTCGGCGATCTCCTGTTCTCCAAGCCGGGCATCACCGGCTCGAGCTTCGCGCCCGGCGCCTCCAGCCGGCCGATCATCCGGGGTCTCGACGTCAACCGCGTCGGCATCGTCGAGAACGGCACCAATGCCGGTGGTGCCTCCGACCTCGGCGAGGATCACTTCGTCCCGATTGATCCGCTGGCGACCAACCAGGTCGAGGTGGTGCGCGGGCCGGCCGCGCTGCGCTATGGCTCGACCTCGATCGGTGGCGTCGTCAGCGCCACCAACAACCGGATTCCGGATGCGCTGCCGAACTGCGGTGCCCAGCCGTTCCAGAGTTTCGGCCTGCCGGTCAAGGCGCCGCTCGCCGGCGCCGCGACGTCGCCTTGCGTCACCGCCGAAACGCGCAGCGCGTTCAGCTCGGTCGATCGCGGCGTCGAGAGCGGCGTGCTGCTCGACACCGGGGGCGGCAATTACGCCTTCCATGCTGACGTCTACGGCCGCAACACCACCGATTACAGCATCCCGAGCTACCCGTACCTCGCCGACCAGACGCGCTCCATCGCCAACGGGCGCCAGCCCAATTCGGCGACGCGCTCGGACGGCGGCTCGATCGGCGGCTCCTACTTCTTCCAGGGCGGCTATATCGGTGCGGCGATCACGCAGAACGACGCGCTCTACCACATCCCCGGCATCGACGGCGCCGACCACAACACCCGGATCGACGCTCACCAGACCAAGATCAACGTCAAGGGCGAGTACCATCCCGACGCTGCGGCGATCGAAATCGTTCGCTTCTGGGCCGGCGCGACCGACTACCGGCACAACGAGATCGGCCTTGCCGATCCCGCCGACCCCAACACCGACGGCGTGCGGCAGACCTTCACCAACAAGGAGCAGGAGATCCGCACCGAGGTGCAGCTGATGCCGTTCAACGCCCGTTTTGCCGAGGTGACGACCGCGTTCGGCTTCCAGGCGGGCCACCAGGAGCTGACGGCGCCAAGTCCGGACGATCCGGGCGCGCTGTTCAACGGGTTGTGGGACCCGAACCGAAACTACCGCGTCGCGGGTTACGTCTTCAACGAGTTCAAGTTCAGCGAACAGACCAGGGCGCAAATCGCGGGCCGGATCGAACATGTCGAACTGCACGGGTCCACGCCCGATTTCCCCGCAGACTTCCTGCCCGACGGGTCACCGCAAACAAGCATCGTCCACAATCCGTCGTTCACGCCGAAGAGCGGCAGCATCGGCCTGTTGCAGGACCTGCCGGGCGGCATGGTCGGCAGCATCACCGCACAATATGTCGAGCGCGCGCCGAAGCCGGCCGAATTGTTCTCGCGCGGTGGCCATGATGCGACCGCGACCTTCGACATCGGCAATCCGAACCTCACGATCGAGACCGCGAAGTCCGTCGAAATCGGCTTGCGCAAGGCGACCGGACCGTTCCGGTTCGAGGCGACCGCCTTTTACACGCATTTCGACAATTTCATCTATCGCCGCCTCACCGGCGTGATGTGCGACGGCGACTTTGCCTCCTGCGGCACGCCCGGTGCCGAGCTGAACCTAGCGGTCTATTCGCAGCGGAATGCCAACTTCCGCGGCGGCGAATTCCAGTCGCAGTTCGATGTCGGTGCATTCCAGGGCGGCATCTGGGGCATCGAGAACCAGTTCGACGTCGTGCGTGCCACCTTCACCGACGGCACCAACGTGCCGCGGATTCCGCCGCTGAGACTGGGCGGCGGCGTGTTCTGGCGCGACGACAACTGGCTGATGCGCGTCAATCTGTTGCACGCCTTCGCTCAGAACAACGTCGCTGTGATCGCGGAGACGCCGACACCGGGCTACAATTTGCTGAAGGCCGAGGTCAGCTACAAGACCAAGCTCAACCCGAATGCATTCGGCGCGCGCGAGATGCTGGTCGGCCTCGTCGGCAACAATCTATTGAACGAGAACATCCGCAACTCGGTGTCCTACACCAAGGACGAGGTCTTGATGCCTGGCATCGGCGTCAGGGCGTTCGCCAACTTCAAGTTCTAAAAGGCTGCCTCCACATCGTCATTGCGAGAAGCCTTGCGACGAAGCAATCCAGACTGCCTGTGCGGTAAGATTCTGGATTGCTTCGCTTCCGCCTTCGCTCTCGAGCTTCGGCGGACAAGCCGCTCGCAATGACGGAGTATGAGGCGCGGTCGCAGCGCTTTAACAGCGCCCTAGCCCGGATGGAGCGAAAGCGAACTCCGGGACGATGCATCTGCGACGCCGAAATCGCGACAGCTAGCCTGAGTTCATCGCGCTTTCGCTAAAGTGGCCGCTGCAGGGGCATCCTCTGCCGCTTCCTGGAACAGGACGGCAAACAGCAGGCTCCACAGTGTCAGGAGGGAAATGGGGATCGTGTAATATGGCGTCGCGATCGGATAGGTGAAGAAGAAGGCGAGATTGAGCGCCAGATTGGTCATCGTGAGCTGCGCGACACGGCGAGTGCCATTCGCCTGCCGCAACAGCCAGATCGAGCCTGCAATTCCAATGACGATCAGCAAGGTCTGGAGCGGGTCGGCAAGATAGTCCCGAACCACTGCGAACGAAAAATCCAGCGGCCTGACGTCGGGGTTATTGCCGTAGGTCGACGCGAACGGACTGCCGGCGTTGACGGCGTAAGAGAGGATGGTCGGTATCACGCCGGCCAGCAACGCGACGCCGAACACGGCCCCCTGCAAGAACCGGGACATCGTCCGTTCCGCAAGGAACGCGACGAGGAGAAACATGCCATAGCCGGACGCCAGGAAAAGATTGGCCAATCGGAAATCGACGGTCAATCCGAGCAGGAAACCGATTGGCGCCAGTAGCCAGATCCTCGGTTGGGATCGCGGGCTCGCCAGCCATCGCGCCGTGAGACATCCTGCGAGCGCGCACACGACGACCGTCGGGGCCATCGAGTAGCTCGCCTTGACCGGATTGACCATCAGGTAGATCGCAAGACAGCCGAACGTCCCGGCCATCAGGACCGATCTCGTGCTGCGCGCGAGCGCAAGAGCAAACAGCGCGAAGCCGAGGACGACGATGGTCGCCAGCATGTACATGGGCACGACCTGGTGCCCTGGCGGAAACAACGTCAACACGAGGCCGACACCCGGCGGGTATTGAATGACGACCTTCCCCGTTGCCGGCATCAAATTGTGACAGGGCGCAGCGGTCGCATCGTCCCAGTTCGGGTAGCCGATCTCCTTCAGCTTTGCTTTCAGATAGCCATCGTCGTCGCGGGTGAGGCTGGTGTCGAAGCCCTCCGCGAGACCGAACCTCTGGAAAAGATGCGCCTGCCGCAGGTAGCAGATGTCGTCATAGACGCCACGATCCTCATTCCATCGCAACATCGTCCAGAAATGGCCAACCAGCACCGCGAGAAACAAGACGGCGAAGACGGCTTTGCTGGTATGGATTTTCTTCATCGGGATCATGATGCGGCGGGCGGCGCCGGCGCTGCTTTAGCGGAATGCAAGATAGAGATTGGACGATAGCGGACCGAGCGACAAACCGGTGTAGCCCACGGCCGCGGACTTAGGGACGGAGGACTTGGGGAGGGAGGACTTGGCGACCAGCGCGGCGAACCCCAACAGCCGTTTTCGCGTCATCAGGATCAGGTTCTGCTCGTCGGTCCATTCCGACTTGCCGGCGATCCTGCAGGCGATCCTGAAGGTGCCGTCCAGATAGTGCGCCAGCGGGATGGCCGTGTGGTGCTCGACCGGAAAGTACCTGTTGGGCACCGTGATGAACACCCGCCTCGCAACGCGGCAAAGCTCCTTGACCAGGAGCACCTGTTTTCCGTGGCTGCCGGCATGCTCGAGCACAGCATTGGACGTCGCGACATCGAACGCATTGTCGTCAAACGGCAGCCGTGTATTCGGTTCGATCTGCACGTAACGGCAAAGCGGAAAAGCCGCCTTGAACCCTATTCCTTCGCCAAGCCCGCAAGCCGTGATCCTGTGCTGATGCGGGTAGCTTCTTTCCAGCACGTTTGCGCCGTCGTTGATCACGTCGGAAACACCGACGTCCAGGATCTCGTCCGAGGCAGACGGCTGCATCTGGGCGATGAAATCCTGGAAGATGCGGTCGCGCGCCGCGATCAGCAGCTTTTCCGCCGTGCTCCCGGACGCCACCTCCCGGTAATATTGTTGATCGACCGGCACTGCCCTACCTTCATGTGAGATTCGAAGCGATGGCGCGTCAGGTTCGCGTCTTGCTCCAGTCGGGACCGACCGGCCCCGACACGCCTTCGAACGCGCCCTCGACGAGCTCGACGACGAGGAGCCGGCTGTAATCGACCGGACCCGGCATGGTGACGCGCCCCTTCGGCACCGGCTTGAAGCCGACGCGGCTGTAATAGGGCTCGTCGCCGACCAGCAGCACCAGGCGATGGCCCTGCGCCTTGGCGTCCTTCAGCGCGCGCTCGAGCAGCAGCCGGCCGACGCCGCGGCCGCGGAACGGAGGCTCGACCGTCAGGGGCCCGAGCAGCAGTGCAGGCGTGTCGCCGACGCAAACCGGCAATTGCCGTACGGATCCGACCAGCAACGTACCGACGCGGGCGGTGAAGGATAGATCGAGCACGTGATCCACATGCTCGCGAATGCGGTACGCGCTGAGCACGAAGCGGCCCGGTCCGAAGGTGCGTTCGTGCAGCCGCTCGATCGCCTGAGCATCGCCGGCGGCTTCCGACCGGATGGTGAGAGAGAGATCGTTCATCGCGTCACGGCATCTTCAGGCGGGAGTCATCGGTTCGCGTCGGAAAACGCGTCAGGCGGCGTCGGCGGGATATCACCTTGGAGGGCAACGGTCCATGGGATTGCGCCTGCCCCCGGAGGTTTTCAGTTCCTCCCGAGCGGCGGGTGGGACAGGTAGGCGAGCATCTTCATTTCCCGCCGGCCGCGCGTCACGGTGTCGAGCACGAGCCCCGACGAAGCCGAAAGCAGCGCCATGATCATCAGGCCCATGGAGAGCACGGCGGTCGGCAGGCGCGGTACGAGACCGGTCTCGAGAAAGGTGATCACGACGGGCACTCCGAAAGCGATCGACAGCAGCGCGAGGACGATGCCGATCGCCGAAAAGAAGCGCAGCGGCCGCTCCGACCGGTTGAGCTTCAGCATCGTGTTGAAGATACGCAACCCATCCTGCCAAGTATTGAGCTTGGAGAAGGAGCCTTCCGGGCGCGCATAATACGGCGTCTCGACCTCGGCAACCGGTAGCGACAATTCCAGCGCATAGACCGCAAACTCGGTCTCGATCTCGAAACCGCCGGACAGGACGGGGAAGGATTTGACGAACCGGCGCGAGAACACGCGGTAACCGGACAGGATGTCCGTGAAGGCGTGGCCGAAGGTCGAAGCCAGGAAACCGGTGAACAGCCGGTTGCCGATGCGATGACCGCGCCGGTAGGCCGCCTGCGATTGATCGACACGCAGACCCACAACCATATCCAGATGATCATCGAGGAGCTGGTCGATCATGCGCGACGCGCTCGGCGCGTCGTAGGTCGCATCGCCATCGACGAGCACGTAGATGTCGGCCTCAATGTCCGCGAACATGCGGCGCACGACATGGCCTTTGCCTTGGCGCCGTTCGCTGCGCACGATTGCTCCGGCCTCGCGCGCGATCGCCGCGGTGCGGTCGGTCGAGTTGTTGTCGTACACGTAGACCTCGGCCGCAGGCAGTGCCTTGCGGAAATCGGCGACGACCGTCGCAACGGCGGCTTCCTCATTGTAGCAGGGAACCAGCACGGCGACCCGGAATGGCCATGACCTCGTCGATTCAGACAATCTTCATCCCTCGTCCATGCGCCGAGACCGCAGGCGCGGTTTACTAGCACAGGCAGCCATCATCGCCACGTCGCAATCTGCGGCCTGTCGTGAAGGACTTCCGCGATCCGCAACCGCGTGCCGGGCGTGGTCCCCTCGGGCAGCGCCGTGACGGCGAAGAACCCGCATTCGGCGATCTCGCGGTTGGGCTGCGGCAGGCGATCCTGCTTGAACTGCCTGACAACGTAGACCGCGACATGATCGCGGCGGGAGACGTGGCTGTTGAGGAAGATGCCGTGCAGCACGGCGGCGCCGGTGAGATCGATATCCCCCTCTTCCTTGAGCTCGCGCCGCATCGCCTGCTCCATGGTCTCGCCGAGATCGACGCCGCCGCCGGGCAGATACCAGCCCGTGACGTAGCTGTGCCTGACCAGGAACACCCTGCTCTCGGCATCCAGCACCACGGCGCGAACGCCGAGCGTCATGCCGCGGACGAGCAGGAAATAGGCGTGGAAGATTCGCCGCAGCAGCGGCTCGAATATCCGTCGGACGCTATTGAGACGATCTCCCATCAGGCTCCCGTGGCGCCCCGTTCAGGCTTCGCTTGCGCGTTGCCTGCGACCTTGCCATTACAGCGGACGAATAGCGAGGCAATCGCGCTCCATGGCCCCCTTCACGCTCGCCCATCTGTCCGACCCGCATCTGCCGCAGTTGCCGAAGCCGCGGTTGATCGAGCTCGCCGGCAAGCGCGCGCTCGGCTATATCAACTGGACGCGCAACCGTCACAAATACCAGCGCCGCGAGGTGCTCGACGCACTCGTCGCCGACGTGAAGGCGCAAGGTCCCGACCACATCGCGGTCACAGGCGATCTCGTCAATCTCGCGCTGGAAGCCGAATTCGCGCCGGCGCGGGCCTGGCTCGACGGCGTCGGCCCGCCCGACCGCGTCACCACGATTCCCGGCAATCACGACGCCTATGTCCGCGCCACCTCGCATCGTTTCGGCGAGACCTTCGCGCCCTATCTTGCGGGCGACGACGGCCGTATCGGCTTTCCTTCCGTGCGCCGGCGCGGGCCGCTCGCGCTGATCAGCCTGTCCACGGCGGTGCCCACCTTGCCGCTGATGGCGACGGGCACGCTCGGACGCGATCAGCTCGCGGCCCTCGAAGAGGTGCTCGAACGGCTTGCAGCCGAGGACGTCTTTCGCGTGCTGCTGGTGCATCATCCGTTGAAGTCCGGCGCGCGCCACAAGCGGATGACTGACTCCGCCGCGCTGCTGGCGCTTTTGAAACGCCACGGGGTCGAGCTGATCCTGCACGGGCACGACCACATTCATTCGACGATGTGGTTCGAGGGCCCCAACGGCAACATTCCCGCGATCGGCGCGCCGTCGGCCTCCGCGCTCGCGCACGGGCACACCCCGGCCGCGGCTTATAATCTGTTCACGATCGAGAAGGATAATGCCGGCTGGCGATGCGAGCAGGCGGTGCGGAGCCTGGGGGCTGGGCTTCAGATCGTACAGATGAAGCATGTCAGGTTGATTTGAGGCCACGCCGTCATTGCGACGGAGGAGAAATTCACAAGTTTCGCAGGGCCGCCAGCACGGCAACCCCGAACAGCGCGGCGGCGCCGAGCACAAATCCGAACACGAACGGCCAGACGCGCGACCGGCGCGGCGGCGGCGCGACCTCGGGCTTCGGCTCAGGCGGGACCACCATCGCATGCTCGCGCTCGATCATGCGGCGGGCGACGTAATCAGTCACGGCCTCGACGATGACAGTGGTGTCGTGGGATTCGGCGAGCACGATGCGGCCGAAGCGGGTGTCCTGCACGAAGCGGTACATCCGCTTGTCGCGGCCCATCACGATGTGCGCGACGACGTCGATCCAGAGTCTCGGCGTATCGCCCTGGCTGATGCCGCGGTCGAACAGGTCGATCCGCTCGGGCACCTGCGCGAACAGGGGATCGAGCGCGTCGTTGAGGATCTCGAGCCTTGCCACTTCGGCATCGCGCAGATCGACGACGACGCCGGTCCGGTCGGCGGCCTCGATCCGCGCCCGCAACAGCGCATCGCGCAGCCGCACCGGGCGTGGCTGGCCGGGGTGGATCCCGCTGGTTTCGGGCTCTGACATTGTCGGCCTCGTCCTGACTTCCTTCCATTAACCTATCAGCAACCAATGTGTCCGCAAAGGCCCCACAATTCCAGTTACTTACGGCGCCCACAGGCCGTTCACCTGTGCCAAAAACAGACGATCCCACCCGGCTTGCGCCGGATGGGACCATCCGTCCTTGGACGTCTTCTTATCAGTTCAGATTGTCAGGCCGAAACCCGCGACGGCTCTTCCACGATCGAGAAGCGAACGCCGGCCTTGTGGCGGTTCTCTTCCGAAACCGAGCGCCAGGCGTCCTCGGCCTCCTTGCGGGTCTTGAACGGACCCTGCACCTGGGCCGAACCTTCCACCAGCTTGTGGAAGTTCATCGAACCGAACTCGCCGCCGATCACCCAGAAATTGCTGTTGGTCATTGTCAGTCTCCTGTCGAATAGCGTGATGCGTTAGCCGAACTGGTTCATCGTGTTGTGGGCACCGCCCGCCTTCAGGGCAGCCTCGCCGGCGAAGTATTCCTTGTGGTCGTCGCCGATGTCGGAGCCGGCCATGTTCTGATGCTTGGCGCAGGCGATACCCTGACGGATCTCGGCGCGCTGGACGTTCTTGACATAGCCGAGCATGCCCTGGTCGCCGAAATACTCCTTCGCCAGATTGTCGGTCGAGAGCGCCGCCGTATGGTAGGTCGGCAACGTGATCAGATGGTGGAAGATGCCGGCGCGCTTGGCCGAATCCGCCTGGAAGGTGCGGATGCGCTCGTCGGCTTCCTTCGCCAGCGGCGTATCGTCGTATTCCTGCTTCATCAGCTCGGCACGATTGTACTTGCTGACGTCCTTGCCGGCCTCCTTCATCGCGTCGTAGACCTGCCAACGGAAGTTGAGCGTCCAGTTGAACGACGGCGAGTTGTTGTAGGCCAGCTTGGCGTTTGGAACGACCTTGCGGATCCGATCGACCATCTTGGCGATCTGCTCGATATGCGGCTTCTCGGTCTCGATCCACAGCAGGTCCGCACCATTCTGCAGCGAGGTGATGCTGTCGAGCACGCAGCGGTCTTCGCCGGTGCCCGGGCGGAACTGATAGAGATTGGAGGGCAGCCGCTTCGGACGCATCATCTTGCCGTTGCGGTTGATGATGACGTCGCCGTTGCGGGCGTTCTCCGCCGTTACTTCCTCGCAATCCAGGAAGCTGTTGTACTGGTCGCCGAGGTCGCCGGGCTTGTGGCTGACGGCGATCTGCTGCGTCAGGCCGGCACCGAGCGAGTCGGTGCGGGTCACGACGACACCGTCTTCGACGCCGAGCTCGAGGAAGGCGTGGCGGCAGGCGCGGATCTTCGCCAGGAACACCTCGTGCGGCACGGTGACCTTGCCGTCCTGATGGCCGCACTGCTTCTCGTCCGAGACCTGGTTCTCGATCTGGAGCGCGCAGGCACCCGCCTCGATCATCTTCTTGGCGAGCAGATAGGTCGCCTCGGCATTGCCGAAGCCGGCGTCGATGTCGGCGATGACGGGCACGACATGGGTCTTGAAGTTGTCGATCTTCTCGATCAGCGCCTTTTCCTTCGCCTTGTCGCCTTCCTTGCGGGCGGTATCCAGACTGCGGAAGATGTCGTTCAGTTCGCGCGAATCGGCCTGACGCAGGAAGGTGTAGAGCTCTTCGATCAGCGCCGGCACCGAGGTCTTCTCGTGCATCGACTGGTCGGGCAGCGGACCGAACTCGGAGCGCAGCGCCGCGATCATCCAGCCGGACAGGTACAAATAGGTGCGATCGGTCTTGCCAAAGTGCTTCTTGACCGAGATCAGCTTCTGCTGGGCGATGAAGCCGTGCCAGCAGCCCAGCGACTGAGTGTACTTGGTCGGGTCGCCGTCATAGGCGGCCATGTCGGCTCGCATCAGCGCCGCGGTGTAGCGGGCAACGTCGAGGCCGGTCTTGAAGCGATTCTGCAGGCGCATGCGGGCGACGGCTTCGGCCGACACACCGTTCCAGGTCGGCTGGGTCTCGAGGAGCGACTGGGCCGCCTCGATCTCGCTCTGATACGAGGCCGGGCGCTGGAGGGTGGTGATGCCGCGGGGCTGGTAGTTCATGTGCCTGATCCTTTCGCTGACGACGGCGATTTCTGCCATCGACATTCTTGACAATGCATTGCGAGATGCGTGTCAGAAGCTAAACGCGAGAAAGCTCAGGTCGTACAGAGGCCTTGTATTTGAATGGTGATGTCATGTAACATCGGAACATGTAATAGATGTTTTTTTGTAAATTTTGTAAAGGATATAGGTCAATCAAACTGTCCTTGATGCCTCGGGAGACCTGAAAATGCCCGCCGGTTCCAGCAAGAAGCTCTTCGTCGGCCCGCGCTTTCGGCGGATCCGGCAGCAATTGGGGCTGTCGCAGACCCAGATGGCCGAGGGGCTCGGGATCTCGCCGAGCTATGTCAACCTGATCGAGCGCAACCAGCGTCCAGTGACCGCGCAGATCCTGCTGCGGCTGGCCGAGACCTATGACCTCGACCTGCGCGACCTCGCCACCGCCGACGAGGATCGCTTTTTCGCCGAGCTCAACGAGATCTTCTCCGACCCGCTGTTCCGCCAGATCGACGTTCCCAAGCAGGAACTGCGCGATCTCGCCGAACTCTGCCCCGGCGTCACCCATGCGCTGCAGCGGCTATACGCCGCCTATACCGAGGCGCGCCAGGGCGAGACCCTGGCCGCGGCGCAAATGGCCGACCGTGACGTCGGCACGCGCTATGAGGCCAATCCGGTCGAACGCGTCCGCGAGCTTATCGAGGCCAACCGCAACTATTTTCCGGAACTCGAGCAAGCCGCGGAAACTCTGCGCGACGAACTGAACGTGCCGGCCGAAGAGCTTTATGCGGCGCTCGCCGCGCGACTGCGCGAGAAGCATTCGATCCAGACCCGCATCATGCCGGTGGACGTGATGCGCGAGACGCTGCGGCGCTTCGACCGCCATCGCCGCCAGCTCCTGATCTCCGAACTGGTCGACGCGCCCGGCCGCGCGTTCCAGCTCGCCTTCCAGCTCGGCTTGAGCGAATGCGCGCAGCAACTGGAGACCATCATCGGCCGCGCCGGCCCGCTCGACGACACACCGCGCCGCCTGTTCCGCATCACGCTCGGCAACTACTTTGCGGCCGCCGTGATGACGCCCTACCCGCCGTTCCTCGCCGCGGCGGAAGCGCTGAACTACGACATCCATCTGCTGGCGCAGCGCTTCAATTCCGGTTTCGAGCAGGTCTGCCATCGACTCACCACCCTGCAGCGGCCGAACGCGCGCGGCATTCCCTTCTTCCTGCTGCGCGTCGACAATGCCGGCAACGTCTCGAAGCGCTTCTCCTCCGGCACATTCCCGTTCTCGAAATTCGGCGGCACCTGTCCGCTGTGGAACGTGCACTCGACCTTTGACACCCCGGATCGCCTGCTCAAGCAGGTGATCGAGCTGTCCGACGGTACGCGTTATTTCTCGATCGCGCAGATGGTGCGCCGTCCCGTCGCGCCGCACCCGCTGCCGCAGCCGCGCTTCGCCATCGGCCTCGGCTGCGAGATCCGTCACGCCGCGCGCCTCGTCTATGCCGCCGGCATCGATCTGGAGAAAACAGAGGGCACGCCGATCGGCGTCAACTGCCGCCTCTGCGAGCGCGAAAACTGCGCTCAGCGCGCGGAGCCGCCGATCACGCGCACGCTGATCCTGGACGAGACGACGCGGCGGGTGTCGAGTTTCGCGTTCTC
The DNA here is from genome assembly GCF_023073375.1 of Bradyrhizobium sp. 197. Classification (NCBI taxonomy): domain Bacteria; kingdom Pseudomonadati; phylum Pseudomonadota; class Alphaproteobacteria; order Hyphomicrobiales; family Nitrobacteraceae; genus Bradyrhizobium; species Bradyrhizobium sp. 197. The sequence continues at coordinate 72,775 of NZ_JADPJJ010000004.1, read as the reverse complement.
GAATGCGAGGGAGCTGTGAAGCACACCGCTGTCATGCCCCGCGAAGGCGGGGCATCCAGTACGCCGCGGCCTATCGGTTCAATCGCTGCTGTCTCGGAGTACTGGATCGCCCGGTCAAGCCGGGCGATGACAGTTGAATGCGCGGCTGCACCCAAGTCCTACGCCAGCGTATGCACGATCACCGGCCCCGCGGCGGCGCGGGCGTCGCCTGCAAGCAGCGGGCCGAGATCCTTCTCGATCCAGGCGATCGCGCGCCGGTTCGCCTCCTCCGCCTGTTCGAACTTGTCGAAGATCGAGATCGCGGTCACCGTGTCGTCGCCGGCATAGACGACGTAATAGGCGCGGAAACCGTCGACGTCGCTGATGATCGGAACGGCGCCGTCCTTGATGCGGCGCGCCAGCTCTTCCGCGCTCCCGCTTTTCGCCTTGGCCTGACGGATGGCGGCATACATGGCATCCTCCTACCGGCTGTCTTGATCTACGGGCCCGGTGCCCGCACCGCATGCTACGCCGAACCGTGCGGGCGATCCACGGTTGGTTAACCCGGCACTAATCCACTTCCGCGATCTGCAACCAACGGTTAAGCACGCCTCAACATCGGTGCCTTAGTCTCGCCCCACTCACTTTTCGCAAACAACGATGGCTTAGTCTGCCGCGTAAAGTGACATCAGGGGGTTTATCATGCGCATTGCGCTGCTGCTGACCGCGACCATTGTCGGCGCGCTCATGGCCAATCCATCCAATGCCGGACCGCTCGATGCGTCCGCCGGCGCGGCGCAAGCGTTGCCGCCGGGTTTCCAGAGCTACCGCGGCTACATGTTCGACATCTCGGAGAATTCCGACCGCAAGGATGTCGACAAGCTCACCGAGAATCTGAAGAGCCAGATCGACGTGGTCGAGGGTGCCGGCCTCTCGCCGCGCGTCCTGCGCTTCTTCCGCACCGTCCCGATCATTGCGAGCGAGCTCGCCTGCCTCGACGACGGCGCCGCGACTGCCTGTTACGGCCGGGTCGCCCCGAACGTCGAGCGCCGCGTGCCGCGAACGCTCACTGTTTGGGACCATGCCACGCAGCGCTGGACCAATCCCAATGCGGTCGACCTCGCGGTCGATTCGGGCCTCGGCGTAATCATGCTGCGGCCCGACATGATGCGTTACGAGAAGGAGGCCGTGCTGCTGCACGAACTCCTGCACGCCTATCACGCGCGGCTGTTGCCGGACGGCTACGCCAACAAGGGCGTGATCGGCTATTACGCCTACGCCAAGTCCAAGGACCTCCTGCCCAAGGAAGCCTATGCGATGAAGAATCACATGGAATTCTTTGCGGTGACCGCCAGCATCTTCCTGGCCGGGAAGAGCGAATTCCACGACCCGAAGTCGCGCGAGACGCTCAAGGAGAAGATGCCGGACTATTACAAATATCTGGTCGGCGTGTTCGGCTTCGACCCAGATCCGGCAGCGTCGAGCGGCCCGGTCGCCTCGCTGAAGTAACGCGGAAAGCGCCAAACCAAGCCAAAGAGCCGCGCGAAATGCGCGGCTTTTTTGTTTTGTAAACCGGAAGCTGCGGATGACTCCCGGCGGGGAATTGCCAAGGCGGGGCCCGATCTGCATAGTCCCGCCCGCATCGATACTGTTTTCGAAGAGGATAGAACAACATGGCGGACGCCGACCTGGATGTCGTGATCCGGCAACTGGCCAGACAGCTGCATACGGGCCTGATGACCCGCGCCAAGGAGCGGCGGGATCGCTTCAATGGCCTTGCGGCCAAGGCCAAGAGCAAGGAGACCGGCAATCGCTTCAAGATAATGGCGAAGGCCACCATGGAGCAGGCCACCACCGCCGCCAAGCGCCTGCAGATGTCCGCCGACAATGTCGCCGACAGCTACGCACGGTCGATGCGGATTGCCGCCAGCACGCCGGTCGCAGTAAAGGTGGAGAAGAAAGCCGCCAAGGAAAAGCCTGTGAAGAAGGCGAAGAAGGCCAAAGCCAGGAAGTCGAAGTAAGCTACTCACCGTCTTGGTGCGGCCACTTCGGTGGGCTCGGCGCTCGCGAGTTCGGCGAGTTTTGCGCGCGCCGCATCGCGAGTGTGGGCATCATCCTTGCCGGCGGGCAGCGCCAGCGTGGCCTCGAAATCGGCGCGCGCCTCATCCGCCCGGCCGCGGGCGAGGAATGCGAGGCCGCGGGCGAGCCGGGCCTGCGCATCCGAGGGGTCGAGGCGGACCGCGGTGTTGTAGCTCAGGATCGCGCGATCGAGATCGCCGGTGGCGGCGAGCGCGAGACCGCGCTGGTGATAGGGCGCGGCGAGCCTCGGATCATGCGCGATCGCCTCGTCGTAATCCTCGATGGCAAGTTCGAAATCGCCGTTCTGCCGGCGCGCCAGAGCGCGTTCGCGATAGAGCGAGGCGCGGTTGGGATTGAGGTGGATGGCCTCGTCGAAATCCGCGATCGCCCGCCGCCAGTCGCCATGGCGCAGCGCGATCCGCCCGCGCCCCTCATAGGCAAAGGCGATCAGCGATCCCCGCAGCGGCGAGAAGCCGATCACCGCCGAGCAGATGTCGGGATCGTCCTCGTCCCCGCAATTGACGACCGTGTGCGTGGACAGGCCAATGAGCACGCCCAGGACGATCAGCAATGGTACTGCAGCTTTGGTCATCTTCGACCGTGGCAGGCAGTGGGCCGGCCACGCATCCCCTTTCGAAGGAACAGTTTCGCGAAGGTGTTAACACCGGCTGGGACCAGCCTGTGTGCGTCAGGTCACAAAGCATGCAAATTCCCAGCCGCGTCCGCATCAGCCCCAAGGGCCGCGTGAAGAGGAGCGACCCCACGGACCCCGCGGCGGATAGTTCTCGTTGGCGCCGATCGACGGCGACGCCTGAGCGCCAAGCTCGGCTGCGAGTTGCTGAAGCGCCGCGATACGATTTTGCGTCGACGGATGGGTGGCGAACAGATTGTCCACGCCGTGGCCCGACAGCGGATTGATGATGAACATATGCGCGGTGGCGGGATTTCGCTCCGCCTCGAGGTTCGGGACCTGATGCGCAGCGTCTTCGATCTTCACCAGCGCCGATGCGAGCCAAATCGGCTGACCGGCGATGCGTGCGCCGAGATTGTCCGCGGCGTATTCGCGCGTACGACTGATCGCCATCTGCACCAGCATGGCCCCGATCGGAGCGAGGATCATCATCAGGATCGAGCCGACGATGCCCGGGCCGTTGTTGTCGCGGTTGCCTCCGAAGAACATGCCGAACTGCGCCAGCATCGAGATCGCACCGGCAATGGTCGCGGTAACAGTCATCAGCAGCGTGTCGTGATGCTTGATATGGGCGAGCTCGTGCGCGATCACGCCGGCGAGCTCCTCGCGGCTGAGCTGCTGCATCAACCCGGTGGTGACCGCAACCGCGGCATTCTCGGGATTGCGCCCGGTGGCAAACGCGTTGGGCTGCGGCTCGTCCATCAGGAACACGCGCGGCATCGGCAAGCCGGCGCGGCGCGCAAGCTCGGCGACGAGCCCGACCAGCTCCGGCGCGCTGCTGCGGTCGACCTCATGAGCCCCGTATATGCTCAGCACCATGCGGTCCGAGTTCCAGTAGGTGAAGAGATTGGTCGCCGCGGCAATGACGAGCGCAATCATGGCGCCGCCAGCACCGCCGATCAGATAGCCGACGCCCATGAACAGGGCGGTGAGGCCTGCGAGCAGCATTGCGGTACGAAGATAGTTCATGGCCCTCTCCCGGGTCCGGTCGCCGCCGCTGAAGGCGTTGCAGGCCGGCAAGCATGAGGTAGGGACGACCCCGCCCCACCCGCAAGGTTTCCAGGTGCGTCGCGGAGCCGCGGCACTGGTTTGAGCCCGATCATTCCATTAAACTTCGTCAAGAATCCAAGCGTCTCCTCCCCTTGCGGAAACCCCATGCCCCAGACCCGAATTGCGATCGCGGCCACCGCTCTGCTCACACTCGCCTTTCCCGCCTCCGCACAGTTCGCGCCACCGCCCGCAAAGCCAGCGGCCCCCAGGGCCACTGCGCCCTCCCCACGCGCGGCGTCGTGCCACAATGGCGCGAACTTCGATCACTTCCTGGCTGACGTAAAACAGCAGGCGGTGGCGGCCGGCGTGTCGCAGCGAACGATGGCGCAGGCCTCGCCCTACCTCGTCTACGACCAGGGCATCGTCAATCGCGACCGCGGCCAGCGCGTGTTCGGCCAGCTCTTCACTGAATTTGCCGGCCGCATGGCCGCGCCCTATCGCATGCAGAACGGCCAGCAGCACATCAAGCGACATGCGGCCGCGTTCGCGCGCGCCGAAAAGGAATACGGCGTGCCGCCGGCGGTGATCGCCGCGTTCTGGGGACTGGAGAGCGATTTCGGCGTCAACATGGGAAATCTGCCGACACTGAAATCGCTGGTGTCGCTGGCCTATGACTGCCGCCGCTCAGAGATGTTCGTGAACGAGACCATCGCCGCGCTGAAGATTATCGACCGCGGTGATCTCACACCCGACGAGATGATCGGCTCCTGGGCCGGCGAACTCGGTCAGACCCAATTCCTGCCAGTGCATTACGTCAACTATGCCGTCGACTATGACGGCGACGGACGGCGCGATCTCCTCCGCAGCGAAGACGACGTGATCGGCTCGACCGCGAACTACATCGCCAACGGATTGAAGTGGCGGCGCGGCGAGCCGTGGCTGGAGGAGATCAAGGTGCCGCAAAACCTGCCGTGGGATCAGACCGATCTCACCGTGCAGCAGCCGCGCGCGAAATGGGCGCAGCTGGGGGTGACCTATCCCGACGGCAGGCCGCTGCCGAGCGACAATCTCGCGGCCTCCGTGCTGCTGCCGATGGGACGCAACGGGCCGGCCTTCATGGCGTATCCGAATTTCGCGGCCTATACCGAGTGGAATAACTCGCTGATCTATTCGACCACCGCGGGCTATCTCGCCTCGCGCATTGCGGGCGCAGCACCGATGCGCAAGCCGACCACACCGGTCGCGCAGCTGCCGTTCAACGAGCTCAAGCAATTGCAGCAGCTTCTGGTCCAGGCCGGCTTCAATGTCGGCAAGGTCGACGGCGTGCTGGGCCAGCAGAGCCGCGCCGCAGTGAAGGCGATGCAGGTCAAATACGGTCTGCCGGCCGATTCCTGGCCGACCTCCGAGCTTTTGGCCCGGATGCGCGGTGGCACGGCACAGGCGCAGCCTGCGGCGATGGCACGGTAGAATTTTCGCACCGCACAAGCGGCTCCCGCGATTGTATTTTTCCATGATGGCCCCATGTGAGTGGCTCAGGTTTCTCCTGAGATTCCCCACCACAAGAGCGAGCATCACATGTCCTTTCACGACGCCGTCGTCCCCGCCTATTTGCAAATGCTGAACAGCCTGACCGGCCTGCTCACGAAAGCCGAGGCGCACTGCGCGGCCAAGAAGGTCGACCCGAGCGTCCTGCTGGGCTCCCGGCTGTTTCCGGACATGCTGCCGCTGTCGAAGCAGATCCAGCTCGTCAGCGATTTCGCCTCCAAGGGCTGCGCCCGGCTGACCCATAGCGAAGTGCCCTCCACAGCAGACACCGAGACCAGCTTTGCCGAATTGAAGCAGCGCCTGGCGAAGACCATCGACTATGTGAAATCGTTCAAGCCCGAGCAGTTCGAGGGCGCCGACACCAAGGACGTCACCTTCCCGGCCGGCCCCGACAAATCCATCACCATGAAGGGCCAGCAATTCCTGAGCGCGTTCTCGCTGCCGAACTTCTATTTCCACGCCGCAACTGCCCACGGCCTTCTGCGCCACGCCGGCGTCGAGATCGGCAAGCGCGATTTCCTCGGCGCGAATTAAGTTATGGCCCGCGGCAGCGGAATTCCGCTGTCGCGGCCGAAACTGCATACGAATTGTGCTACGCGGGCCTTGCTGCGTAGCTCGCCTGCACTTTCCGTATGGCTCCTCCCTTGCGCTGATTGCCGCGATGCACAAGTGTTGCAGACCTTTCACCGCCTGGAAGCATTCCCATGAGCCGTTCGACCAAATTGTTTGACACCTACAAGCTCGGCCCGATCACGCTTGCGAACCGTTTCGTGATGGCACCGCTGACGCGTAACCGCGCCGTTCCCGGCACGTTCGTGCCCGGTGCGCTCGCCGCCGACTATTACGGCCAACGCGCCTCCGCAGGGCTTCTGATCACCGAAGCGAGCCAGGTCTCGCAGCAGGGCCAGGGCTACCAGGACACACCCGGCATCTACTCCAGGGACCAGGCCGCCGGCTGGCGCAAGGTCACCGATCAAGTCCACGAGCGCGGCGGCAAGGTCTTCATCCAGCTCTGGCATGTCGGCCGCATCTCGCATGTCGATCTCCAGGCCAATGGCGCAGCCCCGGTAGCGCCGAGCGCGATCCGCGCCAAGGGCAAGACTTTCGTGAACGGTACCTTCGCCGACGTCTCCGAGCCCCGCGCGCTCGAGCTCGCCGAAATTCCCGGGATCATCGACGATTTCAAGCGCGCCACGAAGAATGCGCTCGAAGCCGGCTTCGACGGCGTCGAGATCCACGGCGCCAACGGCTATCTGCTCGAGCAGTTCGCCAAGGACGGCACCAACAAGCGTACCGACGCCTATGGCGGCTCCATCGAGAACCGCGCGCGGCTGATGCTGGAAGTATCCAAGGCCGTCGTGGCCGAGGCTGGCCCCGAGCGCACCGGCATTCGCGTCTCGCCGGTAACACCGGCCAACGATATCTCGGACTCGAACCCGCAAGCCTTGTACGACCATATCGTCGACGGTCTCAGCGCGCTCAAGCTCGTCTATCTCCACGTCGTCGAAGGCGCCACCGGCGGTCCGCGCGACATCGCGCCGTTCGACTATGCGGGCCTGCGCAAGCGCTTCGCCGGCGCTTACGTCGCCAACAACGGCTATGATTTCGCCCTCGCCGCCAAGGTGCTGGAGGCGAACGCGGCCGATCTCATCGCCTTCGGCAAGCCGTTCATCTCCAATCCCGACCTGGTCGAGCGGCTGAAGCAGGGCGCTCCGCTGAACGACTGGGACAAGAACACGTTCTACGGCGGCGGTGCGAAGGGGTACACGGATTACCCGGCGCTGACGACTGAACCGGCGGAGTAGGGCGTCGTCGTCGCTCCATCCTCCGTCATTGCGAGGAGCAACGCGACGAAGCAATCCAGACTACCTCCGTGGAAAGACTCTGGATTGCTTCGCTCGCTCGCAATGACGGTGTGGAGCAAAATCCACGACAACAAAAAGAAAAAGGCCGGGATTGCTCCCGGCCTTTCGTCGTTACGTTGATGTGCCTTACTTCGCTTCCGCGCGCTTCGGGGGCTGTGCCGGCCACGACTTGATCAGGGTGTCGTAGTCGACCGTCTCGCCCTTCGGCTTCTCGTTGGCGAGCTTGCGCTGGGGAGCAATCGTGCCGTCCTTCTGGGCCTTTGCGAACCAGTATTCGGCCGTTTCCTTCTTGTGCAGCTTCGGACCGCAGGCGCCCTGCACGCCGGACTTCTCCAGACGCTCCATCACGGAGTCCTGGGCGGCGGCAAGCGAGTCCATCGCGGCTTGCGGCGTCTTCGCACCGGACGACGCATCGCCGATGTTCTGCCACCACAGCTGCGCCAGCTTCGGATAGTCGGGCACGTTGTTGCCGGTCGGGGTCCACTGCACGCGCGCGGGCGAGCGGTAGAACTCGATCAGGCCGCCGAGCTTCGGCGCACGCTCCGTGAACGACTTGTCCCAAATGTCGGATTCACGAATGAACGTGAGACCGACATGGCTCTTCTTCAGCGACACCGTCTTGGAGATGATGAACTGGAGATAGAGCCAGGCTGCCTTGCGGCGATCCGCCGGGGTCGACTTGAGAAGCGTCACGGAGCCGGCGTCCTGATAGCCGAGCTTCATGCCTTCCTTCCAGTACGAACCGTGCGGCGACGGAGCCATACGCCACTTCGGCGTACCGTCCGCGTTCATCACGGCGATGCCCGGCTTCACCATGTCGGCGGTGAAAGCGGTGTACCAGAACATCTGCTGGGCGATGTTGCCCTGCGCCGGCACCGGACCCGACTCGGAGAAGGTCATGCCCTGCGCTTGCGGCGGAGCATACTTCTTCATCCACTCGAGGTACTTGGTGATCGAGTAGACCGCGGCCGGGCCGTTGGTGTCGCCACCACGCTCGACCGAGGAGCCCACCGGACGGCAGCCTTCCATGCGGATGCCCCATTCGTCGACCGGGAGACCGTTCGGAATGCCCTTGTCGCCGTTACCGGCCATCGACAGCCAGGCGTCGGTGAACCGCCAACCAAGCGACGGGTCCTTCTTGCCATAGTCCATATGGCCGTAAACCTTGACGCCGTTGATCTCCTTGATGTCGTTCGTGAAGAACTCGGCGATGTCCTCGTAGGCGGACCAGTTCACGGGCACGCCGAGCTCGTAGCCATACTTGGCCTTGAACTTGGCCTTGTAGTCGGCGTTGGTGAACCAGTCGTAGCGGAACCAGTAGAGGTTCGCGAACTGCTGGTCGGGCAGCTGATAGAGCTTGCCATCCGGGGCCGTGCCGAACGACTTGCCGATGAAGTCGTTGACGTCCAGCTGGGGATCGGTGACGTCCTTGCCCTCGCCGGTCATGTAGTCCGACAGCGCGATGGTTTGGCCGTAGCGGAAGTGCGTGCCGATCAGGTCGGAGTCGTTGATCCAGCCGTCGTACACGTTCTTGCCGGACTGCATCTGGGTCTGCAGCTTCTCGACGACGTCACCTTCCTGGATGATGTCGTGCTTGAGCTTGATGCCGGTGAGTTCGGAGAACGCCTTCGCCAGCGTCTGCGACTCGTATTCGTGGGTCGTGATGGTCTCGGAGACGACATTGATCTCCATGCCCTTGAAGGGCTCGGCCGCCTTGACGAACCACTCAAGCTCCTTCTTCTGCTCGTCCTTCGACAGCGTCGAGGGCTGGAATTCCGCGATCCATTTCTGGATTGCGGCATCGTCGGCAGCGCGCACCGGCGCCGAGACGGCCAACGACACCGCGACGATGGCGGCGACGCTGGACATCGTCAGAAAGCTATTCTTGGTCAATGGACGTTCCCTTCTCCTAAACTGCCGCATGTTGTTCCTCCGTTGCAGCGACAAACTTTCTACAGGCCCGGGTTGGTCCCGGATCTGGCCGTCCCTTCGCGGGCTAGACCGTGCGGAAAATGAGCACGGCCATGGCCAGCGAAATTCCTGATGCGAGCCAAAGGCGCGAAATTTCAAGTCCGTCCTCGCCGATCGGCAGCGTGGCGAGTGAGTCGGTGCCGGCGAAGGCGATCCAGAGCAAGTGGATGACAGCCGCCATGATCAGGGAGATGAACAGGCGGTCGCCGCGCGTGGTGGGGATGCGCAGCACGCCGACGCGCTCGGTTTCGGGATAGGCCACCCCGAGCCAGGTCATCACGGCAAGCGTGCAGGCGAGCGCGACAAAGAAGATCGCCGTCGGCAGCGTCCAGGCCATCCATGCAATAGATTCCATTGATGCCTCCTAGACCCGGCCGAGCGCGAAACCGCTCGCGATGTAGTTGCGGACGAACCAGATCACGAGCGCGCCCGGAATGATGGTGAGCACGCCGGCTGCCGCGAGCAGCCCCCAATCCATGCCGGCGGCCGACACTGTGCGCGTCATGATCGCCGCGATCGGCTTGGCCTGCACCGAGGTCAGCGTGCGTGCGAGCAGCAGCTCGACCCAGGAGAACATGAAGCAGAAGAAGGCGGCGACGCCGATGCCGCTCGCAATCAGCGGCACCAGGATCTTGATGAAGAAGCGCGGGAAGGAATAGCCGTCGAGGAAGGCGGTCTCGTCGATCTCGCGCGGCACGCCGGAGACGAAGCCTTCGAGGATCCAGACCGCCAGCGGAACGTTGAAGATGCAGTGCGCGAGCGCCACCGCCCAAGGCGTATCGAACAGCCCGATCGCCGAATAAAGATTGAAGAACGGCAGTGCATAGACCGCGGCCGGCGCCATGCGGTTCGACAGCAGCCAGAAGAACAGATGCTTGTCACCGAGAAAACGGTAGCGCGAGAACGCGTAGGCCGCGGGCAACGCCACCGAGATCGAGATGATGGTGTTGAGGACGACGTATTCCAGCGAGTTGATGTAGCCGGAATACCAGCTCTCGTCGGTGAAGATGCGCTTGTAGTGCTGGAGCGTCGGGGCGTGCGGCCACAGCGTCATCGTCGAGACGATTTCGGCGTTGGTCTTGAAGCTCATGTTGACGAGCCAGTAGATCGGCAACAGCAGGAAGATCAAAAACAGCGCCATGATGAGGCGACGGCCGGGGATCGAATGCATCACGCGGCTCCTTCCTGCGGCTTCCGCTCGGCGCCGGCATTGGTCATGACCGTGTAGAAGATCCAGCAGACGATCAGGATGATCAGATTGTAGACCAGCGACAGCGCGGCGGCCTTGCCGAGGTCGAACTGGCCGAGCGCGATCTTGACGAGCTCGATCGACACGAAGGTCGTCGAATTGCCGGGCCCGCCGCCGGTAACGACGAACGGCTCGGTGTAGATCATGAACGAGTCCATGAAGCGCAGCAGCACCGCGATCAGCAGCACGCGGTTCATCTTGGGCAGCTGGATCGCCTTGAACACCGCCCAGCGCGAGGCGCCGTCGATTTGAGCTGCCTGGTAATAAGCATCGGGGATCGACTTCAGGCCGGCATAACACAACAACGCGACCAGGCTGGTCCAGTGCCAGACGTCCATCACGATCACGGTGACCCAGGCATCGACGGCATTGGAGACGTAATTGTAGTCGATGCCGATCGCGTTGAGCACATAGCCGAGCAGGCCGATATCGGGGCGGCCAAAGATCTGCCAGATCGTGCCGACCACGTTCCAGGGGATCAACAGCGGCAGCGCGAGGATGACGAGGCAGGCCGCGACGGTCCAACCCTGGCGCGGCATCGACAGCGCGACGACGATGCCGAGCGGCACCTCGATCGCTAGGATCACCATCGAGAAGAACAGATTGCGGCCGAGCGAGGCGAGGAAGCGGCCGCCGAGGTCGGTCGAAGGGTCGAGCAATTCCTTGAACCAGCCGACACCGTTCCAGAAGAACTGGTTGTTGCCGAAGGTGTCCTGCATCGAATAGTTCACAACCGTCATCAGCGGCAGCACTGCCGAGAAGGCGACGACCAGGAATACCGGCAGCACCAGGAACCAGGCCTTTTGGTTGACGGTCTTGTCCATCAGGCGGCTCCCTCCACCAGAAGGCTGTCGGCATAAACGTGGACGTGCGACGGATCGAATTTCAGGCCGGCCGTGCCGTCCGGGCTGGTGAAGCCGGCCGGCGCCCGCGCCGCGAGTTTTGCATCACCGAGGTGCGCACGCGCAAAGCGGATGCGGCCGAGATCGTCGATGCGTTCGATTTTTGCGCTGAGCAGGCCCGGTGCCGGCGCAACGGTTTCGACGAATTCGGGACGCACGCCGATCTCGATCTTCGCGCTTGCCGGAAGGCTGTCGTAGCTGCGATTGAGCGCGATGACGTGACCGTCGATCTTGGCCTCGCGGCCCCTCACCTCGGCCGGCAGGATGTTCATGCCGGGCGAGCCGATGAAATAGCCGACGAAGGTGTGCGCGGGCTTGTCGAACAGCTCGGCCGGGGTGCCGCTTTGCACCACGCGGCCGTCGTGCATGACGACGACGGTGTCTGCAAAGGTCAGCGCCTCGGTCTGGTCGTGGGTGACGTAGATCATCGTAAGGTCGAGCTCGCGATGCAGCGCCTTCAGCTTGGAGCGGAGCTGCCATTTCAGCTCGGGATCGATCACGGTGAGCGGCTCGTCGAACAGCACGGCGGCGACGTCGGAGCGCACCAGGCCGCGGCCGAGCGATATCTTCTGCTTGGCGTCAGCCGTGAGCCGCGTCGCCTTGCGGTTCAGATAGGGTTCGAGATCGAGCAGGCGGCCGATCTCGGCGACGCGCTTGTCGATCTCGGCCTTTGGCACGCCGCGGTTCTTCAGTGGAAACGCCAGATTCTGCCCCACCGTCATGGTGTCGTAGATCACCGGAAACTGGAACACCTGGGCGATGTTGCGCTTCTGGGTTGACAGCGGTGTGATGTCCACCTCGTCGAACAGGATTTTCCCCCGCGACGGCGTGATGATGCCCGAAATGACGTTGAGCAGCGTGGTCTTGCCGCAGCCGGACGGCCCGAGCAGCGCATAGGCGCCGCCCTGACGCCAGGTCATGGTCACAGGCTTCAGGGCAAAGCTGTCCTGCGGCGCATCGTTGCCGCCGTAGGAGTGCGCGAGATCGACGAGGTCAATGCGGGCCATGTCGCATCTCCCTCAGGTATTGCCGGGTGCGGCGACCAGACGGTCTGCCGCATCGAAAACGAAGACATCATTGGGATCGAGCACGGCGTCGATGGTCTGGCCGGGCTCGAACTCGTGCACGCCGTGCAACACCGCAACCCATTTCGATCCGTCGCGGGTCAGATGCACGAAACTCTCCGAACCGGTGATTTCGGTCACCGTTACCGTGGCATGGAAGGCGTGGCGATCGGCCTGGCCGTTGGCGAGCGCGAGCTGATGCGCGCGAAAGCCGACCCGGTAGGCGCCGTCGGCCAGCGACGAATACAGACCCGAGGCCGGCGACGCCGCGCCGCCGGCATATTGCACAGAGCCGTTCTTTTTCTCGATGCCGACGAGATTGAGCGGCGGGTCGGAGAACACCTGCGCGACGCGCAAAGTCTGCGGCCGGCGGTAGACGTTGGCGGTCTCGTCGATCTGGAGCGCCTGACCCTGCCACATGCACACCGTGTTGCCGCCGAGCAGCAACGCCTCGGTTGGCTCGGTGGTGGCATAGACGAAGATCGCGCCGGAAGCCTCGAAGATGCGCGGGAGCTCGGCGCGCAGCTCCTCACGAAGCTTGTAGTCGAGATTGGCGAGCGGCTCGTCGAGCAGCACGAGATCGGCGCCCTTCACCAGCGCGCGCGCGATCGCGGTGCGCTGCTGCTGGCCACCGGAAAGCTGGAGCGGCGTGCGCTTCAGGAACGGCTCGAGCCTGAGCAGCCTTGCGGCTTCCGCCACGCGCGCCTCGATTTCAGCGCGCGGCTTGCCCTGCACACGCAAGGGCGACGCGATGTTCTCATAGACTGTAAGCGATGGATAATTGATGAACTGCTGGTAGACCATCGCGACCGAACGCTTGCGCACGTCGGCGCCGGTGACGTCCTTGCCGTTGACCAAGATCTTGCCCGAAGTCGGCTTGTCGAGGCCTGCGAGCAGCCGCATGATCGAGGTCTTGCCCGACAGCGTCGGCCCGAGCAGCACGTTGAGCGTACCGCTCTCGAGCGTCAGCGAGACGTCGCGGATGTGCGGGACGCCGTCGACAGTCCGGGTCACGTGATCGAGTGTCACCGCCATGAGCGTCCTCCGGCTTCCAGCAGGGGACTTTGCTGCACGGCGTGGGTCCTGATCCAGTCGTCAAGCGCCGCGATTTCGTCGGCGCTTAGTCGCAGGCCGAGCTTTGAGCGGCGCCAGACGATGTCCTCGGCAGTGACGGCCCATTCGTTGGCCATGAGATAGCGGACCTCGCGCTCGCTCAGCGTCGCGCCGAAGGCCTGGCCGAGATCGGCCGCGGATTTCGCATCCCCGAGCAGCTTGATCGCCTTTGTGCCATAGGCGCGCGCGAGCCGCCGCGCATGCTCGTGGCTGAGGAAGGGATAGCCGCGCTGAAGCTCCGCGATCAGGCCGTCGACATCGGAGACGCCCATGTCGCCGCCGGGCAGCGGCCATTTGCCGGTCCAGCCCTCGCGCGCTTTCGCACTGCGAAGATAGGGCGCGAGCCGCTCCAGCGCCTCCTCGGCGAGACGGCGGTAGGTCGTGATCTTGCCGCCATAGATCGACAGCAGCGGCACGCCGCCGGGCGTGTCGAGCTCGAACACGTAGTCGCGCGTCGCGGCCTTGGCTTCGCTGGCGCCGTCGTCATAGAGCGGGCGCACGCCGGAATAGGTCCAGACCACGTCGTCAGGCGTGACCGGCTTGGCCAGATATTCGCTTGCCGCGGTGCAGAGATACTGGATCTCCTCGGCCGTCGCCTTCACCTTGGCCGGATCGCCGTCATAGTCGCGGTCGGTGGTGCCGATCAGCGTGAAATCGTCCTGATACGGGATCACGAAGATGATGCGGCCGTCCGCGTTCTGGAACATGTAGGCGCGGTCGTGGTCGTAGAGTTTTTTCACGACGATGTGCGAGCCCTGCACCAGGCGCACCTTGGCTTTCGCGTTGACGCCGGCGCCACTGCCGAGCACGTCCTCGACCCAGGGCCCGCCGGCATTGACGAGCGCACGAGCCTGGATCGACGAGCGCGCGCCGGTCAGCGTGTCGATCATGCTGACGGTCCAGATGCCGTCGGACTGCTTGATATCCGTCGCCCGGGTGCGGGTGCGGATCTCGGCGCCCTTGTCGGCGGCGTCGCGCGCGTTGAGCACGACGAGACGGGCGTCATCGACGAAGCAGTCGGAATATTCGAACGCGCGGGTATAGCGGTTCGGGATCAGCGGGCGACCGACCTCGTCACGCCTGAGATCGACCGAGCGGGTCGCCGGCAACAGATGGCGGCCGCCGATATGGTCATAGAGGAAGAGGCCGAGGCGCAGCAGCCAGGCCGGTCGCAGGCCTGCATGGTGCGGCAGAACGAAACGTAAGGGGCGAATGATGTGGGGTGCGATGCCCCAGAGGATCTCGCGCTCGATCAGCGCCTCGCGGACCAGGCGAAACTCGTAATATTCGAGATAGCGCAGGCCGCCATGCACCAGTTTAGTCGACCAGGACGACGTCCCGCTCGCCAGATCGTTCATTTCGCACAGGAAAACCGTGTTGCCACGGCCCACCGCGTCGCGCGCGATGCCGCAGCCGTTAACACCGCCTCCAATGATGGCGAGGTCAAAAATACGCTCCAACAGACGCATCCCCCGGCGACCGCCCGTTCAATCGAGCGGTTACTTTCGTTTTTGATTAGATCACACCGAAAAACGAAAGCAAGATGAAAGAGAGAAGAAAGGAAGTGAAAGCGGAACTTTTAAGTGGGGCAGACAGACGCGGAATTGAGCAGCCTGGGCTGGCAATTCCAGCGGCAAAAGCACCCTTGAATGCTTAGCTTCAGAGAATTATAGTCATAGTAGTCATATTGGTCGATATTCTCATGGCCGACTCCAACACTGCACCCGATGCGCTTCCAACCGATGACATCTGGACGCTTGCCAACGCCAAGGCACGGCTTTCCGAGGTGATCGACCGCGCCCAGTCCGGCCCGCAGGTCATCACCCGTCACGGCAGGCCCAATGCGGTTGTCGTTTCCGCCGACGAGTGGGCGCGCAAGACGGCGCGCAAAGGCACGCTGGCCGAATTCCTGCTGGCGTCGCCATTACGCGGCGCCGACCTCGATCTTGAACGCGTGCATGACACGCCGCGCGACGAGATGCCGTGAACTTGCTGCTCGACACCAACGTGCTCTCGGAGGTTCGGCGGCCGACGCCTTCCCCGAAAGTTTTGGCGTGGCTCGATACGATCGACGAGGACCGCGCCTTCATCAGCGTGGCATCGATCGCGGAGCTTCGCCGTGGCATCGCACTGCTGGATGACGGCGGCCGGCGCGCGGCACTGACTGCCTGGCTCACGCATGATCTGCCGGAGCGTTTTGCCGGGCGCATCCTGCCGATCGACCATGCGGTCGCCGAGCGCTGGGGCGACCTGATGGCGCAGAGCCGCCGCAGCGGCATCGCTCTGTCCGTGATAGATGGATTCTTCAGCGCGACCGCGCTCGCAAACGACCTCACACTCGCCACACGCAATGTGAAGGATTTTGCGGCATTCGGCGTCGTGCTGCTCAACCCGTGGGACGACGTATAAGACTAAGACGTCGGCCGACCCAAAACTCAGGGCAGCAGCCCTGCCGCCCTGTAAGCCTCGATCGCCTGGTCGTAGACCGCGATGTCGCCTCGCCCGCGCGCGACGAGCTGTGCGCCCTCGACGGCCGCGAAGATCGCGAGCGCCCGCTGCTCAATCGCTCCCGTTGCCGCCTTCTTTCCACGCGACAGCAATTTGACCAGCCACCGGATGTTGACGTCGGTGAACCTGTCGACCTCAGCTCTGACTTCGGCCGGCAAGTCATCGTGCTCGGCGGCCATGATCCCGCACAGACACATCCTGTTGTCGTTCGACAGCGCGGAACGGAAGACGTCCGTATACATCCTCAGGCAGGCCCCGACGTCCTGCGAGGCTTCGAGGAACCCGTCGAAGATCTCGATCGCCTCGTCGGCATAGCGACGCGCAAGCGCGGCGCCAAGATCGCCCTTGGTCGGAAAATGATAGTGGACGCTGGCGCTCTTGACGCCCACCTCCTTCGCCAGGTCGCGAAAGCTCAGGCCGTTGTAGCCGCGCGCCTGCACCATCGCGCGGGCCGCATCCATGATCACCTGCTTGGTATCGGCCGTCATCGTTCGCCCCCATCTATCTACCGATAGATAGCCCTTGACTCCGCCATTGCAAAGGCCCCATATCGGCTACCCACCTATCTATCGATAGATAAAGGAATGTTCTCATGAAAATCTACGATCGGCCCGGATTTCCCAATTCCTCGCGCATTCGCATCGTCCTTTCCGAAAAGGGACTCGACGACCGGGTCGAGTTCGTCAGCGTCGATTTGATCGGGGCAGAGCACAAGCAGGCGCCGTTTCTCGCGATCAACCCCTCGGGAAAAATCCCGGTGCTCGAACTCGATGACGGCACCTTGATCTCGGAGTCGACGGCCATCACCGAATATCTGGACCATCTCGATGGCCATCCGGTCCTCACCGGCAGGACACCGCGCGAGAAGGCGGTGATCCATATGATGCAGAATCGCGCCGAGGCCGAGCTCATGGGCGCGGTCGACGGCTACTTTCACTATGCCACGTCGGGCCTCGGGCCTGCGATGCAGCCCTATGTGGCTCCGGAATGGGCCGGCAGGAAGGAATGGGGTGAGCGACAGCGCGCCAGGGTCATCCGCGGCATGAATTATTTCGACGGCGTCCTGAAGAACACACCGTTCGTTGCCGGCGACGCCTTCTCGATGGCGGATATCACGGTCTTTGCGAGCCTGGACTTCGCTGGCGCAGCGGGGATATCGATTCCCGATGCGTGCAAATCCCTCATCGCCTGGCGGAAAAGAGTATCAAATCTGCCAAGCGTCAAGAACCGGACAGGTCGAGATTTCCTGCCGGAGGACCTGAAGCGTTTTGGTCTGTGAACTGCGGCGTGATGTCAGCTCCGGATCGATCGCAGCCATCTAACGCAACCGAACGACCGGCGCGGCCTCTTGCGCCGGTTCGGCCGCCTCATCGATATCCGCCCCCTTCGGCATCGCTGCCATCACCTCGATGCCCTTGGCATGGCAAATCGTGGCGAGGCGCTCGGGGAGTTCCTGATCGGTCACGAAGGTCTGGATCTGGCTGATATGGGCGATGCGGACCGGTGCGCTGCGGCGAAGTTTTGTGGAATCCGCGACCAGCATGACGCTGCGGGCGTTGGCGATGATGGCTTGCGCCACCTGGACCTCGCGATAGTCGAAGTCGAGCAGCGCGCCTTCCTCGTCGATCGCGGACGCCCCGATGATGGCGTAGTCGACCTTGAACTGGCCGATCAGCTGCGTCGCGGTCGAGCCGACCACCGCACCGTCGGCGCGCCGCACCGTGCCGCCGGCAACCACCACCTCGATGCGGGGATGGCGGTAGAGCAGCATGGCGACGTTGAGATTGTTGGTGATGACGAGGAGGTCCTCGTGCGAGGTCAGCGCGCTCGCCACCTCCTCGGTCGTGGTGCCGATGTTGATGAACAGCGAGCAGCCGTTCGGGATCAGCGATGCGGCCGCGGCTCCAATCGCCTTCTTCTCGTCGGCGGCGACGAAGCGCCGCGCCTCATAGGCGAGGTTTTCGACGCCGGAGGCGATGATGGCGCCGCCATGGATACGGGTCAGCGAGCGGCGCTCGCAGAGATCGTTGAGGTCCTTGCGGATGGTCTGCGCCGAGACCTCGAACCGGCGCGCCAGCTCCTCGACCATGACGCGGCCCGAGGCCCGCGCGATGTTGAGGATTTCGGCTTGGCGATGAGTCAGTCCGGTCACGACAATAGCCTCAAGTCAGGAAGCCGCATGGTGCGGCGGTTCGCGCGTTCGGTCAATGCGCGTGCCGATCACGGTTAACGGACCAACGTCCTCACCACGCCATCGCGGCGGCGAGGCGCGCCAGCAGTGTCGGATCGTCGTAAGCGCTGGCGGAAGCGACCGCGCCGGCGGCAACAAGGTCGGCGTGGCCGAGAGTGGTGCGCATCCCGATGGTCGGAATGCCGGCGGCGGCGGCCGATTGCACGCCGGAGCGGGAATCCTCGAACGCGATCGAGGCCGCCGCGCTGGCGCCGGCGAAGCGCAGCCCTTCCTGATAGGGCAGCGGATGCGGCTTGCCGTGCGGCAGCTCGTCGCCGATCACGATCGCCTTGAAGCGGTCCGTAATGCCGAGGCCCGACAGCAGCAGCTCGGCGTTGAGACGCGGCGCGTTGGTCACGGCCACCATGGGAATGCCGGCGCTATCGGCACGGTCGAGCAGCGCCATCAGGCCCGGAAGCGGCACGATCTGTCCAACCACCAGGTCACGAAAGATCGCCTCCTTCTCGCCGAGGATTGCGACGCGACGTTCCGGCGATTCGTTCGGCAGAAACCGCTCCCCGATCGACACATTGGAAAAACCCTGGAGCTCGCGCTTGAAGCGCTCCTCATCCACAATATGGCCGCGCGGGGCGAACACGCGATGGAACGCCTCGCGATGAAGGAAATCCGTGTCGGCCAACGTGCCGTCGATATCGAACAGCAGCGCCCTGCCCATCGCGTCGATCATGTCCGTACTTTCCCAAATGCGCAGCGCATTGATGCGAAAGACGTATCAATACGCTCTCGATCGCGCAATGACGCATCCCCATGACGAAGATGCGCCACTCGACAAAGTCGCGCGCGGCTGCAACACTGGCTGCAAGATCAAAAAGGAGGAAACGATGACGATCAACCGACGCGATCTGGCTCTCTCGACTCTTGCCGTCTCGGCGCTTGCTGTCTCAGCTGTCACGACACCGGCGCTGGCGGCATCGGCGGACGAGGAAGCCGTGGCGAAGAAGGTCGAGGCCTTCCGTCTCGCCCAGATCGCCGCCGATCCCAAGGCGCTCGGTGCGCTGTGCTGGGACGATGTCAGCTACAGCCATTCCAGCGGCAAGGTCGAGGACAAGGCAACCTTCGTCACCAACGCCACCGACGGCAAGTCGAAATTCCTGTCGATCGAGTACAAGGACCCGACCATCAAGGTCGTCGGCCCCGCCGCGATCGTGCGCTTCCATTGGGTGGCGGAACAGGAGATGGCGGCAGATGGGAAAAAAGTGCCGACCAACCTTCACATCCTGATGAACTGGCAGAAGCAGGGCGACGACTGGAAGCTGCTCTCAAGGTCGGCGACGAAGTTGTGAACAACGGCTCTTCCCTCTCCCCCTTGTGGGAGAGGGTGGGGCTTCGCGAAGCGAAGTCGGGTGAGGGGTTTCTCTCCGAGAACGAATCTCTCGCTTCTGAATCTGCTGAAACGTCCCCTCATCCGGCGCTTCGCGCCACCTTCTCCCATAAAGGTGAGAAGGGAAGGCAGAGTTCGCGGCAAAAGATTCCTACCTCTCGCGCTACGCGCGACCCGAAATGACCAGCGGGACTACTACGCCGCTTCCTTCACATCACCGTTAACCAGCTTGCGCGCGGCGCGCTCGGCTTCGCGGGCGTTGCGGAAGAGCTGGCCTTCAAGGCGGTTGAAGCGGTCGGATGAGGCGAAGAAGCAGTAGCCCCCTTGAGAACGAACGACGATACCTGCGGTCTGCGAATTGACTTCGATGATGTAGCTGTCCGGCATGGCCCTTAGATTCCTCAGTGCGGGCAAATAACGGCATCGGTGCCCAAAGGTTCCTTGAGCAAATCAGCCTGTTTCCACCCGAATCGACGGGAAATTGAGTACGCCGGGACCTCATCCATTTTATGACTTGTTCTTGGCGAAGACGCGACGATGGCAGGCGCAACGCCGCGCGGTCATGCGTCGCGCGCGGTTACGTCGCGATTGATGGATCGTTTCTCTGGATCGTTTGCGGACGGCCGTCGTCGTCGATCGAGACGTAAGTGAAATTGCCGTCGGTCACCAGGATCGGCTGGAGCTCCCTGCGCCGCAGCGCCCAGGCTTCGAGATGCACGGTCATCGAGGTACGGCCCACGCGGACGAGATTGGCATAGACCGAAACCAGATCGCCGACATAGACCGCTTTGCGAAAATTCATCGCTTCGATTGCGACGGTCACCGTGCGCGACTTCGCGGCTTTTGACGCAAACACGCCGCCGCCGACATCCATCTGGCTGAGCAGCCAGCCGCCGAAGATGTCGCCGTTTGCATTGGTGTCGGCGGGCATCGCCAGCGTGCGGATGCAGAGATCGCCGCTCGGCCCGGTATTGGCTTGTTCGTTCATGCCTCTCTCACTTGAAATTTGCTCACTTGAAATTGTCCCAGCCCGGATCCGGCGCAAAGCGCTCGCCGAATCTCCCGGCCAGCGCGCGCAAAGTGGATACGACATTCTCCACGCCGCGCGTGCGCGCATAGTTCAACGGACCACCACGGAACGGTGCATAACCGGTGCCGAAGATCATGGCGCCGTCGACCATGTCGGCATCGTCGACGATACCCTCGCGAAGCGCCGCGACGCAGACGTTGGACATCGGCAGCACCAGCCGGTCGATCATCTGCTCGGTGACGCGGGGGCCGGTTTCCGGCAACGGCGCCTTCTCCGCCTTGCCGTCCTTCCAGGTGTAGAAACCCTTGCCGGTCTTGCGGCCGAGTTCGCCCTTGGCGACCTTCTCGCGCAGCCAGGCCGGCGTCGGCGGCAGCAGATCGCCGAACTTGGTGCGCAGCATGTCGCCGACATCAATGCAGATGTCGAGCCCGACCTGGTCGGCCAATTCGATCGGCCCCATCGGCATGCCGAACTGCTCGGCTGCGGCATCGATCAGGCGCTGGTCGGTCTTCTCGTCCAGCATCACCATCGCTTCCAGCATGTAGGGCGTCAGCGCGCGGTTGACGAGGAAGCCGGGCGAGCTTTTCACCGACAGCGGCAGTCGGTCGATGGCGCCGAGGAAGGCGAGTGCTTCCTTGAGCACCTGCCCATCGTTGCCGTCATGGCTGACGATTTCGACCAATTGCAGCCGCGACACCGGATTGAAGAAATGCAGGCCGACGAAGCGTTCCGGCCGCGCCAGCGTCGTGCGCAGGTCCTGGAGCGGAATGCTCGAGGTGTTGGTCGCAAGGATCGCGCCCGGCTTCATCTTCGGCTCGATACTCGCATAGACCTTCTGCTTGAGCTCCAGCTTTTCCGGCACCGCCTCGATGATGAGATCGGCGTTGCGGACACCCTCGCCGTCCAGATCGGGGATAAGGCGATCGAGCGCGTCGCGGACATCGGTGGGCTTCCGGATGATCTTGCCAAAAAGATCGGCGGCGCGCTTGACCGCGCCCGCGATCGGCTCCGCCTTCATGTCGGCAAGCGAGACGCGCAGCCCCTGCCCCGCACACCAGGCCGCGATGTCGCCGCCCATGGCGCCAGCGCCGATGACGTGAACCTGCTTGACCGTGTTGCCGGGGCCTGCCGCCTTCTTCATCTGCTCGCGCAGGAAGAACACGCGGATCAAATTCTGCGCGGTCGGCGTCACCATCAGCTTGGCGAATGAGGCCTGCTCTGCCCTGAGCATCGCGGCTTTGCTGCCGCCATGGGTCTCCCAGAGATCGATCAGCGCGTAAGGCGCGGGATAGTGCTCGCGGGACGCAGCCTTCGCAGCTTCGCTGCGCATGCGCCTGGCAAGGAGCCCCCGCACCGGTCCGAAATTGGCGGCGCGGGTGAGAATCCCCGGGCGCGCCCGCTTCAACCGGCCAAACAGCGCATCCTTCACCGCATTGCTGACATGGCGCTCCTGCGTCACGGTGTCGACGAGGCCGAGCGATTTGGCGCGGCGCGCGTCGATGGTGCGGCCCGTCAGCATTAGGGCCATCGACTGGGCCGGATTGACCAGCGCGGTGAAACGCGCTGTGCCGCCGAGACCAGGATGCAGGCCGAGCATCACCTCCGGAAAGCCGAAGCGCGCGCCGTCGATGGCGATACGCGATTGGCAGGCGAGCGCGACCTCGAGCCCGCCGCCGAGACAGAAACCATGGATGACAGCGACGGTCGGCAGCCTCAGCGCCTCCAGATGATCGACCACCGCATGCGCGGCGCGGATCCGTATCTCCACCATTGCGGGATCGCTGGCGCCGCGGAATTCGTTGACGTCGGCGCCGGCAATGAAGCCGGACGATTTTGCGGAGCGGATCACGAGGCCGGCAGGACGCTCGGTCTCGATCGCCGCGAGCACGGTGTCGAACTCCTCCATCACATCCGAGGACAGCGTGTTGGCGCTGGCACCGGCGCGGTCGAACAGCAGCCAGGCGACACCGTCGGCATCGCGCGCCAGCTTGAAGTTCTTGTAGGGACTGTCTGACGCCGGCTGCGGCCCGAGCGTGAGGACGCGATCGCCGAGCGCGGTCATGATCCTGGAATCCATGGTCACACCGCCTCGATCAGCATGGCGCCGCCGAGCCCGCCGCCGATGCACTCAGTAGCAACGCCACGCCGCGTGCCGAGCCGCTTCATCGCATTGACCAGATGCAGCACGATGCGGTTGCCGGAGGTGCCGACGGGATGCCCGAGCGAGATGGCGCCGCCGTCGACATTTAGCTTTTCGCGGTCGATCTCGCCGGCCGCGCCGTCGAGCCCCAAAATCTCGCGGCAGAATTTGTCGTCATTCCAGGCGGCAAGGCAGCCGAGCACTTGCGTGGCGAAGGCCTCGTTCAATTCCCAGGTCTCGACATCCTTGATGGTGAGGTTGTTGCGCTTCAGTAGCGGCGTCGCCGACATCACGGGACCGAGCCCCATGATAGCAGGATCGAGCGCGGCCCAGTTGCTGTCGACGATAACCGCCTTCGGCGTCAGCTTGTACTTGGCGACCGCTTCGTCGGAAGCCAGGATCACCCAGGACGCACCGTCGGTGATCTGCGAGGAGTTGCCGGCGGTGACCTGGCCCCAGGGACGCTCGAACACCGGTCTCAGTTTTGCCAGCGTCTCGGCCGACGAATCCGGCCGCACGCCATCGTCATGGTCGAAGAATTTTCCGTCACGGGCGAATGCGGTCTCGACCTCGCCCCTCAGAAAACCCGACGTCTGCGCATGCGCAAGCCGGCGATGACTCTCGGCGGCGTAAGCGTCGGACTGGGCGCGGGTGATGCCGAAGAGATGGCCGACGACCTCGGCGGTCTGGCCCATGTTCAGGTCGGTGATGGGATCGGTGAGACCACGCTCGAGCCCGA
Organism: Bradyrhizobium sp. 197; assembly: GCF_023073375.1. Taxonomy (NCBI): domain Bacteria; kingdom Pseudomonadati; phylum Pseudomonadota; class Alphaproteobacteria; order Hyphomicrobiales; family Nitrobacteraceae; genus Bradyrhizobium; species Bradyrhizobium sp. 197. The sequence goes on along the minus strand of NZ_JADPJJ010000004.1, from coordinate 49,338 downwards.
TGATCGGCTTGAGATAGCGCGGCCGCAATTTGAAGGCAGCGGCAAGCTTCGCGGCCACGCCCTTGGCGGTGGCAAGGCCGGCGAACCAGCGCACGCCGGAGTTCGGCCAGACCAGCGGCGCATGACTCAACGCCTCGGTGCCGCCGGCGAGGATCATGTCGGCATGACCTTCGCGGATGTAGCGGTAGGCGGTGTCGATCGACTGCATGCCGGAGCCGCAATTGATCTGCACTGTGAAGGCGACCATGTCCTCGCCCATGCCGAGCCGAAGCGCGGCGACGCGGGCCGGGTTCATCTCGTCCGCGATCACGTTGACGCAGCCGAGAATGACCTGGTCGAAGGTATCAGGCGAAAACGGCTGGCGCGCCAACAGCGGCCGGCCGCATTGCACGGCGAGATCGACCGGCGTGAACGGACCCGGCCCCGAACGCGCTTTCAGAAATGGCGTTCGGCTGCCGTCGACGATGAATACCGGTCGTGCCATCAGCTCGCCGCCCTTTGGTCACCGAGTTCCTGGAAGAACTGATGCACGTCGCCGGTTTTCTTGTAAATCGGCGACAGCGCCTCCGGCGCAAAATCGTCGACCTCGATTACTTTTGCGACGGCTTCGCGAGCCGCGGCGAGCTGCTCGCCCTCGGCCTGCGTGATCACGCCCTTGGCGACCGCATCCCTCCAGTCGCTCATATGCGCCGCGCGCATGCGATTGGCGATGGCGTCCGTGCCTGCGACCAGCTTGAACGCGCGCTCCAGCCGGGCAAAGCCGCCGTCGTCATCGACATGGGCAAGATCCGGCGTAAGGCGCTCGCGCGCCGCCGAGGGCTCCAGCACCAGGCTTGCACATTGGTGCACGACGCGGTCGGAGGGACCCAGCACCCGTGCGCCGAACGGCTGGACCACCAGCTTGAGAAAACCGGCGACAAAGCGGTTCGGCAGATTGGCGAGTATCTCCGCGAGCCGGTTCTCGATGGTCTTGAAGCCCGTCGCCATGCACCATTCGAGCGCGGCAAAATCCTCCTTCTGCCGGCCCTCGTCCTGCCAGCGTTTGAGCGCGGCAGAGAGCAGATACAGCTCGGACAGGATGTCGCCGAAGCGCGCCGACAGCATCTCCTTGCGCTTGAGCGCGCCGCCGAGCGTCAACAGCGCCATGTCGGCGCAGAGTGCAAACGCCGCCGAATAGCGTGAGAGCTGGCGATAGAATGGCGTGGCGTCGCCCGCATCGGGCGCTGGCGCGAAGGCACCGAAGGTCCAGCTCCGGCCGAAGGCGCGCAACAGCGTCTCGAAACTATGGCCGACATGCTTCCAGAACGCCTTGTCGAAGGCGGTGAGCCCGCGTTCACGGTCGGTATCGGCAAGCGCATTCATCTCGTCGAGCAGATAAGGATGCGCGCGGATGGCGCCCTGCCCGAACACGATGAGATTGCGGGTGAGGATATTGGCACCCTCGACGGTGATGCCGACCGGGACGGCGCGGTGGAGATTGCCGAGATAGTTTTGCGGACCGTCGATCACGGCCTTGCCGCCATGGATGTCCATGGCGTCGTCGACCGCGGTGCGCATCCGCTCGGTCGCGTGCAGCTTCATGATGCCGGAGATGACAGCGGGATGGATGCCGGCATTCAGCGCGGCGCAAGTGAGCCGCCGTGCCGCGTCGAGCTGATAGGCGGTCGCGACGATGCGGGCGAGCGGCTCCTCGACGCCCTCGAACTTGGAGATGGAGATGCCGAACTGCTCGCGGATGCGGGCATAGGCGCCGGTGGTGCGGGCGGCATAGGCGGCGCCGGCCGCGGACAGCGATGGCAGCGAGATGCCGCGGCCGGCGGCGAGCGCCGTCATCAGCATCTTCCAGCCCTGCCCCAACCGCTCCTGGCCGCCGATGACATAGTCGAGCGGGATGAAGACGTCGTGGCCCCGGTTCGGGCCGTTCTGGAACACCTGCATCGACGGCAGATGGCGATGGCCGATTTCGACGCCGGGCAGATGGGTGGGGATCAGCGCCACGCTGATGCCGAGCTGTTCCTGATCGCCGACGAGATGATCGGGGTCATAGGCCTTGAAGGCGAGGCCCAAGAGCGTCGCGACGGGACCGAGCGTGATGTAACGCTTGTGCCAGTTGAGCCTGAGGCCGATGACCTCGCGGCCCTCGAAATCGCCCTTGCAGATGATGCCGGTGTCGATCATCGAGGCCGCATCGGATCCGGCTTCCGGGCTGGTGAGACCGAAGCAGGGAATGTCGTGGCCGTCGGCAAGACGCGGCAGCCAGCGCTGCTGCTGCTCCTTGGTGCCGAAGTGCATCAGGAGCTCGCCGGGGCCCAGCGAGTTCGGCACCATCACCGTCACCGCGGCGGCGATCGAGCGGGTCGAAATCTTGCGCACCACTTCCGAATGCGCATAGGGCGAAAAGCCGAGGCCGCCAAACTCTTTCGGAATGATCATGCCGAAGAATTTTTCGCGCTTGATGAAGGCCCACACGTCCTGCGGCAGGTCGCGCAATTCCCAAAAAATCTTCCACTCGTCGAGCATGGCGCAGAGCTCGTCGACGGGGCCGTTGAGAAAGGCCCGCTCCTGTTCGGTCAGCGTTGCCTGCGGGACTTTCAGCAGCTTCGACCAATCAGGGTTGCCGGTGAAGAGATCGGCGTCCCACCAGACGTCGCCGGCCTCCAGCGCCTCCCGCTCGGTGTCCGACATCGCCGGCAGCACGCCGCGCGCCCAGGAGAAGATCGGCTTTGTGATGGTATCGCGGCGGAAGCTCATAGCGGACCTCGTGCATCGGCGCGGCTGTCGGGCATTTTAGCGAAAAGTGGCCGGCGGAGGTGAACACTTCGCCTGCGAAAATACGCGAATTGACGCGGCCGGGCGGCCGCCCAGAGGCTATAACGGCCGGGGCGTGGTGGCAGTTCCGGGAGGGGGCTAGGCGACGAGGTCGGCCGGGCTAATCCGGCCGCACCATCTCGAACATATTTTCCGGCTTGATCTCGAAATAATCACCGCTGCGGCCGGCGCGGACAATCGGGCGGGCGGCGGCGGTCTGGTAGACGCCGTCCTTGATCATGGCCTTATCGATGTGGACGGCGACGACTTCGCCGAGCGTCAGCCAGGCATTGGCTTCCTTGCCGTCGGCGCCCTTGAGGCGGACGATATCCGCCACCTTACATTCGAAGGCGACCGGGCTTTCGCCGACGCGCGGCACATTGACGAGCTTGCCGGGCACGGCGGTCAGGCCTGCAATCTTGAACTCGTCGACCTCAGGCCCGACGTGGGCGGCGGTCGCGTTCATGTGCCTGGCCAGGTCCATGGTGGCGAGATTCCAGACGAACTCGCCGGTCTGCTGGATGTTCGCGACGGTGTCCTTCCAGTTGGTGGAGGAGAAGCCGATGATCGGCGGCACATAGCAGAACGCGTTGAAGAAGCTGTAGGGCGCGAGATTGACGTGGCCGTTGGTGTCGCGCGACGAAATCCAGCCGATCGGCCGCGGCGCGACGATGGCGTTGAAGGGATCGTGCTTGAGGCCGTGGCCCTTGGCGGGCTCGTAGAAGTGCAGGTCTTTGTCGGTCACGCTGGCTTTTCCCCGGTCCTTGTGCCCGGATTGCGCTTCGCTCCATCCGGACTACGTCGGCCTGCTTATAGGAAGAAATCCGCCGCCGCGTCAGTGCCGCGGGGACAATCCCGCGATGACGAAATCGATCATCTGGTCGATGGTCGGACCCGGCTTGGTGGCGCACTGGGCGATCATCTGGGGGTGGAAGAAGCGCATCATCGCGGTGCAGGCGCAGAGCGCGGCCAGTTGCAGGTCCGGCGCCTCGAACTCGCCGGAGGCCGCGCCTTGCGCGATCATCTGGCCGATGATCCCGGCAATGCACTCCATGTGGTTGACGCAGACGTCCCAGTCCTCCTGCATCGCGATCTCGACCATCTCGTGCAACTTGGAATCGCCGACATAGCGCTCGGTGTTCATGCGATGGATGGTGGAGAGCAACTCGCGGAAGCGCGGGAGTACCGGAACCGGCCTCGCCACGATCCGCTGCGCTTCCAGTTCGACCTCGCACATCAGCGAGCGGGCCACCGCCTGATGAATCGCCTTCTTCGATTCGAAGAAGCGATAGACGTTGGCGGGGCTCATCTTGAGCTCCTTGGCGATGTCCCCGACCGTGGTCTTGAGATAGCCGATCTGGCGGAACAGCCGTTCGGCCACCTCGAGAATACGATCCCGGGTGTCGCCTTCGATATGTTCCGAAACCAGTGTCATCTGTCAGGACTCGTCAATCAGCAGTTCATCTTCACTTATTCAGCCGCCTCAGCAAGCGGAATTGCGTGCTCGTCATCGCTCCCATGCTGCGGCGCGGCGGGCTGCTCGGGGGTGCCTGCCTCATCCAGGCTCTTGCGGAACCAGAGGGCGTAGAGGCCCGGCAGGTACAGCAGCGTCAGGAAGGTCGCAACGAACAGTCCGCCCATGATGGTGATCGCCATCGGACCCCAGAACGCCGAGCGCGACAGCGGGATCATGGCGAGGATGGCGGCGAGCGCCGTCAGCACCACCGGTCGGGCACGGCGGACGGTGGCCTCTACGATCGCCTCGCGACGGGTCAAGCCATGAGAAACGTCGGTCTCGATCTGGTCGACCAGGATCACCGCGTTGCGCATGATCATGCCGGCGAGCGCGATCAGGCCGAGCAGCGCCACGAAGCCGAACGGAGCGTTGGCGATGTTGAGCCCGAGGGAGGCGCCGACGATACCGAGGGGTGCGGTTAAAAACACCAGGATCAAGCGGGAGAAGCTCTGAAGCTGGAACATCAGCAGCGTCAGCATCACCATGACCATCAGCGGGAAGAGAACGAAGATCGAGGCGTTACCCTTGGCGGATTCCTCGAACGCGCCGCCCGCCTCGATGCGGTAGGCCGGCTCGAGGTTGTCCGTGATCGCCTTCAGCTTCGGCGTGATCTGGCCGGTGACGTCGGGCGCCTGCACGCCGTCGACGACGTCGGAGCGCACCGTGATCGCCATGTCGCGATTGCGCCGCCACATGATCGGCTCCTCGTGGCCGTATTCGATCTTGGCGATCTGCTGGAGCGGCACGGCAACGCCGTTACGCGAGGTGATGGTGAGATCACCGACGCCACCGAGGTCGAGGCGTTCGGACGGGATCGCACGGGCGACCACGGCCACCTTCTCGATACCGTCGCGCACGGTCGTCACCTGTGAGCCCGAGATCAGCATCGACAGGGCCTGCGACACGTCCTGCGGCGTCAGGCCCATGGCGCGGGCGCGATCCTGGTCGACGACGAGCTTGAGGTAAGGTGACTGCTCGTTCCAGTCGAGCTGGACGTCCTTGACGCTCTTGTTCTGCCGCATCACGTCGCGGACCTGGTAGGCGATCTCGCGCACCTTGTTGGCGTCGGGGCCGATCACGCGGAACTGCACCGGAAAGCCGACCGGGGGGCCGAAATTGAAGCGGTCGACGCGCACGCGGGCCTCGTTGAGTGCGCCGTCGGCGACGGCGTTTTCAAGCTTGGCCTTGATGCGCTCGCGCGCCTCGACGCCCTTTGCGACGATGACGATTTCGGCAAAAGCCTCGTTCGGAAGCTGCGGATTGAGGCCGAGCCAGAAGCGCGGCGAGCCCTGCCCGACATAGGCCGTATAGGTCTCGATGTCCTTGTCGTCCTTGAGCAGCGTCTCGGCCTTCTTCACCGCCTTTTCCGTGACGTTGAAGGCGGTGCCCTCGGGCAGGCGAAGCTGGAGGAACAGTTCGGGGCGCTCGGACAGCGGGAAGAATTGCTGCTGGACGTGGCCGAATCCGACGATCGAGGCGATGAAAACGCCGACGGTCGCGACCACCACGGTGATGCGGTGGTTGACGCACCATTGCACGATGGCGCGCAGGCCCCGATACATGCGGGTCTCGTAGACCGCGTGCGGATCGTGATTATGGTGCACCTTGATGTTGGGCAGCAGCATGACGCCGATATAGGGCGTGAAGATCACCGCCACGAACCAGGACGCGACCAGCGCAATCGCCACGATCCAGAAGATGCTGCCGGCATATTCGCCGACCGCGGAGTTGGCAAAGCCGATGGGGAGGAAGCCAGCGGCCGTGACCAGCGTTCCCGTGAGCATCGGAAACGCAGTGGATTCCCAGGCAAAGGACGCCGCACGCATGCGGTCCCAACCCTGCTCCATCTTCACCACCATCATCTCGACCGCGATGATGGCGTCATCGACGAGCAGGCCGAGTGCGATGATCAGCGCTCCCAGCGTGATGCGGTGCAGGTCGAGCGACATCGTGTTCATGACGACGAAGACGATGCCGAGCACCAAGGGCACCGACAGCGCGACCACGATGCCGGTGCGCCAGCCGAGCGCCAGGAACGACACGAACAGCACGATGACGAGGGCTTCCATGAAGGAGTGCACGAACTCGCCGACGGCGTGCTCGACCACCTTGGGCTGGTCGGCGATCAGCTTGACGTCGACGCCCTGCGGCACCGCCTTCATGAATTCAGCCGTCGCCTTCTCGACCTCCTTGCCGAGATCGAGGATGTTGGCGCCCTTGGCGGTGACGACACCGATGCCGATCGCGGCCTTGCCTTCCTGGCGCACGATGAAACTCGGCGGGTCGACATAGCCATGGGTGACAGTAGCGATGTCGCCGAGGCGGAACACGCGGCCATTGCTCTCGACCGGGGTCTCGGCCACGGCCTTGGCGCCGTCGAGCGCACCGGTGACGCGCAGCGGCACGCGCTGCGACGAGGTCTCGACCGTGCCGGCCGGGGTCACGTTGTTCTGCTTGGCGAGCGAATCGAACAGCGCCTGCGGCGTGATGCCGAGGGTGGCGAGCTTGGCGTGCGAGAACTCGACGAAGATGCGCTCATCCTGGTTGCCGTAGACGTCGACCTTGGTCACGCCGGGCACCTTCAGGAGGCGCTGCCGAAAACCCTCCGAGACCTTCTTGAGCTGCGCATAATCGGCGCCGTCGCCGGTCATCATGTAGAGAATCGAATCGACGTCGGAGAACTCGTCGTTGACGACGGGGCCCAGAATCCCCGCGGGCAGTTGGGCCTGCACGTCGACCAGCTTCTTGCGCAGCAGATAAAAGAGATACGGCACATCCTTCGGCGGCGTGGAATCGCGGAAGGTCACCTGGAGCGCGGTGAAGCCGGGCTTGGAATAGGTCTGCACCTTCTCGAAATAGGGCAGCTCCTGGATCTTCTTCTCGATGGGATCGGCGACCTGAGCCTGCATTTCCTGCGCGGTCGCGCCCGGCCAGATCACGGAGACGTTGACCACCTTCACCGTAAAGAACGGATCCTCGGCACGGCCGAGCTTCTGATACGAGAAGAACCCGGCGATGCCGAGTATGACCATCAGGAACAGGACCAGGGTCGGATGGCCGACGGCCCAGGCCGAAAGGTTGAAGCGCTTCATCGCACTCTCCAAAGATGATCCGGTTGCAAAAAAAGGCAGCTACTCTGTTCAACGCGTCGTCGCGAGGCAGCGAAGCAATCCAGGGGGCTGGGCAGGTTCTGGATCGCTTCGCCGCTTCAGCCCCAGCATTTGCGCTTAGGCCGAAACTCACCTCACACGACGTAACTCGTAAACGAGACTTAAAAGGACAGTGACGATACGATCCGCACCCTCTGGCCCGGATCGAGCTTCTGAACGCCGAGGGCGACGATCTTGGCGCCCTCTTCGACACCGCCGCTGATGACGACGTCGTTGCTCTCGTAGGACTTCACCGCGACCGGCTTCAGCGTGACCGCGCCGTTGTCGTCGACGACGAAGAAGGACGGCTTGCCGCCTTCGTTGAACAGCGCCGACAGCGGCAACCGCGCGACGCGCTCGGTCGCGGCATCCGACAGCGTCAGTGTCGCGGTCATGCCGAGCGAAACCTTGTCGTCGGCCTCGGGCAGCGAGAATTTTGCGAGATAGGTGCGCGTGGCGGAATCCGCGGTCGGCGCGATCTCGCGCAGCTTGGCCGTATATTTCTTGCCCGGCTCCGACCAAAGAGTGACGCTGGCGGCGCCCGACTTGGCACGTCCGACCAGCGTCTCAGGGATCGCGACGACCGCTTCCTTTTCGGCAAAGCGGGCGACACGGATCGAGGTCTGGCCTGCGGCAACCACCTGGCCTGGCTCGATCAGCGTTGCGGTGACGACGCCACGGGCGTCGGCGTTGAGCGTCGCGTAGGAAAGGGAATTATTGGTCAGTTCGACCGAGCGCTCGGCCCGATTCAGGCGCGCGCGCGCCTCATCGGCGGAAGCGCGGCTCTGGTCGAGTTGGGCATCGGTGGTCCAGCCCTTGGCCTTCAAATCCTTGGCGCGCTGCTCGGCGGCGGCGGCCTGAGCCAGCACGCCGGTCGCAGCGGTCTGCTCGGCGACCGCTTGCTCAGCCTGGAGCTTCAGGTCGATCTCATCGAGGGTCGCGAGCGGCTGGCCGATCTCGACGGTCTGGCCGACCTCGACCAGGCGCTTGGCAACCTTGCCGGCGACGCGAAAACCGAGATCGCTCTCGATCCGCGGCCTGACCGTGCCGACGAAGCTGCGCTCCGGCGTTTCGGCATCATAATGGGCGGTTGCGACCAGAACCGGCCGCGGCGGCTCGGCCTTTTCAGCAACGGTGTCATTGCACCCGCCCAGGGCGGCAGCCATCAACGCCAGCGACACACCCGCCAACAGCTTGGAATAGCTTGACAAAACTGACCGGACGAACATCGGAGAACACTCCTGCGGCTGCAATGAGAGGAATGTCGACTAATCGCTGATGAAAGTCAATAATCGTCAGTCATCAGGAAAGCGTGATCGTTAAGGGATGGTAAGATTCCGTGGATTGGCGGAACTCTCTTCGCCTGATATGGTTACATGTAACCAAACGGAGAGAACTATGCCGTCCTCTTCTAAGCCGAAGTCGTCGCGAGCGAAGGTCCGCAAGCATCGAGAGCGGCTGCGCGCGCAGGGGCTCCGTCCGATCCAGATCTGGGTTCCGGATGTACGTTCAGCCTCTTTCAAGGCGGAAGCCCATCGCCAATCATTGGCGGTCGCATCGAACCCGCATGAGGATGAGGATCAGGCTTTCGTCGATGCGATCTCCGATTGGCCTGGCGAGACAGAATAACCTGTGAACAGCGCAGGGAATCTCGTCGGCAGGGCCTCAGGCCCGAAACAGCTTCGCAGCAGGCTTTGGCCCAAACTCGCTCCCACTGAAATTCGTCCGCGCGCGGACGGAGGTCCAGCAACTGAGCGTGCCCAGCATGGCGGTTCACGAACCAATGAAGAGAGGCGAAGTTTGGACAGCAGCAGGCGCAAAGGACTACGGAGGGAAACCGCGTCCGATCATCGTCGTGCAAGACGACGATTTTGACGCAACGGAATCGATCACGGTTTGCCCAATAACAACATTCGAAACTGAGGCACCACTCTTCAGATTGCAGGTCGAACCGAACGATCGCAACGGCCTCCGAGTGGCATGCCGCCTGATGGTCGACAAGATCACCACGGTACCGAAATCCAAGATGGGCATGCTGATCGGGCGGCTCGACGACGAGGATCTGTTGCGCCTCAATCGCGCCATGCTGGTGTTTCTCGGGCTGGCTGGCTCACAAAAATCCCGTGGCACAGGTTAGCGATCCGTGCGCCGGAGCAGCTTCGCCCTTCCAGGACGGTCCGAAGGAGCACCCCGGAATATCAGCCCCCTCGCCGCCCCTGTTCGGCGAACTCGTGCTTGCTGTCGTGGCCGCCGATGAACACCAGGATGCCGGCGAGCAGAGGCAGGACCGCCAGCACCAACAAGCCGGTCGAGGTCTGGCCGGTGGCTTCCTTGACCCAGCCGATCAGGTAGGGGCCGCCGAAGCCGGCGAGGTTGCCGATCGAGTTGATCAGGGCGATGCCGCCGGCCGCCGCCGTGCCGGAGAGCCAGGCGGTCGGCAGGGTCCAGAACACGCCGAAGCAGCAGAACACCCCGATCGCGGCGACAGTCAGCACCACCATCGTCATGGTGGGATCGGTGAGATAGGAGGAGACGGCAAGCGCAGCGGCGGTAAGCAGCAGCGGCGCGCCGACATGCATCACGCGCTCGCGCGTGGCGTCCGAGTGCCGCGCCCACAGGATCATCGCGATGGTGCCGAACAGATATGGGATCGCGGTGACGAAGCCGGTCTGCGCATTGGTGAGGCCGAACGCCTTGACGATCTGCGGCAGCCAGAACTGCATGCCGTAGAGCGCGCCGACGAAGCCGAAATAGACCAGGCTGAGCGCGATCACCTTCGGCGACGACAAGGCCTCGCCGAGCGACAGATGCTTCACCGCCTGCTTGGCCGCGACTTCCGAATCGAGCCTGGACTTGAGCCAGGTCTTCTGCTCGGCAGAGAGCCAGTCCGCCTTTTCCGGCCTGTCGGTGAGATAGAACCAGGTGACGATGCCGAGCAGCACGGAAGGAATGCCCTCGATGATGAACAGCCACTGCCAGCCCTTCAGCCCCATCGCACCGTCAAGTCCGAGCAGCAGGCCCGAGACCGGCGCACCGATCACGGTCGAGACCGGAACGGCGATGGCGAAGGCCGCGAGAAAGCGGGCGCGATATTCGGCCGGATACCAATAGGTGAGATAGAGGATGATGCCGGGGAAGAAGCCGGCTTCGGCGACGCCGAGCAGGAAGCGCAGGACGTAGAAGCTCGTGACACCGCTCGTGAGCGCCATCAGCCCCGAGATGATGCCCCAGGTCACCATGATGCGGGCGATCCAGCGGCTGGCGCCGAATTTCTCCAGCGCCAGATTGCTCGGCACCTCGAAGATGAAATAGCCGATGAAGAAGATGCCGGCGCCCCAGGAGAAGATCAGCGGCGTGAACTTCAGCTCGGCATTCATGGTCAGCGCAGCGAAGCCGAGATTGACGCGGTCGAGATAGGAGAAGAAGTAGGCCAGCACCAGGAACGGAATCAGGCGCCAGGATATAGCGCGAATCGTCGAGGCCTCGATTTCGCTCTTGGCGCCGCCGGTCGAACCGGCATAGGTCGTGGTCTGGCTCATGGCTTCCCCCCGGGATTGTTGCTTTTATTGGCAGAGAGCGGTTTTGAGCATCATCGGCCGAGAGTCAATGGAGCGAGCAATGCAAGGGGCGCAGCCGGATAAACCTATTGCGCCGTTACGGACATCCCTGATCCGCGCCGGGCTGGCGCTGGCGGTGATCGTCTGCAGGCTGTCCCTGCGCTGGTACGGTTTTCCGCTCGGCCTGCCCGCCTTCGTGGTGAAGTACGGCGGCTCGCTGCTGTGGGCAACGATGGTGTTTCTGCTGGCCGGCGTTTTGCTGCCGCGGCTGCCACGAGCGCAGATCGCGGCCATCGCGATGGTGATCGCGGTCGTCGTCGAGTTTTCCCGGCAGGTGCATACGCCGTGGCTCGATGCGTTCAGGCTGACCACAGCCGGGGCGCTGCTCTTGGGCCGCATCTTCTCGCTGTGGAATTTGCTGGCGTACGGTTTCGGGATTGCGTTCGGCGCTTGGATTGATCGATTCGTCGCGATGCGTAGGGTGGGTCAGCCGAAGGCGTAACCCACCACCTTCGCTTCCGCGGAAATAGACAGTGGTGGATTACGCTGCGCCAATCCGGCTTACGACGACATCCTCACTCCGCCAGCTGAAACTTCTCGAAACGATCGAGCTCCTCCTCGATCTTCTGCTTCAGCTCCTTGCGCGCCGCCGTCTTCTTGCCCTGCCCGACCCAGGTCCATTTCTGCATCAGCAGCTTCTTCGCCTGCCGGTCGGTCTTCAGATCGAGCGCGGCGACGATTTCGTCGCCGACCAGCACGGGGAGCGCGAAATAGCCGAGCTTGCGTTTCGCCTTGGGCACATAGGCCTCGAACAGATGGTTGTAGCCGAAGAAGAGATTGGTGCGCTTGCGCTGGATGATCAGCGGATCGAACGGCGAGAGGATGTGGACGAGATCGGAGGACGCGCGCTCGCCCGGCTCGAGCGCTGCCGGCTGTGCCCAGTGCTCCTGCTTGCCGGCACGGTCGATCGTCACGGGCACGAGTTCGCCACGGCGGGCGCGCGAGGCGATCAGGCCCGCCACCGCCGCCTTGCGCGGCGCGTCGAGATGGCAGATCGAATCGAGGCTCACCACGCCCTGCGACCGTAGCGCGCGGTCGAGCAGATAGGCCGTGATGTCCTTGGTCGAGGCCGGCTTCGGCAGCTTGTCCCAGCCGAAATGGCGCGTCATCAGCTCATAGGTCTTGAGCATGCCCTGGCGCTCGCTGATGGTCACGGCCCCCGTATAGAAGGCGAGTTGCAACGCCCGCTTCGAGGGTTTTCGGCTCTGCCAGAGATGCTCCTTCTCGGTGAGCACGTCGTCCTCGATGTCGCGGATCGTCAGCGGGCCGGCGCGCACCAGCCGCATCACCTTGCGCATGTCGGCAGGCATCACCGAGGCGAACCATTTGTGCCCCTCGCGGCGGTGCTCGCGCATGGCCGGCAGGAAGAAGCGGAAGTCGCCGGCCGGCACGTAAGAGAGCGCATGCGTCCAATATTCAAAGACGCTTCTGTCCACGCTCTGGGCGTGGCGCAGATCGGCGCGGCGGTAGGACGGGATGCGGCTGAACAGGATGTGGTGATGGCAGCGCTCGATCACGTTGATGGTGTCGATCTGTACATAGCCGAGATGGGCGACTGCGTCGGCGACGGCCTGCGCCCCGCCTCCGAACGGCGCGCGCTCATCCAGCCGCTGGGCATGAAGCCAGATCTGCCGGGCCTGTGTCGTGGTGAGTGGAATCGGTTTGGGCGCGCGGGACATTGCGGGAAGGAATGTAGCGGAATTCGCGCCGGGAGAAAGGAGACGGCAAAGCATCGGCCAAAGAAAAAACGCGCTGCCAACTGCTGACAGCGCGGTCGATGGGCGCGCCTCGCGCCTATGTCATCGTCATCGCCTTCTGCGACTTCATGTAGTGCATGCAGGCGCTCTTCATCTTGCCATTGCTCATGTCGGTGTTAGCCATGGCCATTTCCTTGTTGGCCGCCACCTTGGCCGGCGTGTCGGCGGTGCGAAAGTGGAGGCTCAGCGGTCATCTTTCGGGGCTTTGGACCGATCGCCGACGCTACCCGTGGCGACGTCCGGCTCGCACGCGGCTCTGCCGCGCCCCTCCGCCTGGCAGCGATAGACACTGCCGGTGAGACGATCGACCAGCCACATGTTCTCGTCGGTCGACCCTTCAAGCCCGACATAGCGGGAGGTCATCCCTGTGATCAGCGTCGATAGAAGGATCGCCACCGCGATCATGGCCGCGCCGATATAGACGGGCATTGAGCTCAGGGGCACTGTCCGTTCCGTCGGGCCACTGCGATAGGTCTGGTAGTCACTTGGCCTCGGCACTGGATGGAACTCGGCTCCCTCGCTCGTGATTGTCGGTTGAAGGGGCTAGGCGCGCATCTGGCCGACATCTTGTCCGCGAGCTGACCATGCCGCGACGGCTTTGCGACGATCGATGTCCACGCCGCAAAATGCGTTAGGATCACTCCGGGAGCGGCTATAGCCACCGTGACCAAGATCACATTAGGTGCTTTGAACCTTCCCTATGCTCGCAGCATCAAATCGCCATCAGGCGTAACAGCGAGGATACGACAATGACCCGTTTTGTTAATTTTTTTGGACTGAAGGCGATTGCTCTCTCGGCAGCGCTGTCGATGACGGCGGGCCTCGCCCTGGCCGGCGACAACAACGTCTCCACAGGCCAGATCCTGGATGCACTGAAGCCGAAGCCGGCGACCCGCGGCCTCTCCGCCGGTCCGCAGGCCGATCCGACGGTGCAGGCCAAGGAATCGACGTTCCTGAATACGGTGCGCAACCGCTCGACCCGGTCGCTCTCGACCGGCGAGCGCGACCAGATCGCCGAGCTCGCGGCGACCAAGCCGAACATCGATCTGGAAATCCAGTTCGACTACAACTCGGCCAACATCGCCAAGACCTCGGTATCGTCGGTGCAGGCGCTCGGGAAGGCCCTGTCCGATCCGTCGCTCAAGGGCTCGACCTTCGTGGTCGCCGGCCACACCGATGCGGTCGGCGGCGAAGAATACAATCAGGGCCTCTCCGAACGTCGCGCCGACACCATCAAGAAGTACCTGGTGCAGAACTACGGCCTCACCGGCACCGATCTCGTCACCGTCGGCTATGGCAAGACCAAGCTGAAGGATACCGCCAACGGGACCGACCCCATCAACCGCCGCGTCCAGGTCGTCAACATGGACACCAAGTCCGCGTCGAAGTAATTCCCCGGTCATTGCCAATGAAGACGCCGCCCGCCGTTCCCCCGGCAGGCGGCGATGTCATATCCAGCTCTGGAACAGCATCAGCCGGCCGAAGGTTTGCATCGACACGCCGACAAACGCCGCGGAGATCGGCAGCATGACCGCAAAACCGATCGCTGCGATGCCGACATAGGCCCACAACATCCAGCGGGGCAGACCGTCCCGGCGCAGCACGTAGACCAGCGCAAGCGACGCCACGGTCGCAGCCGGCAGATAATAGTAGATGAAGCCGAGCGTGCGCGGCAGCAACGCCCAGGCGAGCCAGGACCCGAAGTAGAAGGCCGCAATCAGGAACGCATCCCAGCGACGCGCGACGACGAAATCGCGCAGCACGACCGCGAGCGCGAGCAACGCGGGCCACAGCACCAGCGGATTTCCGAGGAAGACGATTGCGGAGACGTTGTCCTCCGTGGTCTTGTCGAACAGGAACCATACCGGTCGCGCGAGCAACGGCCAGGATGGCCACGCGCTCATATAGGTGTGGCCGGCGATCGCCGTCGTGGTGTTGTCGGCGAAGATCCGGCGCTGCGCCTCGATCAGATCCGATAGCGACAATCCATAGAGCGGAACGAACGCGGCGAGATTCGTCAGCGCCGGCAGCACGGCAAAGCACAGCGCGGCATGCTGCATCCGAAAATCGGGCCACAGATCGGGCCGATACCAGTCACTCGGCTTCGCGTCGGCAAACAGCGTGCGCCAGCCCTGCATCAGGCGGATCACCGCAACCATGACGATGCAGATTCCGAGCGGAAACAGGCCGCTCCATTTGCAGGCCGCAGCACAGCCGAACAGGCTGCCCGCGAGCGCGAACAACGCATGCGGGCGATCCCTTCGAAAACCGTGCATGAAGGCGGCCATCGCGAGCAGGCCGAAGCCCAACGCAAAAATGTCGAGCATCGCAATGCGCGCCTGCACGTACAGCATCTGGTTGCAGCCGGCGATCAGCGCGGCGGCGATCGCAGGTCCTTGCGCGGCGAACAGCGCGAGGCCGCACAGATAGGTCGCGACGATCGCGAGCGCCCCGAACAATGTCGCGGGATAGCGCCAGCCCAGCGCGTTGTCGCCGAAGCCCGCGATCGAGACCGCGATCAGCTCCTTGGCCAGCGGCGGATGCATCGGATTGAGCATCGGTTGCGACATCGCCGGTGCCAGCATCTGCCGCGCAGCCGGCACGTAGTGCACCTCGTCGAAGACGAACTTCTCCGGCGTCGTGAGGCCGATCAGCAGCGCGAGATGCGCGACCAGGAAAATCACGACAGCAATCACTGCGCTCCGCGACACCTTCGGAACTGCGGGCAAGTCGAGCGGCATTTGTGGAGAAGTTTTGCGTGGCAAATTTGCGTCACCGCGGACAAAAACAAAGATCGCGCTTTTCATTGAACGCATTCTGCCGCAACTGTCACTAAGCATAACGCAGGTCCCGCGTCGCTTGTGATAATTTCGCCACATCGCAAGCGCGCGCGATCCGGTACGATCAGGGACAAATCGATCGATTGCGAAATGAATTTGCGTTTCTGGCTTTTCTCCACGCTGTTGTCGGCCGCCTTGTGCGCAGCGCCTTGCGCGCAAGCGCAGACGCGCGTCGGTGAAGCCGTCGTGATCCAGAACGAGGTCGTGCGCGTGGCCGCGACCACGACGCCGATCAGTGTCGGTGATGGCATGCTGCGCGACGAGACCGTGCGCACCGGCGCCGACAGCGCGGCGCGCTTCGTGATGGCCGACAGCACCAATCTGTCACTCGGCCCGAGCGCGACGCTCAAGCTCGACCGCACCGTCTTCAACGACGAGCACAGCTATCGCGACGTCGCGATCCGCATGACCACCGGCGCATTCCGTTTCGTTACGGGACATTCCGCGAAGACCGCCTACAAGATCACGACGCCGCTCGCGACCATCGGCGTGCGCGGCACCACGCTCGATATCCTGTCCCAGCGCGGCCGCTCGGTCGTCGTGCTGCAGGACGGCGCCGCCAGCGTATGCACGACGAGCTTGCAGTGCGTGCAGCTCACGCAGCCCGGCGACACCGCAATCATCACCTCGACCGGCGGCAAGGTCTCTATCAGTAAGACCAATACGCCGCCCTGGACCTTTGCCGCGACCTGCGCCGCGAGCGCCGGGCTGTGCGCGGTCAACCAATATGCGGAGGCGTCGCCGACCATCACGCCCGCCGTCCATGACGACGGCATGCTGTGCGGGCGCTGACCATGGAGGTATTCAACGTCAGGCGCTTCATCCTCGTGCTGACCGCCGCGTTTGCGTTTGTCGCGGTCGATGCCCGTCCGGCGGCAGCCGCCACGAATTGCGTGTCCGAGTGCGGAGGGTCGACGCCCACCCCGGCGCCGAGCTATTCATCCTCGCCGACGCCAACCTACAGCCCCTCGCCCTCGCCCAGCCCCTACCCGTCATCGTCGCCGAGCCCTTATCCGTCCTCCTCGCCGAGCCCGACGCCGACGCCGACCGGCGCGGATTCCAGCGGCAACTCGATCGGCGGCCTCGCCAACCAGCGCTTCAACCAGATGATCACCAACCGGGTGCTCGGCACGGTGCTGCTCGGCGTCAACGAGCAGGTCAATTGCAGCAACTGCATCAGCGCGTTCGGCTCGGCGGGCTCGTTTTCGGCGGGCATCCACGGCCGCAAGGAGCTGACCAACAATCTGTCACTGCTCGCCGGCATCGCCTACACGCAGTACAGCGAGGGCGGCTACAACATCACCAGCGCGCCGATCGGCGCTTTCGCGCTGCGCTATGACTTCACCGACTGGGGCTCGTCGCGCCCGTTCTTCGACATCGGCACGATCCTGACGCCGTGGGAGAAAGCGCGCTACACCCGCAGCTACAACACCAGCCTCGGCCCGGTGAGCGTCACGAGTTCGACCAACGTCTCGAACTACGCCGTCTACGGCCGCGCCGGCTGGATCAGCCGTGTGTCGCCCCGCGATGAGGTCGCCGCCTCGATCGAGGTCTGGCAACTCTGGCAGCGCGTCTCAGGCTATACCGACAGCGCGGTGGCGTTCAATCCGCTCGACGCCAGCATCGCGACCGGCACCGACCGCACCAACCTGGTCAAGATCGGCGGCCAGTGGACACATCTCTACGGCAGCAATATCGAGGCCAACATCAATGGCGGCTGGGTGCAGTCGTTCGCCAGCCATAGCGGCATCGTCGCCACCGTGACCGGCGACGGCACGGTGGTGCCGACCATGGGCAACCAGGGCTGGTTCGAATATGGCGGCCGGCTCGGCTTCCGCGTGCAAAAGGGCTGGATCGTGGACCTGTTCGCCAACGGCACGCTGGGTCCGCAGCCGGTGGGCAACACCATCCATGGCGGCGTGGGGCTGCGGATCAATTATTAATTCCTCATGGTGAGGAGGCGCGCGCGCGCCGTCTCGAACCATGCAGGCCCCGCTTTAGCAGCTCGGCCTTTCATCCTTCGAGACGCTTGCTGCGCAAGCTCCTCAGGATGAGGAGTCCGGTCTTAGGCCGAACCGCCACCGCCTCACGCCGCCGACTTGCCCTCGAACGCGCGGCGCAGCACATCCTCATCCAGCTTGACCATCTTCATCATGGCCTGCATGGCGCGTGCGGCGGCGGCCTTGTCGGGGCTCGAGAGGAATTCGAACATCACCTTCGGCACCACCTGCCAGGACACGCCGTAGCGGTCATGCAGCCAGCCGCATTGCTCTTCCTTGCCGCCATGGGCCAGGAAGGCATTCCAGACGCTGTCGACCTGGACCTGATCGTCGCAATGGATCATGAGCGAGAGCGCGTGGGTGTATTCCATCTTCATGCCGCCGTTGAGCGCGACCAGAGGTTGTCCGGCGACCGTGAACTCGACCACCAGCACGGAGCCTTCCTTGCCGGACGGGTTGTCCGAAACGTTGCGCTGAACGTGCCTGATCTCCGAATTCGGAACGAGCGAGACGTAGAATTTCGCGGCTTCCTCGGCATCGCCGTTGAACCACATGCAGGGCACGACCTTTGACATCTTGAATGCTCCTCTTCAGTTTCGTGGTGTCGTGGCTTGGATCAGGCGTTCGACATGTCGGACTGCGCGGCAAAGGCTGCCATGTCCATCCAGTTCACACCCCACATGTGGCCGTCCGGATCCTCGAAGCTGCGGCCGTACATGAAACTGTATTCGTCCTTCGGGCCGGGATCGGCCGCCCCGCCCGCCGCCGCGGCCCTGCCGACGATATCGTCGACCTCGTTGCGGCTGTCCGCGGACAGGCAGAACAGCGCCTGGTTCGAGGTCTTGGCATCCGAGATCGGCTTCGGTGTGAACTGGCGGAATTTGTCGTGGGTCAGCAGCATGGCGAAGATGGTCTCGGAAAAGACCATGCAGCTCGCCGTATCGTCGCTGAATTGCGGGTTCCTGACCGCGCCGACCGCCTCGTAAAAGGCGGTGGCACGCTTGAGGTCGGTCACCGGAAGATTGACGAAAATCATTTTGGGCATCGAAAGCTCCTGGGACGGGGTTCTGCCCAAGGACGGATGGCTGGGCAGCCACCCGACATCGCTTCCGGATATTTTTCGCTCCCTAACCTGCGGGGTTCTGTCGCATCGCCCCCGCGCGGTTTTGGGCAGCCTTACTTCTTCTCGTTCGGATCGCGGTGAATGGGATCGACCCACAGCACGGTCTCGGGCTTCTCGACCGGCTCGATGTCGAGGTTGATCGCGACCGCCTCGCCGTCGCTGCGCACCAGTACGCATTCCAGCACTTCGTCGCGGCTGGCGTTGATCTCCTGATGCGGCACGTAGGGCGGGACGAAAATGAAGTCGCCGGGGCCGGCCTCCGCGGTGAATTGCAGGCTCTCGCCCCAGCGCATCCGCGCCTTGCCCTTCACCACGTAGATGACGCTTTCGAGATGGCCGTGGTGATGCGCGCCGGTCTTGGCGTCGGGCTTGATGCTGACCGTGCCCGCCCACAATTTCTGCGCACCGACGCGCGCGAAATTGATCGCGGCCGCGCGGTCCATGCCCGCCGTCGACGGCACGTTGGTATCGAGCTGGTTGCCGGGAATGACGCGCACGCCGTCATGTTTCCAGCGATCGTCGTGATCGTGGTCATGGTGGGAATGCGAATGGTCATGGCCGGTCATGGGACTTGCTTTCTGTTGGTTCCGTGCGCGGCAAACTAACCCAAAGCCGCGCCCGCAAGCCATGCCAAAATCGGAACCCTCATAGCCGTCGGGCGTTGTCTCAGTAAGCGAACCGCAAGGAGAGTTTCATGGGTAGCACGACCGACAAGATCAAGGGCACCGCCAACGAGGCAATGGGCAAGGCCAAGCAGGGTATCGGCGAAGCCACCGGCTCAGACCGCATGAAGGGCGAAGGCGCAGTCCAGGAAGTGAAGGGCAAGGACCAGCGGGCCATGGGTGACGCCAAGGACGCCGCAAAAGACGCGGTCGATCGCGCGGCGGCTACGGCCAAGCGCGGGACGGAATAACACGTCCAGCATTGACACAAACAAGACTGAAAGCGAAAGACCGGCCGAGAGGCCGGTCTTTTGTTTGCGGGCTTACTTCACCCCGAGCAATTCCACGTCGAACATCAGCGTTGCGTTCGGCGGGATCGCGCCGCCTGCGCCGCGGGCGCCATACCCGAGCTGCGGCGGAATGATCAGCGTACGCTTGCCGCCGACCTTCATGGAGGCAACGCCCTCGTCCCAGCCGCCGATGACACGGCCCTTGCCGATCGGGAATTCGAACGGCTCGCTGCGATCGACCGACGAGTCGAATTTCTTGCCCTTCTGGCCGTTCTCGTAAAGCCAGCCGGTATAGTGCATCACGCAAATCTGTCCGGGCTTCGGCGAAGCGCCGGTGCCGACGACGCTATCGGTGATCTGCAATCCTGAAGCTGTGGTCATGGTCTTTCCTGCGGTCTGGGCCGAGGCCGTTGTGGAAACGAACGTCGACACACTGCCGATCACGGTGATCGCAAGTGCCGACATGATGGCGAGGAGCACGCGCTGTAAACGCTGCATAAGACACCTTCCGTTTGAGGCGGAAGGTGTCTAGCGCAACGAGCATGCGGTTTCCACCCCTAGACCTCGATATTTTCCAGCCGCACGGGCAGCTTGCGGATACGCTGGCCCGTGGCGTGGTAGATCGCATTGCAGATCGCCGCATTGGTGCCGACATTGGCAAGCTCGCCGAGGCCCTTCACGCCTGCCGGGTTGATGTGATCGTCCTGCTCGGAGAGCAGTATCACCTCGACACCGGGCACGTCGGCATTCACAGGCACGAGATAGTCGGCAAGATTGTCGTTGACGTAGCGC
The DNA here is from genome assembly GCF_023073375.1 of Bradyrhizobium sp. 197. Classification (NCBI taxonomy): domain Bacteria; kingdom Pseudomonadati; phylum Pseudomonadota; class Alphaproteobacteria; order Hyphomicrobiales; family Nitrobacteraceae; genus Bradyrhizobium; species Bradyrhizobium sp. 197. The sequence goes on along the minus strand of NZ_JADPJJ010000004.1, from coordinate 28,784 downwards.
GCATTGCGCTCGTCGATCTCGGTGGCCTCCAGCAACGCCGAGGACATGCCCCAGATCAAGCCGCCCATGAGCTGGCTGCGCGCCGTGCGCGGATTCATGATACGGCCCGCCGCGAAGGCTCCCACCAGCCGCGGCGCACGGATTTCATGGGTAAAGCGGTTGACGCGGACCTCGACGAACTCGGCACCAAAGGCATAGGCAATCTTGTCCTTCATCGAGTGACCACCGACGAGGCGCGCGTGCCCGCTGTGCATGGCCGTGAAGGAGTCCAGCGGCGCGCCTTCCGGCTTCCACTCGCCGTATTCCTCGACGACGCCGACACCGAGCGCGTCGAAGGCCTTGTCCAGATCGAGCGGACGATCGCTCTTCGCCGCCTGCGTGCTTCGCGTCTGGCTGATGCCGACAGTCTCCTTGGCCTTGTCGGCGAGGCTGTCGCCCGGCATCACGGCCTTGAACAGCCTTTGGCGAAGCTGATCGCACACCATCATCACTGCCGAGCAGGTGCTGGCGGTCGAGTTCGAACCGCCGGCAACCGGCGCCGGCGGCAGGTCGCTGTCACCCACGAAGACCGCGACCTTTTCCAGGGGCACGCCGAGCCGCTCGGACGCGGTCTGCGCGATGACGGTGTATGCACCGGTACCGATCTCGTGACCGGCAATCTCGACCCGGGTACGGCCGTCGCGCTGGAGGCGGACGCGCGCGGCGGACGGCGCCATCTGGGTCGGATAGCAGGTGGCGGCACAGCCATAGCCAATCAGCCAGTCGCCGTCCGACATCGATTTCGGCTGCGGCGAGCGCTGCGACCAGCCGAACGCCTTGGCGGCCTCATCGAAGCACGCCATCATTGACCGGGACGTATAGGGCTTGCCGCCGATCGGCTCAACGGTGGTGTCGTTGATGCGGCGGAGCTCGACCGGATCCATGTTCAGCTTCGCCGCGAGTTCGTCCATCGCGCTCTCCAGCGCGAAGAGATATGGCACCTCCGGCGGTGAGCGCATGAAGCCCGGCGTGTTGCGGTCGGCGCGCACAATCGACACCAGACTGCTGACGTTCGGGCAGGCATAGAGCCGCGTCGTCGTCTTGGTGCCGCCGACGCAATAGGCATCCGGACGCGACGAAACCTCGGAGCCCTCGTGCCTCAAAGCCGCCAGCTTGCCGTCCCGGCCAGCACCAAGCCTGATCTCATGGCGCGTCTCGGCGCGGTAGGTCGCGATGGTGAAACCCTGGTCGCGGGTCGGCACCAGCTTGATCGGCCGGTTCAGGCGTTTGGCGATGCCGGCGATAATGGCGGTTCGCGGCGTCATCGAGCCGCGCGAACCAAAGCCGCCGCCGACATAGGGATTGACGACACGGACCTTGTCGGCGTCGATGCCGAGCTGCTCGGCGACGCCGTTCTTCAGGCCATAGACATACTGGCTGCCCTCATGGATGACGAGGTTATCGCCCATCCAGGCGCAGCTCGTCGTAAACAGCTCCATCGGGTTGTGGTGCTGGGTCGGCGTGTCATAGGAGGCGGTGAGCTTGACCTCAGCCTGGTCGAACGCCTTGGCGAAATCGCCGACCTCCGGGTCTTCCTTGAACTGCGAGTTTTGCCCTTTCGCCGCAGCCGTGGTCGTTCCCGGCGAGTCGAAGCTCGCACTCGGCGCTACGGCCGTGTAGCTGACCTTGACGCGATTGGCGGCCTCGCGCGCGGCCTCGTAGTTCTCGGCGATGACGACCGCGATGATCTCGCCGTCATGGGCGATGTCGGCCGATTTCAGCGGCTGGATCGTGGTGCCGGCATAGCCGCCATTGCTGAACAGCTTCGACTCCTTCAGCTTCGGGGCGTTCTCGTGCGTGACGATGTCGATCACGCCGCGGACACCTCTGGCATCGTCAAGATCGAAGCTGTCGATGCGGCCCTTGGCGATGGCACTGGCGACCAGGAATGCGTAGGCGGGATTGTCGAGCGGCATGTCGGACGCATATGTCGCCCGGCCCGTGACCTTTGCGGCGGCGTCATAGCGCGGCACGGGCTGGCCCATGTTTGCCTTCGGCTCGGGAGCTGCAGCGGTCATGATCGGACCTCCATCGTTACGGCCTGCTGGAGCGCGCGCGCCACCACGCGCTTGCCGAGCGCGATCTTGAAGCTGTTGTGCTGGCGTCCCCGCGCGTCCGCGAAAGCGGCAGCGGCAACACGCTGCGCCAGATCGTCGTCGAATTTCTGTCCCTTCAGCAGCGCCTCCGCCTCGCGCGCCCGCCACGGCACGGTGGCGACGCCGCCCAGCGCGACGCGTGCGTCCCTGATCGTGCCATCCTGCACGTCGAGCGCGACGGCAGCCGACGACAACGCGAACTCATAGGACTGACGGTCGCGCGTCTTGAGATACACCGAGCGCGGCCAGCGGCCGGGAATGGAGAATGCCGAGATCAACTCACCGGGCTGAAGCGTGGTCTCGATGTCGGGCGTGCTGCCGGGTGCCTTGTGCAGATCTGCGAACGGCACGTTGCGCGTGCCGGACCTGCCGGTGATCTCGACCATTGCGTCCAGCGCGATCAGCGCCTGGGCAAAATCGCCGGGATAGGTCGCGATACACTGATCGGACGTGCCGAGCACCGCATGCATGCGATTGACGCCATCCATGGCGGCACAGCCCGAGCCAGGATTGCGCTTGTTGCAATTCTCATAGGAGACGTCGCGGAAGTAGCTGCAACGCGTTCGCTGCATCACGTTGCCCCCGAGCGTCGCCATGTTGCGCAGCTGGGCGCTGGCGGCGAGATTCAGGGAATTCGCGATCACAGGATAGTTGCGCTGGATCTCGGCATGCGCGGCCACATCGGACATCTTCGCAAGCGCGCCGAGCCGCAAGCCGTCGCCTTTGGATTCGATCGCGGACCAGCCGCTAGCAAGCGGATTGATATCGACGAGCGCGGCGGGACGCATCACGTCCAGCTTCATCAGGTCGATCAGCGTGGTGCCGCCGGCGAGCGGCTGTGCCGCGGCCTGCGTCAACGGATTGTTCGCAGCCGCGGCAGCGCTGAGCGCCTGCACGGCCAAGTCAGGATCTGTTGCTCTCTGATACGAAAACGGTCGCATGCGCCTAGCCTTTCATGATCTCCGGCGCGGCCTGCTTCACGGCGGCGACGATGTTGGGATAGGCGGCGCAGCGGCAGATGTTGCCGCTCATATATTCGCGGATGTCGGCCTCGCTGCCCGCATGCCCCTCCTTGACGCAGGCCACGGCGGACATGATCTGGCCCGGCGTGCAATAGCCGCATTGAAAGGCGTCGTTGTCGACAAAAGCCTGCTGCATCGGATGCAAATGATCGTCGGTGGCAAGGCCCTCGATCGTCGTGATCTCCTGCCCCTCGGCTGCGAGCGCGAGCGTCAGGCACGATACCACGCGCCGATCGTCGATCAGCACCGTGCAGGCGCCGCACTGGCCGTGGTCGCAGCCCTTCTTGCTGCCGGTGAGCTTGAGATGTTCACGCAGCGCATCGAGCACCGTGGTGCGGGCGTCAATGTGCAGGCGCTTGTCCTTGCCGTTGACCCGCAGCGTGACATCAACCGGAAGCGCCGGATCCTGCGCGGCTGACACGCTCGCATCCTGAGTGGCCGCGCGCGCCGTCATAGGGACCAGCGCACTGCCGGCAGCGCCCGCTATGAAGGCGCGCCGATCGAATCCGGATCGTCCGGAACCTGGTTTTTCGGACATGGAGGGCCTCCGCCGCTTCGAGCAAAAGCAGCGCACACCTGCACCGCTCATCGCCCTTAACCTGAAGCAATGAGCTCCGTTCCGAACGAGAAAGGGCGACGCAGCAAATGCCGCGTCGCCCTTCGTCAATTTTTCCTGATCGTGCGCAGGGAACCCCGTGCGCGGTGGTCAGTAGCCGAGGGCGCAACCATCCTTGCGCGGATCGGAACCGCCGGTGAGCGTGCCCTTGTCCCAGTCGATCCAGATCGCCTGGGCGCCGCCGAGCGGACCGACCACGCTGGTAGTCTTGTGGCCGAGCTTCTTCAGGCCTTCGACGATATCGGCCGGCATGCTGTCCTCGAGCTGGTACTGGCCCTCGTAATGCAGGCCGCGCGGCATATCGATCGCCTCCTGCACGTCACAGCCATAGTCGAGAATGTTGGTCACCACATGGGTCTGGCCAACCGGCTGATACTGTCCGCCCATCACTGCGAACGGCATCACGGACCGGCCGTCCTTGGTGAGCAGACTCGGCATGATCGTGTGCAGCGGACGCTTGCCGCCGGCGATGCAATTCGGGTGGCCGGGCTGGATACGGAAGCCGCCGGCGCGGTTCTGGAGCAGGACGCCGGTCTTGTTCGAGACGATCGCCGAGCCGAATGAATGCGCGATCGAGTTGATGAACGAGCAGACGTTGCGGTCCTTGTCCACGACCGTGATGTAGATGGTCGAGGGATTCATCGGCGGCGCGACGTTCGGCAGGTCGAGCATACCGTCCATGCGGATCTTGTCGATGTGCTCGTTGCAGAATTCCTTGGCGAGGATTTTGGCGACCTCGATCTGCATATGCTCGGGATCGGAGACATGCAGCTCGCGATGCATGTAGGCGATGCGCGCGGCCTCGGCTTCGAGATGGAAACGCTCGATGCTGAGCGGCGCGTATTTTGTCAGGTCGAACCGCGACAGGATGTTCAACATCAGCAGCATGGTGAGGCCGGGTCCGTTCGGCGGGCACTGCCAGACGTCGTAGCCCTTGTACATCGTGCCGATCGGCGTCGTCGTCTCGGTGGTGTGCGCGGCGAAATCGTCGAGCGTGTGCAGGCCGCCAATTCCGCGCAGGGTCTCCACCATGTCTTCCGCGATCGGGCCATTGTAGAAGGCGTCGCGACCGTCCCTGGCGATCGCCCGCAGCGTCTTGCCGAGCTCCGCCTGGCGGATGACATCGCCGGCCACCGGCGGCTTGCCGTGCGGCAGCAGATAGCGCTCGGTGTTGGTGCCGCGCTTCAGCTTCTCGAACTGGTTCTTCCAGTCGAAGGCGATGCGAGGGGCGACGACGTAGCCTTCTTCGGCCGCCTTGATCGCGGGCTGGAGCAGCCGGTCGAAGCCGAACTTGCCGTGATCGCGCAAAACAGTCGCAAAGGCGTCGATCACGCCGGGGACCGAGACCGCATGCGCCGAAGTCAGCGGCACGGAGTTGATCTTGCGCTCGATATACCAATCGGCGTTCGCCGCCTTGGGGGCGCGGCCGGAGCCGTTATAGGCGATGATCTTGCCTTCGCCGCGCGGCTGGATCAGCGCAAAGCAGTCGCCGCCGATGCCGGTCGATTGCGGCTCGATCACGCCGAGCAGCGCCGAGCCCGCCACCGCCGCGTCCACCGCCGTGCCACCCTCGCGCAGCACCTCGATCGCGGCGAGCGACGCCTGCGGATGCGAGGTCGCCACCATTGCGTTGGTGGCGTGGACCGTGGACCTGCCGGGGAAATGGAAGTTTCTCATCGAATCCTTGCTCTCGTTGGGCGTCTCGCGCGGATGGTGCGCCGGGGTCGGAAAAACCGGGCTTACATGACACATTCCGGCCCGCCGGGGCAATGCTGGCATACCAGGGAAATGGCTGCTACCCGCTGGGAATAGAGCTGCGCGTTGCGGGTTTTCCGGGCGCGGGCCGCCTGCTAAACGGACACCATGATTTACAAGGTCGCCGCCTTCTACCAATTCGCCGCCCTGCCCGATTACCGCGAGCTGCGCGAGCCGTTGCGCGCATTCTGTGCAGGCCTGGCGTTAAAGGGTAGCGTGCTGCTGGCGCAGGAGGGCATCAACGGCACAGTCGCCGGCACGGCCGAGGCGATCGACGCTCTCGCCCATGAGTTCGCGCACAGCGACATGTTCGACGGCAGGCTAAACAATCTCGAACTGAAATTCTCGACCGCCGAGGCGATGCCATTCGGCCGGCTCAAGGTGCGGCTCAAGAAAGAGATCGTCACGCTCGGCGATCAGGCCGCCGATCCGACGCGCCAAGTCGGCACCTATGTCGAGGCGAGCGAATGGAACGCACTGATCACGGCGCCCGACACGCTGGTGCTCGACACCAGAAACGCCTTCGAGGTGGCGATGGGGACGTTCGACGGCGCGATCGATCCCGGCATCAAGAGCTTCGGCCAGTTCAGGGAATTTGCAGCCGAGCAGCTCGATCCCGCCAAACACCGCAGGATCGCGATGTTCTGCACCGGCGGAATCCGCTGCGAGAAGGCGAGCGCGCATCTGCTCGCGCGCGGCTTTGCCGAGGTCAATCACCTCAAGGGCGGCATTCTCAAATATCTGGAAGAGGTGCCGGAGGCGCAGAGCCGCTGGCGCGGCGAATGCTTCGTGTTCGACGAGCGCGTCGCGCTCGGCCATGGTTTGCGAGAACTTGGCTCGCAAAAACTTGGATTGCAAGAACTTGGATTGCACGAACTTGGATTGCGCGAAAGGGACAAGGACACGGCACGTGACGAATGAGATCAAGACGCTCGGCGAGCGCATCGACACGATGGAAACGCGCCTCGCCTATCAGGACGACACGATCGAGACGCTGAACCAGACCATCACCGCGCAGTGGAGGCAGATCGACGCGCTGACGCGGAAGATCGCGGAGCTCGGCGAGCGGCTGCAGGAGGCCGAGGCGAATGCGCCGGGAGCAGCCAATGAGCCCCCACCACATTATTGAATTGAGCGGTGTTACTGACCGGACGCCTTGCGCAGAAGGTTGGTCACCTCGCCCGACATCATCAGCCGGTTGCGCCCGGCCTCCTTCGCGGCATAGAGCGCCTGGTCGGCGGCCTCGACGAGCGAGACAACGCCAGCCGTGCGCTCCAGCGCCGGCCGGCAGGCTGCACCGCCGAGCGAAGCGGTGACGCAGCCGGACGCATGGTTGCTGGTGTGGACGAGGCCCGCATCGCGGATCGCCCGTCGAATCCGCTCGCCGATCCGGGCGCAGCCCGCGGCGTCGGTGTTCGGCAGCAGCACGGCGAACTCCTCGCCGCCGTAGCGCGCCGCCAGATCGCCGGGATGCTGCATCTCGGCGGCGAAGATCTGCGCCACCAGCCGCAGGCAGGCATCGCCCGCGGGATGGCCGTATTCGTCGTTGTAGGACTTGAAGTGGTCGACGTCGATCATCAGCAATGAGAGGCTGGAGCGGTCGCGATAAGCGCGCGCCCACTCCTCCTTCAGCCGTTCGTCGAAGCGGCGGCGATTGGCAAGCCCGGTGAGGCTGTCCTCGATCGCGAGGGTTTCCAGCCTGGTCTCCAGCTTCTTCTGCTCGGTGATGTCGCGCGAGATCGCGACCACGCCGTCGGCGCGGCCATTGTCCTTGCGGGTCACCCGCATGGTCGATTCGAGCCAGACTTCGCCGTTCAGCCGGTGCGCGTTGCGATAGGTGACGCGCGCCTCCTCCTTCTCGCCGCGCTTCATGGCATCGACGAGAGCCTGGACCTGCGGCCGATCATCCGCGTGAACGCCGGCGAGCGCGGGCGTTCCAATCAGTTGGTTGGCGCGCCAGCCGACGACGCGGATCGACGACGGCGAGACATAGCGCAGCCGCTCGTCGAGCCCGATACGCGTCACCATGTCGCTGGAGCCTTCGGCAAGCAGCCGGAAATGCGCTTCCTTCTCGACCAGCGCGGCGGCCATGCGCTGGCCCCGCTGCAGCTGCCGCACCAGCACCGCACCGATGATTGCGATCAGCATGACCAGCGCGAGCACGTAGAGCATGCGCGAGATCGCTGCAGCGCGCCAGGGCGCCAGCAGTTCGTCCTTGTCGACGGTGGCGAGCAGGACGAGCGGATAACGGCTACTGCGCTTGAAGAAGCTGACGCGTGCGGCGCCGTCCAGCGGCGACTTGAAATGATAGGCAGCGCTCGGCTGCTGCAGGCCGGCGTCGCGGAATAGCGGGGTGTCGCCGACGCTGCGGCCGACGAACCTGTCGTTGCTGGGATTGCGCGCAATGATCATGCCGTCGCCGTGCATCAGCGCCACCGAGCTGTTGCGGCCGATCTCGAACTGCTCGTAGAAATGCGAGAGATAACTCGAGCTGATGGTCGCGAGCACTACGCCGCCGAAGCTGCCGTCGAGCTTGTTGAAGCGCCGCGACAGGGTGACGACCCACTCGCCATCCAGCAGGCTTTTCACCGGGCGGCCGATATGGGGCTCACGTTTCGGCGAGAGCTGGTGATAGCGGAAAAACGCGTCGTCGTTGAACGTCGAGCCGATCGTGCCGGGCGAGGTCAACAAATTGCCGAGGTCGTCGATGATGGCGAGGCTGTGGACGCGCTCCATCGCCTTCTTGCGCGCCTCCAGCAGGGTTCTGAGCTTGGCGATCGTGGCCGGCTCGGTGCCGTCCATCTCCAGCCGGCTGACGACGCCGACGACGCCTGAATCCAGGAGATCGAGGCTGTCCTCGGCATGCTGGGTCAGCGAGCGCGCAACGTTCGCCATCTCGGTCTCGGCGCCCTTGAGCACCGCGTCGCGCGCCGCCCATTCCCGCCAGCCACTGACGCCGAGGATGGTCGCGCAGGTCAGCGCGACGAACGCGGCCGCCCGCAGCGGCAGGCGGCTCCATCCGGCTCTTTGGGTCACAGCGTTCATGCGGCAGATTTCTCCGATGATCGGAAACTCTGCCGTTTCTGTTATCGAACTCTGAAACGCCTGCAGCAATATGCGGTTACGTCTCCGGTTTCCCGTAGTCGTACGGACGCCGGCATCAGCACATCGCTAACAAGGCATTAGCAAACCTGTCGGAATCCGGCGTCCCGGCTGCTAGGCGAAGATGGCCTTCACCTTGTTCCAGAGCGAGGGATTGTCGGCATCCGCATCGGCCTTCGAGGGCGCCGGCTGGGCGGCGCTCACGGGATCGGAGGCCGGGAAGGTATCTTCCAGCCCGGCGTCAAGCTTGGCGTGGCGGTCGGCAGCGAGCGCTTCGTGCAGATCGTCGGCATGCTTGTCATGCGGGGCGGGGTTGAATGTCTCAGCCATGATCTCTTCCTCCGTTGGCTGGTCAACGCGGTTCAGTTGCGCTGGTTCCCCTGTTCCGCTCGGGGCTGCGGCGGTGTATCAGGAGCCGTAACCATCTTCAGGACCGTTCGTGCCCCAGTCTGCGACAAAACCCTTCATCGACGTCCTCACCGGCCAGCGGCAAGTCATCCCGCCGGTCTGGATGATGCGGCAGGCCGGCCGTTATTTGCCGGAATATCGCGAGGTGCGCGCCAAGGCCGGCGGCTTCCTCGATCTCTGCTTCAACCCGGAACTCGCCGCCGAAGTGACGCTGCAACCGATCCGGAGGTTCGGCTTCGACGCGGCGATCATCTTCTCCGACATTCTGGTGATCCCCTATGCGCTCGGACGTTCCGTGCGCTTCGAAATCGGCGAGGGTCCACGGCTCGAACCGCTGGATGATCCCGCCAAGGTCGCGACACTGGCGAAGCACGCCGATTTCAGCAAGCTCGCGCCGGTATTCGAGGCGCTGCGGATCGTCCGCGGTACGCTCGATCCCAAGATCGCGCTGATCGGCTTCTGCGGCGCGCCGTGGACGGTGGCGACGTACATGGTCGCCGGCCAGGGCACGCCCGACCAGGCGCCGGCGCGGATGATGGCCTACCGGCATCCGGAGGCGTTCGCAGAGATCATCGACGTGCTGGTCGAGAACTCGATCGAATATCTGCTGGCGCAGCTCGCGGCCGGCGCCAACGCCTTGCAGATCTTCGACACCTGGGCCGGCGTGCTGCCGCCCGCCGAGTTCGCGCGCTGGTCGGTCGAGCCGACGCGGCGCATCGTCGAAGGCGTGCGCGCCAAGGTGCCGGACGCGAAGATCATCGGCTTTCCGCGCGGCGCCGGTGCGCAATTGCCCGGTTTCGTCGAGGCAACAGGTGTCAACGCCGTCAGCATCGACTGGACCGCGGAGCCGGCCTTCATCCGCGAGCGCGTGCAAAGCAAAGTCGCCGTGCAGGGCAATCTCGATCCGCTGGCGCTGATCACGGGCGGCGCCGCGCTCGATCGCGCGGTCGACAACGTGCTGGCGAATTTTGCGCAAGGGCGGCTGATCTTCAATCTCGGCCACGGCATCCAGCCGGAGACGCCGATTGCCCATGTCGAGCAGATGCTGAAGCGCGTGCGGGGTTGATTTATTTCGCGCCTTGGGGGAGCGGAAAAACAAAAAACGCGAAAACAACCCCATGCACAGTAGCCAAGTCATTGAAAAAGTTAGGCTGGGAAAAAGTTAGGCTGGGAAAAAGTTTGGCTGGCATGGCTCGAGCGGCCGCCACCAGGCCGTTTGACCCGTCGGGCAAAACAGGCGCATGATACCATCATCGCCCCCATGAGCATTTCGGTAAGAGCTTAGCGCGGCCGGCTACGCTCGATGATCTCCGCGGCGCCCTTGGCCAACAGATCCAGACCCACCGCACGGCCGAGTTCGCGTGGGCGATCGGCGGGGCCCGAACGCAAAGCTTCGATGATGGTGTCGCCGGAGAGATCGAGCACGGACGCGGTCAACGACATCTGATCGCCCGCAATCGCCGAAAAGCCCGCGATCGGCGAGTTGCAGTGGCCGTTGAGCACCCACAGCACCTCGCGCTCGGCATCGGCAGAGGCATGTGCGGAGGGATCGTCGATCGATGCGAGGATTTGCCTTGTCTGCCAGTCCTGCGCGGCACATTCGACCGCGACGATGCCCTGGCCCGCCGCGGGCAGCATCTCCGCCGCGGTAAACTCGTAGGCGATGCGCTGCGAAAGGCCGACGCGGTCAAGACCCGACCGCGCCATGATCAGCGCATCCGCAGGTCCCACCGCTCCGCCATCCGGCAGGCGCTGCTTCTCACCATTGTCGAGTTTTCGCACGCGCGTGTCCGCGGCGCCGCGGAAATGGATGATCTCGACGTCGGGGAATAGCCGCCGCGCATAGGCGGCACGGCGCACGGCGTTGGTGCCGACTTTAAAGCCCTTGCCGCCCGACTGGCGCAGCGCCTCGACCGTCACGCCGTCACGCAGCACCAGCGCGTCATTGGCGGGATCGCGCGACAGCGTGGCACCGATCACGAGGCCCGGCGTGTCTTCGTTGCCGGGCATGTCCTTCAGCGAATGCATCGCCGCATGGAGTTCGCCCGACAGCACGGCGGCGCGGATCTGCGCCACGAAGGCACCGCCCTTGCCGCCATGGGGCAACAGCTTGCTGGTCTGGTCGAGATCGCCCGTGGTGTCGAACTTGACGATCTCGACGTCGAGATCGGGCATGGCAGCGATCAGGCGGCGCGCGATCTCTTCCGTCTGTGCCAGCGCCATCGCGCTCTTGCGTGTGCCGATCTTGAGTCGCGTAGCCAAGCCGTATGCTCCTTCTCGATGCGCGGATTCACCGCGCATCCTCCAATATCATGTCGGAAGCCTTTTCGGCGATCATGATGATCGGCGCGTTGGTGTTCCCCGACACGAGGTCCGGCATGATCGAGCCGTCGACCACGCGAAGGCCTTCGAGCCCCCTCACCTTCAGCCGCTGGTCGACCACCGCGAGCGCATCATTGCCCATACGACAGGTCGAGGTCGGATGGTAGATGGTGCTGCCCCGCTCACGGCAATAATCCAGCAGCTCGGCATCCGTGGATACCTTCGCCCCGGGGTCGTACTCGCCAGCCACGAACGGCTTCATCGCCGGCGCATGCAATATTTTGCGCAGGATCTTCAGAGCTTCGACATTGGTGGTGCGGTCGGTCTCTGTCGACATGTAGTTGATGCGGATCTCGGGCGGCAGGGTCGGGTCGGCGCTTCTGATGCGCAAAGTCCCGCGGCTTTCGGGACGGAGCTGGCACACCGACGCCGTGAAGCCGGAGAAATCATGCAGCTTCTCGCCCATCTTGTCGGTCGAGAACGGCAGGAAGTGGACCTGGATGTCGGGCGAGGCCAGCCGCGGACTGGTCTTGAAGAACGCGCCCGCCGTGCCGGCCGCGATCGTCAGCCATCCCTTCCGGAACAGCGCATAGCGCGCGCCGGCCAGCGTGCGGCGGAGCGGGTGATTGACGGTGTCGTTCAGCGTGATCTTCTGCGAGCAGCGCATCACGATGCGGACCTGCATGTGGTCCTGGAGGTCGTGACCGACGCCCGGCGCGTCCAGCACGATGTCGATGCCGTGCTTGCGCAGGAGGTCGGCAGGACCGACGCCGGAGAGCTGGAGCAGCTGCGGCGAGTTGTAGGCGCCGCTCGACAGCACGATCTCCCTGCGCGCGCGGGCGCGGCGCACCGTCGCGCCCTGACGGTATTCGACGCCGACCGCGCGGCGGCCCTCGAACAGCACGCGCTGGCCGAGCGCGCCGGTTTCGATCTTGAGATTGCCGCGCGTCTTGGCGGGGCCAAGATAGGCCACCGCCGTCGAGGCGCGGCGGCCGTTGCGCGTCGTGGTCTGGAACAGGCCGACGCCTTCCTGTGTGGCGCCGTTGAAATCAGGATTGTAGGGCAAGCCGTTCTCGACGGCGGCGTCGATAAAGGCTTTCGACAGCGGGTCGGTCACGACCATGTTGGACACCGGCAGCGGGCCGCCGCTGCCGTGATATTGATCCGCGCCACGCGACTGGTTCTCGGCCTTCCTGAAATAGGGCAGCACGTCGTCATAGCCCCAGCCGGTGTTGCCGCGCTGGCGCCAGCGGTCATAGTCCTCGTGCTGGCCGCGGACATAGAGCAGGCCGTTGATCGAGCTCGATCCCCCCAGCGTCTTGCCGCGCGGCTGGAACACCTGGCGCCCCTTCAGCTCGGGCTCCGGCTCGGTCTGGTACATCCAGTTGACGGTCTTTTCCTTGAACAGCTTTCCGTAGCCGAGCGGCACGTGGATCCAGATGTTGGAATCCTTCGGGCCTGCTTCAAGCAGCAAAACGCTATGCTTGCCGTTCGCCGACAGCCGGTTGGCGAGAACGCAGCCGGCGGAGCCGGCACCGACGATGATGTAGTCGAATTCAGGATCGGAGGGCGTGAGGGAGGAAGTTGCGTTCATGCGCTACTGTTCTTTTTGTTGGGTGTGGGCGTTTCCGTTTCGTCACTTAGCACGATCATGCAGCGACGCGCAGCGCCTCGACCAGCGACTTGAACGCACGGGCGTATTCCGCCCCTGCCCTTGCGATATCCGCGCGCCCGGCGCAGGCGACCGCGGCCTCCGTCACCGCACCGAGCAGAAGCCGGGCCAGCGGCTCGACCGGCTGCCGTGCGATCAGCCCGGCCTCCATCGCCGCCGCAATCGCACGCGGCAGCTTGCCGCCGAAATGTTTGGCGTCGATCTCGCGCCAGCGCTCCCAGCCGAGCACGGCCGGGCCGTCGCGCAGGATGATCTGACCGGTCGGGCCCTTGGCGGTTGCGGCAAAATAATGCTGGGTGCCGGCGACCATCGCAGCAAGCACGTCCTTTTCGGCCCGCGCGGCGCTGTCGATCTCGGCGACCAGATCGCGCGAGACCTGGTCGAACACCGCTTCGAACACCGCCTCCTTGGTCTTGAAGTGATGATAGACCGCGCCCTTGGCGACGCCGGCGGCTTCGGCGATCTCGTCCATCGTCGTCGCGCCAAATCCTTGTGCTCCCAACAAGCGGCGCGCCGCCGTCAGGATCGCCTCCGAAGTCGCTGCCCGCCGCTCCGCCTGTTTCGCCATGAGTCTTCGTCTAATCGAATTCGGCACAGGCAGCCAGTTGACTTTTCGACTACCAGTCGGTATTTACCGACTATCAGTCGGTTATTCGTGAGGTGTGCCATGCCGAGCCGTGACGTCGTCGAAGCTTTTGCCAAGCGATTGGAGACCGGGGATTTCATCGGCGCGATCGAGCAGTTCTATACGCCCGAGGCTGCGACCTACGAGAACAACGCAGCACCAACGGTCGGCCGCGACAAGCTCGTAGCCAAGGAGCGCGGCGTGCTGTCCGCCTCCAGGGAGGTCAAGGCGGTCCGCATCGGGCCAAGCCTGATCGAGGGCGACCATGTCGCGACGCGCTGGACCTTCAGCTTCACCAACGCCGAAGGCATCATCCGAACGTTGGATGAGATCGCATGGCAGACGTGGCGGGGCGATCAGTTGATCGAAGAACGGTTCTATTACGACCCGAAGCAGCTGGGGCACTGACCAAGCGCTGCACTTGCGGGCGTCCGATCAGACTTCACGTCGGACGATCAGGCGCGATCATCGCGTCCGCGAGCTTGCGCATCAAACGCACCAGGTCCTCGACATCCTGATCGTCCCAGGTCGCAAACATCGCCGCGACGATCCGTTCGCGTGCCCGGTCGATCGCGTCCGTCATGGCTTTCCCGCTCGGGGTGATCGTGGCCTCACTGACACGGCGATCCGCTTCGCTGGCGCGGCGCTTGATCAAGCCTAGACTTTCCAGTTTCGCGACCTGCCGGCTGACCGTCGTGTAGTCCCGTCCCATGCGATCGGCGAGGTCGACGACGCCGATCGGACCACGCCGCTCGATGCCCACGAGCAGCGGAAACAGCGCGCGATCGAGCGATATGCCCGCTTCGCGAATCATCATGTCGTCGCCCTGCCGGCGATTCATGACACTGGCGATGTCGATCAACGCTTCGTGAAGAGAGCGCACCTGCTTTTTAATATGTGTATTTTGCACCCTTCTTGACATTCCGATTGCCCTCTGCTTAATGCGTGCATATTACACATATTGAGGGTGCCATGACAAAGCAATTCAAGCCGGATGTTCTGATATGCGGAGCAGGCGCGGCGGGCCTTACGCTCGCTATCGATCTCGCCCGGCGGGGCATATCCTTTCGGCTGATCGAGAAGAGCGACGGTCCGTTTCACGGGTCTCGCGGCAAGGGAATCCAGCCCCGAACCCAGGAGATTTTCGAGGACCTCGGCATCATCGATCGTATCGTTGCGGCCGGCGGTCTCTACCCGCCACAGCGGAAATATCGGGACGATGGCAGCTTCATCGAGTCGGAGGTTTCTGAGCAAACCGCCCCGACACCCGCAGAGCCCTACCACATGGCGCTAATGATCCCGCAATTTCTGACCGAGAGCGTGATGCGCGAACGCCTGCTCGAATTTGGCGGGCGGGTGGAATTCGGCCGCGAATTGGTGGGCCTGGAGCAGGATCAGGACGGCGCGACTGCGCGTCTGTCAGGCCCGGCCGGTGAGGAGACGGTGCGGGTGCGTTACCTCGCCGGCGCCGATGGAGGCCGCAGCTTCGTCCGTCACGCTCTCAATATCGGTTTTCAAGGCAAGACGCTTGGCGTGCGTGCCGTCGTCGCCGATATTGTCCTGACGGGGCTGGACCGCACGGCGTGGCACCGCTTCAACGATGGTGCAATGGATCGCCAGATCGCGCTGTGTCCACTGGCCGGGACGGAGCTCTTCCAGTTGCAGGCACCGGTTCCGCTCGAAGGCGAAGTCGATCTATCGGCCGACGGGCTATCAGCGATGGTCGCCGAGCGCACGGGGCGCAACGATATCCGCATCCGGCGCGTGCACTGGGCGTCGGCCTATCAGATGAACGCGCGCCTCGCCGATCGGTACAGGGACGGCCGTGCATTTCTGATTGGCGATGCGGCTCACATTCATCCGCCGACGGGTGGACAAGGCCTCAACACCAGCGTGCAGGATGCCTACAACCTCGGCTGGAAGCTCGCGGCGGTCATCCGTGGCGCTTCCGCAACTCTGCTCGACAGCTATGAGAGAGAACGTCGACCCGTCGCTGCAAGCATGCTCGGCCTTGCCACCGTATTGCTGGAAGCCGCCAAACGCGGCGATATGAGACGCGGCCGTGAGGTGCAGCAACTCGACATCGGCTATCCGGGATCACCGCTGACGCTGGAAATACCGGGACGTCTGGAAGGTCCCCGCGGGGGAAACCGTGCACCGGATGCGCCGCTACGCGGGGCCGCCGGACAGCCCATACGCTTGTTCGGGTTGCTCAAGGGGCCGCATTGGACGCTGCTTGGCTATCAGGTAAAACGCGGAGCGCTATCGGCGTGCAATGGACTGCACATCCACTGCATCGGTCCAGGTGCGGAGCTCGTCGACGAAAGCGAGCACTTTCGCGCGGCATATTCCGTGTCGCCGGGGGATTGGGTGCTGGTGCGTCCTGACGGCTACATTGCCGCCCTCGTAGACTTCCGGCAGATCGATAGGCTCACGCATTTCCTGGCCGAACAAGGCCTCGCCTGATTCAAGGCCGCTTGGACTTATGATGAGGCGTCGGGCCGCAAGTCCGCTTGCGGCCCGACAAGATCCTCTGACCCGCTCCGCGACATGGGTGGAACGCGCCCTGGTTGCGGCGCGAGTTCAAGAGCATCCGCTCTCGGCTGAGCGTTACCGCCGCGCATTTGTATCGATTTGTTATCGATACTCCGTGACGAACACGCAGAAGTGGTCGCGGTGATCGTCGCAAGCTCGGATAATTCATAGTTCGTCAAAGGTTTGCAGCGAATTCTCCGGGTCGGGCCGGACAACCGGCCCATGCTGCTAGGCTCTGCAATGCGGACTCAAACGACCAGCTATTTCGCGCGGCTGTTCGCCGGCGATCTGTCGGCCTTTGGCGGTCCTGCAACCGACGAAGCCGTCGCCGGCCATATCCGCGCCGAACAGATGTCGCTGGTGCTCGGCTATTCGGTCGCCATCATGCTGGCGAACGCCTGCAATGCTGCCGTACTCGCTGTTGCGCTGTGGCATTCGCCCGACTGGAAGTTTGCGCTGGCCTGGGCCATCGTCGTGGCCGGCGCAGCGATCGCGTTCGGCCTGCAATCGCACGCCTCACGCCGCATCACCAAACCGCAATTCGTCTCGCGCCGGGCAATGCATCGGCTGGTGCGCAACGCTTTCGTGCTTGGCGCCGCCTGGGGCATCGTCCCGGTCGCCTTCTTCGCCCACGCAGCGACCGGCGGCCAGCTCGTCATTACCTGCCTTTGCTCGGGCATGCTGGCCGGCGGCGCGCTGGCCTTCGCCACGATCCCGATTGCGGCGATCGCTTTTACGACACCGATCTTCATCGGCATCGCGATCTGCCTCGGCCGGGACGGTGATCCCGCCTATATGCTGATGGCTATCCTGGTGGTGGTGTACGGGAGCGTGCTGCTGCGTGCGGTATTCGTCAATTCGCTGGCGTTCGCACGACGCGTGATGCGGCAGATCGAGGCCGAGCGCACGGTGCGGCAGGATTCTCTGACCCATCTGCCCAATCGGGTCGCCTTCAACGAAACGCTCGATGCTGCCTTGAAGCGGCTCGCTCTGTCCGGCGAGGAATTCGCGGTGCTTCTGCTCGATCTCGATCGCTTCAAGGAGGTCAACGACAAGTTCGGCCATCCCGCCGGCGACGAATTTTTGATCCAGATCGCAGGCCGCCTGCAACGCTGCACCCGCGCGGCCGAGCATGTCGCACGCATCGGCGGCGACGAGTTCGCGCTGGTGATGGCCAATCTGGCACGGCCGGAGGATGCGCTCGAGATCGCCGAGCGCTTCATTGCGGCGTTCGACGAAGCGTTCCAGATCGAGGGCCGCCAGGTCGTCGGCGCGACCAGCGTCGGCATCGTGCTCGCTCCGCGGGACGGCAACACACCGCTTGACGTCATGAAGAATGCCGATGCCGCGCTCTACCGTGCCAAGAAAGCGGGCCCCGGCACAGTGTGTTTCTTCGAGGCCAGTGACGACAAGGTGTCTCGCGACCGCAAGGCGCTGCAATCGGATCTGGAAGGCGCCATCGCCAGGGATGAGCTGTTCCTGGTGTTCCAGCCGTTCCTCGACCTCGGCGACAACCGCATCACCGGCTTCGAGGCGCTGCTGCGCTGGCAGCATCCCCAGCGCGGATTGGTGCCGCCGAGCGAATTCATACCGATCGCGGAGGAGACCGGGTTGATCCACGAGATCGGCGAATGGGTCGTCCGCCGCGCCTGCGCGACGGTTGCCGAGTGGCCCGAGGAGATCAGGGTCGCCGTGAATTTTTCGGCCGCGCAGTTTCACAACACAGCCATCCTCCAGATCATCGTGCAGGCGCTTGCCGATGCGAAGATCGCGCCGCACCGGCTCGAGATCGAGATCACCGAATCGATGCTGCTGTCGAAATACGGCTCGGCCGCGTCGGTCCTGAACGCGCTGCTGGAACTCGGCGTCACGGTTGCGCTCGACGATTTCGGCACCGGCTTCTCCTCGCTGACTTACCTGCGCAAGCTGCCATTCAGCCGCATCAAGATCGACCAATCGTTCATCCGCGACATGCTGGTGCAACCGGACTGCGCCGCAATCGTGAAGTCGGTCATCGGCCTCGCACGCGACCTGCGCATCGACGTGGTCGCCGAAGGGGTCGAGACCGCGGACCAGCTCGAATATCTGCGCCAGATCAGTTGCGACGAGGTGCAGGGTTATCTGATCAGCCGGCCGGTGTCGACGGATCATGTTCTAGCGCTGCTGGATCCGAAGAAGCTTCGGGCGAGTTACGCGGCGTAGCGCGCGTTAGGAGTAGGATTGGTGCTGCTACGGAGGAGGTGCGCTCCCTCTCCCGCAAGCGGGAGAGGGTTGGGGAGAGGGTGTCTCCATAGAGGGAGCCCCCAAGAGGAGAGAGCCCTCACCCGCGCCTTCGGCGCGACCTCTCCCGCTTGCGGGCGAGGTGGAGCCCGTGGCGCCTTCCATTCCGCCAGTTGGATCCCGCTGCAATTCCGTCAAATCGCATCCGCGCGCAACAGCGTGTCTATGGTGATCGTCCCTCGCGCGCGGGAGACGCAGGCGCAGATCTTCTGGTTGCTCTCCTTCTGATGGTCGCTGAAGAACACGTCGCGATGGTCGATCTCGCCGTCGACCTCGACCACGTCGATGGCGCACAGGCCGCATTCGCCGCGCTTGCAATCGTACATCACGTCGTGGCCGTTGGCATTGAGCACGTCCAGCATCGAGCGCTCGCGCGGAATTTCGAGCTCGACGTTGGAGCCCTTCAGGCGCACGCGAAATGTCTCGGTCGGCAGCGTGCCGCTGGAGCCGAACGTCTCGTAGCGGAGATCGGGAAGCGGATGGCCCGCGCCGATCCAGGCGTGTCGCGCGGCATCCAGCATCCGCATCGGGCCGCAGAACAGCACCAGCGTGCCCGGCGCCAATGACGCAAACAACGCGTCGAGATCGAGCCGGCGGCCTTCGTTGCTGGCATGAACCACCAGACGATCACCAAGCAGACTTGCAAGATCGTCGAGATAGGCAGCGTCGTTGCGCGAACTCACGGCATAGTGCAGCACCACATCGGCGCCGCGCCGCGCCAGCGCCTGCGCGGCGCCGAGGATCGGCGTGATGCCGATGCCGCCGGCGATCAGACAGTAGTTTTGGCGCGCCCAGTCGACCGCGAGCAGCGAGGCGGGCGTCGTGATGTCGAGCCGCGCGCCCGGCTGCAATGACCACATATAGCGCGAGCCGCCGCGCGAATCCTCCGCGCGGCGCACCGCGATCTTCAAGCCGCGCGACGAGGCTTCGCCGACCAGCGAATAGGACCGCGTCTCGGGCTGCCCGTCGATGGTGACGCTGACATTGACGTGGCTGCCGACCGGATAGGCGGCGCCGTCGAACCGGTCCGGCAGGATCAGGAATTCGCGGATGCCCGGCGCGAGATCGCGCGTCGAGACGAGCGTCGCCGGAATCCAGGTTTCGATGAAGCGCATGGTGACTGCCCTATTCGGTTGCGGCGGAGCTGATCCGCGCGAGCGCCGGCAGCAGGTCGAGATGAGTCCTGTTGCGTAGCGCAAGCCGCAAGTTCCGCACCGCGAGGCGCGCATGCTCACGCATCACGGCTTCGGCGCGCGCGCCCTCGCGGTTCTCGATGGCGTCGATCACGACGCGGTGGTGCTCCTGGCCGATGATCAGGATCTGCTGCGCCTCGGGCAATGCAGATTGCGCCATCACAAAACCGCTTGGCGAGGCGAACGGCAGCGCCGAGGCGCGGTCGATCTGCCGGATCAACGGTGGGCTGCGCGACAATTCCGTGAGCAGTGCGTGGAAGCGCGCATTCAGCGTGACATAGGACGAGAAGGCATCGACCGAGATCGGGACCTGGCGCAGCAGCTCGTCGATCGCCGCGAGGCATTCCTTGAGCGGCTCGAGCTCGCGCGCGGAGACGCCGCGTTCGGCGGCAAAGCGCGCGGCAAGGCCCTCCAGCGTGCCGCGCAGCTCGATGGAATCGGAGATGTCGCGTTCCGAAAACGCCTTAACCATGAAGCCGCCGGACGGGATCGCCTCCAGCAGCCCCTCCTCCTCCAGCCGCACCAGCGCCATGCGCACCGGAGTGCGCGAGGCGCCGGTGGTCTCCACCGCCTGGAGTTCGGAGATGCGCTCGCCGGGCCGCAACGCGCCCGAGAGGATCTGGTCGCGCAGCGCGAGCTGCGCCTTTACGGTCTGCGAGACGGAGCGGTCGACCTCACGCTCGGCCATACGCTTACTCCGCGGCCTGGAGGTGCTGCGGCGGGTTTTCCTTGGCCACCATCCGGTCGATCAGCTTACGCGTCCACATCGCGCCGGCATCGATGTTGAGGTTGTAGAAGATGCGATCGGGGTTCTCGTCCATCGCGCGCTGCTGCGCCTCGAGGATCAGCTCGTCCTCGTGGAAGATGCCGGAGACGCCTTCGCGGATCTCGGTGGTGATGCGCTGCTCGCCGAGCTGATAGTTGCGCACGAAGGCCCAGAAGTAATGGCAGGTCTTCTCTGTCTCGGGCGTGATGGTGTTGAGCACAAAACCGTTGACGCCTTGCGAGCGGTCGCCTTCCGGCGCGCCGGTGCCGGTCGGGGCCACGCCGACGTCGATCGCGATCGTGCACGGCGCTTCGAAGCGGATGATCTGCCAGCGGTCGACGAGACCGGACTTGCCGGGTTGCTTGCCGAGTTGCTTGGCCCAGAACGGCGGCGCCTCGATGCCGCGCATCCAGCGCGTCACCGTCACCGTTTTCTCGCCATGGGTGACGTCGAACGGCGCCTCTGCGACCGCCTCGTTGCCGATGGACGAGCCGTGCACGAAAGTCTCGTGGGTGAGGTCCATGAGATTGTCGAGCACGAGGCGGTAGTCGCAATTGACGTGGATGGTCTTGCCGTCTCCGGCCCAGGCCGGGTCGTGATTCCAGTGCAGGTCGGGTACCAGCCCGGGATCGGCCAGGGCGGGATCGCCCATCCAGAGCCAGATGTAGCGGTGACGTTCGACCACGGGATAGGCGCGGACGCAGGCCGACGGGTTGATGGTTTCCTGCGAAGGCATGAAGGTACAGCGGCCCTGCGCATTGTATTTCAGGCCGTGATAGCCGCAGACGACGGTGTCGCCTTCGAGCCGGCCCCTGGACAGCGGCACCAGGCGGTGCCAGCAGGCATCCTCCAGCGCGGCCACCGAGCCATCGGCCTTGCGGTACATCACGACATGCTTGCCGCAGATCGTCCGCGGCAGCAGCGCCGGCTTCACGTCGGCATCCCACGCGGCGACGTACCAGGCGTTCATCGGGAAGGGTTTTGTCACCGGTCTCGCTCCCAAGGCTGTTGAATACGTTGTGTATACAATATCGCAGGAATGAAATCGTTCAAGGGCGAAACAGCGTATCTAAATACCTTTGTCTCTCTAACGGTATACAGAGCCAGGAAACTACAAGAACAGGCGCTGCGCACGAGCCTTCGTGGCACGGCAAGGACGTGGATGGCCGGGACAAGGCCCGGCCATGACGTGCGACAATCGCCGCGGCTGAAGCACCATCTCCGAAGGAGGCAAGACCGGCGCTTGTCCTACGCCTTTTACGCTCCGAACACCTTCATCAACCCCGCCTGCGCTTCTTCCTGGATCCGCTTCAGGTGCTCGGTGCTGCGAAAACTTTCCGCGTAGATCTTGTAGACGTCCTCGGTGCCCGACGGCCTCGCGGCGAACCAGCCGAAATCGGTTTCGACCTTGATGCCGCCGAAGGGCTGGCCGTTGCCGGGCGCCTTGCTCAGCGTCGCCCGGACTGGATCGCCGGCGAGATCCTTCAGGCCGAGCTGCTCGGGCGTGACGGACTTCAGGATGTTTTTCTGCGGCGTGGTCGCGGCGACGTCGATGCGCGCGTAATGGGGCACGCCTAGCTCGGCGGTGAGGTCGTTGAAGAGCTGGCTCGGATCGCGGCCGGTCTTCGCCATGATCTCGGCGGCGAGCAGGCCGAGGATGATGCCGTCCTTGTCGGTGGTCCACACCGTGCCGTCACGGCGCAGGAACGAGGCGCCTGCACTCTCCTCGCCGCCGAAGCCAAAACCGCCGCTGAGGAGCCCGTCGACGAACCATTTGAAGCCGACCGGCGTCTCGACCAGCTTGCGGCCGAGCTTCTTGGCGACGCGATCAATGATCGAGCTCGACACCACGGTCTTGCCGATCGCGGCATCCTTGCCCCAGTTCGGGCGGTGCGCGAACAGATAGGAGATCGCAGTCGCGAGATAATGGTTCGGATTCATCAGTCCGCCGGTGCGCGTCACGATGCCGTGCCGATCGGCATCGGTGTCGTTGGCAAAGGCGACGTCGAAGCGGTCGCGCATCGCGATCAGGCTGGCCATTGCGTAAGGTGAGGAGCAATCCATGCGTATCTTGCCGTCCCAGTCCACCGTCATGAAGCGGAAGGTCGGATCGATCGCCTCGTTCACCACGGTCGCCTTCAGGCCGTAGCGCTCGATGATCGGATGCCAGTAATGCACGGCGGCGCCGCCGAGCGGATCGATGCCGATATTGATGCCGGCGGATTTGACGAGGTCGAGATCGACCACGTTGCCGAGATCGGCAACGTAGGGCGTGATGAAGTCATAGGCGTGGACGTTCGCGGAGTTGCGCGCCCTGGCGTAGTCGATGCGCTTCACACCCTTGAGGCCATCGGCGAGATAGGCATTGGCGCGCTTCTCGACCACGGAGGTCGCGTCGGTGTCGGCCGGGCCGCCATGGGGCGGATTGTACTTGTAGCCGCCGTCCTCCGGCGGATTATGTGACGGCGTGACGACGACGCCGTCGGCAAGGCCCGAGGTGCGGCCCTTGTTGTAGGTCAGAATCGCGTGCGAGATCACCGGCGTCGGCGTGTAGCCGCCGTCCTTGTCGATCATGATGTCGACGCCGTTGGCCGCGAACACCTCGACGGCGCTGACCAGCGCCGGCTCGGCCAGCGCATGGGTGTCGATGCCGATGAACAGCGGACCGGTCAGCCCCTTTTCTCGTCGATAATCACAAATCGCCTGCGTCGTCGCGAGGATATGGCCCTCGTTGAAGCTGTTCTTGAACGAGGTGCCGCGATGGCCGGATGTGCCGAACGCCACCCGCTGCGCGGGATCGGCGACATCAGGCTTGCCAGCGAAATAGGCCGTCACCAGCCGCGGAATGTTGGTGAGCGCGTCCGGCGAGGCCTGCTTGCCCGCCGCGGGATGAACATCAGCCACTGAATATACCTCGTCCTGTCGTAGAAATTGCGGAATACCATAGCATCGGCCGGGCTCCCGCCAAGGGCACAACACGCGCGGCGGGGCGGCCGTTCCTGAGATCATGCTATGGTCTTTTCGATCGGGGCTTTTCGAGTCGGGGCATGACGCTGTTTCAGAGGCTCTTGGTTGTTCTGATTGCCGGGCTTGCGATGGCCGGCATCGTGGCCGATGCGATGGCCGCGGAGTTCTACACCGAGGATTTGCGCATCCCCATGGCGGAGGCCGGGTCGCAGGGGCTGGAGGCGTTCCTGGTCCGGCCGGCCGGCACGAAGCGCTATCCGCTTGCGCTGCTCAGCCACGGCTCGCCGCGCAGTTTTGACGATCGCGCGACGATGTCCGCGCACAAATATTACGGCATCGCTCTTGAATATGCCCGGCGCGGCTTTGCCGCGCTGATCGTGATGCGGCGCGGCTACGGCACCTCGCCGGGCGGCCGCGTCGACAGCGTCGGCGGTTGCGCGAATGCCGCTTACCTGCCGGCGGCAGCGGTCGCGGTGGCGGATTTGCGCGCGGCGATCGATGCGATGGCGCGCAGGGCCGACGTGACGACGTCGGGCATGATCGCGGTCGGCCATTCCGCCGGCGGGCTCGCCACCGTCGCGCTGACCGCGCAGGCGCCGGCCGGCCTCGTCGCCGCGATCAGCTTTGCCGGCGGCCGCGGCTCGCGCGATGACGACGACGTCTGCAATCCCGATGGGCTGGTGCAGGCCTTCGCCACCTTCGGCAAGACCTCACGCGTGCCGATGCTGTGGGTCTATGCCACCAATGATTCCTTCTTCGGTCCCGATCTCGCGCACCGCCTCCATGACGGATTTCGCGCCGCCGGCGGCAACGCGAAATTCAGTGCGGCGCCGCCTTACGGCGACGATGGCCATTATCTCTATTCGGTGGTGGGCCGCCCGCAATGGACGCCGTATCTCGACGCCTTCCTGCGCGAGCGCTCCCTCGGCCATAATATCCTGAGCCCGCCCGATCCGCTGCCGCCGCCCGGCCAGCTCAATGAGACCGCGCGCGCCGAATTCTCGCGCTATCTCGCCAGCACCATGCCGCACAAGGCTTTTGCGGTGTCGCCGAACGGCGGTTACGGCTGGCGTTCGGGGCGTGACACGACCGATGACGCCCAGCGCGATTCGCTTGGCGCCTGCATGAAATGGTCGCCCATCTGCGCGCTCTATGCGATCGACGACAAATTGGCTGGCGGTGCTCAAAGCACATCAACCGACCAGAGCTCGCGGTCGCGATAGCCTCATTACACCGTTGGCCGCTTGCGCCTTCCGAGCCGAGCCGCACCCCGGGCCGCCAGAAAATCGGTTGTTAACTCGAAGGATATAATACGTGCTCCATGCTGCGGGATCGAACACGCATCAATGCCCGCGCGACGTGGAAACACGTTGCGATCGCTGTGCTTTGGTTGGCATCCACCTCCGTGCACGCTCAGGACAACGCTCTGAACGACGCGGAACCGACGTTGGCGACTGGCGGTCACAATGCAGATCTCGGCGCTGGAGAGACGCCGACGTCGCGGGCGGCGATCCGAAAAATTATCGAAAGAGAAACGGCCAGGACCAATCTGCCCGCCGACATAGCGGAGGCCGTCGTGTTCGTTGAAAGCGGATACAATCCGGGCACCATCGGCACAGTCGGCGAGATCGGCCTCATGCAGATTCGGCCCGAAACGGCAGCGATGCTCGGATTCCGGGGAAATAACGCAGAGCTCGCAGAGCCCGACATCAACATCCACTACGGCGTTCTCTATCTGAACCGCGCATGGCGCCTGGCAGGCGGGGACCTTTGCCGTGCCCTGATGAAATATCGAGCAGGTCACGACGAGGAGTCCATGACTCCGCGCTCGCAGGTCTATTGTAATCGTGCCCGCAATCGTGTTGTCTCCATGAACTCGACGACGGTGGGACACCAAGCTGCGACCGTCCCAGATGTAGCACCGGCGCCAACTACGGCGCCCACCGTCTCGAAGTCAGCGCACAATCAAAAGGGACCGGCACAGCCGAAGGACGTTTACGCGCGTTACCGTCAAGGCACGGCCGTAGCGAGCAGAGCATATTGGGCAGCACAGGAAGCCCGGGTCCGCCTCATCAAGGCCCGCATCGAAGCCAAGAGGAAACGGGTCGCATCACGTCAATAGAGTTGCCTGTCTTGAGACGAGCAGCGGTTGGACGAACAACATTTTTGAAACTGAACCTGAATAGAGATCATGCACAATAGTTTGAGAGTTCTGTTCGCAATCGTCGCTACCGGCGCCGTGGCGCTGTCGGCCTTTCTTGCCATTCGGTTCCTCGTCGGTTTCAGTGGCTGAACCCGATGGCGCAGCCGGCACCATTTTGTGCTGCGCTTGCGTCTAGAGCCGCTCGCTGAGAGCAAGCTTGTAACCGATGCCGGTGACGGTGGTGATGACAGGCGTGCCGCTGCCGACGAGCTTGCGGCGCAGCCTCGCCACCAGAGCGTCGACGGTGCGGATGTCGACCTCGGCCTGGCGGTTGCTGACGACCTCGATCAGATAGTCGCGGCTGAGCGGCCTGCCGTCGGCACCGACGAGCGCCGCGAGCAGGTCGAATTCGGCGCGCGTCAGCGCCACCGGCTTGCCGTCGCTGCCGAGCAGCTCGCGCCGTGTCAGGTCGATGATCCAGTCGCCGAAGGCGATCGAATTGTGGTTGCGCGCCGCCTTACGATCGATCGAGCGCCGCCGCAGCACACTGCGTGCGCGCGCGAGCAGGTCTCGCAAATTGATCGGCTTGGTGACGTAATGGTCGCCCGCGATCTCGAGGCCGAGGATACGATCGACGTCGGTGTCGCGGCGCGTCACGAAGATGATGCCCGCGTTGCTGGTCGCCTGGATTTCCTTGGCGAGATCGAAGCCGTCGCCATCAGGCAATTGCACGTCGAGGAAGACGAGATCGGTCCGCGCCCGCAGCGCCTGGCGGCACTCCGCGCAGGAGCCGGCGCCGACGACGTCAAAATTGTTCTCGCTGAAATAGCCGACCAGCATCGTCCGCGTCACCGGATCGTCTTCGACGACGATCAGCCGCTCGCGGCCAGCGGGACGCAATTCCCGAAGTGCGGAATCAGCCACGATCTTGGATGTTCTGTGTGCTTGCGAATCGACCTGGAAATTCAGGTCGCCGGGCGATGCGCCGTCCTGTGAACGTACATTCACGAGTTGTTCGAGCCCCCATTGCCTGCCGGAATACTAGGCGTGTTGTGACGCCCAAACAATATTGGTCACGATCTTGACGCATTAAGTATGAATTGGCCCACAATTCCCATCCCGCGCATCATGTGCGGGATGCCGCAGGTACAAGCGACAGTTGTGCGGACCTTGACGCCGAGCATCTCTCTCCCCGGCCGACCGGCTGCAGCTTGCCCCGCCAACAGCTTCAAATCTACTGTACGCTCCGAAAGTCTGCACCTGGAGTAGATGCCATGGAAATCATCCTGCTCGGCACCGGCGGCCCGCGTCCCGACCCGCGCCGCATGGCGACGACCACGCTGATCAGGCTCGGTGAGGAAAACATCCTGATCGATGCAGGCCGCGGCGTCATGGTGCAGCTCAGCAAGGCCGGTGTGCCGCTTGGCTCCATCAACACGGTCTTTCTCACCCATCACCATTTCGACCACATCGGCGACCTCTACGATGTGATGCTCAATTCATGGATGCATGGGCGCAAGGACGATTTGCGCATCTATGGGCCTCCGGATACCGAACGGCTCGTCGATACGCTGGTCACGCAGGTCTACGACAAGGACATCACTTGGCGGGATCAGGGCGAGCCGAGCTTCGGCGGCTGGAAACCGGTCGTCGCGAGGGACATTCTACCGGGCCCCGTTCTCGATACCGGTCGCTGGAAGATCAGCGCCGAGCTCGTCTCGCATGGCGACGGCCTCGACATGCCGCCCGCCTTCCTCGCACGCTGGATGTGTCTCGGCTACCGCTTCGAGGCCGAGGGCAAGATCATTGCGATTTCCGGCGACACGGTGCCTTGCCCCGGTCTCGAGCGATTGGCAGAGGGAGCCGACCTGCTGGTCCAGTGCTGCCTTCTCGCAACGCCGGAGATCAACAACGAGCACTTGCGCCGGCTTGCGAAATTCACCATCGCCTGCGGGGATACGGTCGGCAAGGTCGCGGCCAAGGCCGGCGTCAAGAAGCTCGCGCTGACCCATCACCGGCCGCGCACCGACGATTCCATGTTGAACGCACTGCTCGCGGACGTAAGGCGGGACTACGCAGGTCCCATCGTGCTCGGCGAGGACCTCACGCGGATCGAGATCTAAGGGCTGTCGTCAACCCGCAGCGGGATACGCGCGGAGGCCACCCGACTTCAGGACGATCCGACGTCGATGCGGAATGACAATTGCTCTTCTGCGCCGGCTGCGATGTGCATCAGGCCCGGCTTGTCAGTGAATTCGCCATCGAAGCCGGCGGGAGTGGCATAGCCGCGCCAGGGCTCGATGCAGAGGAACGGCGCGCCCGATGGCTTCGACCAGACGCCAAGCTCGCGAAAGCCGCGCCACGACATGTTCAGCCAAGGCCCGCTGGACGCGGCCTGCCCCGCGGCATAGCCGACCGAATTGCTCGCGATCCGGTCGAAGATGATTGCATCGTCGACGAACAGGGATTCGGACAAGGGCAACACAGTGCCGCTGACGGGACTTGGCTCCGTCGCCGGGCGCATCAAGCCGCCGTCGAGACGGCGAACGGGAGATGGCTCTGCGTTGGCGAAGGTCAGCGCGTAGCTCTCCTTCGCCGCTCCCGGCTGAAGCGGCCAGTTGAACGCGGGATGGCCGCCGAGCGAAGCCGGCAATGTCTCCTTGCCGGTGTTGGCGATCGCGAGTGAAAGATCGAGACCGGATTCATCGAGCGTATAGGTTGCCGTCAGGCGGAACGCGAAGGGATAAAGCGCGCGCGTCGTCTCGCTGTCTTCGAGCACCAGGACACAGCGACTTTCACCACGTTCCGCCCACGCAAAGCGGCTGTCGCGGGCGAAACCGTGCTGGGTCATCCGGTACGTCCTGCCCCGATGCCGCAATTCGTCATTGGCGAGACGCCCGACGATCGGAAACAGCAGCGGCGCATGGCGCGGCCAGGCCGGCCCCGCCTGCCAGACGAATTCGACGCCAGCATCGCTCGTCAGCGAACACATCTCGGCGCCTTGCGCCTTGATGGTCGCGGTGAGGCGGGCGCTGCGGATCGTGTGCGTGTCGTCGGTCATAATCGCCTGTTCCGATCATCGCGGTTCGCGTGACAATTTCTAAATGGTCGCGGAATGTGGGAGCGACACTCTGCTCAAGAGCGTTGATAGTCGTCTTCAATCCGGATGATGTCGTCTTCGCCGAGATAGCTTCCGGTCTGGACCTCGATCAGCTCCAGCATGATCTTGCCCGGGTTCTCCAT
>NZ_JADPJJ010000060.1:0-3999 GCF_023073375.1 Bradyrhizobium sp. 197 | reverse complement strand
TCGTCAGTCGAATTTCGTGATTGCAGTTCGGACAATGTAAGGTAGGCTCGTATGCGCCATTCGTGGCTGCCGCTTTGAAGCTCATCGCGTTGATCTCATCGTCGCTGAGTCGCGATTGAACCGTATTGGTGTGTCGGCGCCAGAGCGGAATGTGCGCGTCCACATGGGATTTCCACCTGTGGCTTCAAAATCTGAAATCCGAACGTGCGGATCCGTCGAAATATTCCATAATCTATGTTATGCGAATATGAATAGCTGATGGTTTCCAATGTGATATTACTGCTTGGTTCCATAACATAAGAGATGAGCCAGAAGCTGCTATGCAGCGAGATGCGGATCCCGCGATACGGCTAGTGCCAAAAGATCTCGGCGGCATCGAGTTTCTGCTTGCTGGGCCCCATCGGAAATAGAGATCGATCCTGCCCTGCTCGTCCGCGGCCGCGCCGTCGTCCATCGCTGCGATCCTGATCTTTGCGCGCGATAGCCAGTTTTGCGGTCGGCCTGCCCCAGGTCTCGGCGTAGCCGTCTAGGCTACGTCGCGGATCGCGTTGGCCGCGCCACTTGGAAGCTGAGACGCGGCGCCAGGCCATCGGAGGTGTTGAGGATCATTCTCATGTGTTCTTCGCTGTCGCGCCGCTCTTCGAATAACCTTCATTATGGAATATCCGAAGTCGATTTACTGGCGATCGGCTAGCACGATCGGCCAGCGTTTTGATTTCGGGCCGCGGGATCAGATGGAATTCTTCGCCAAACAGAACGGTGATGTAGACTAGCTTATCGCGGATGTCGCCAAGGGCCCTGGCGTCCCGGAGGCGATCGACCAGAACGACAGGCGCGATCGCCATGTCGGCGCCCGCCAAGGTAAGGACGTCGACGACGTTGCGGACGCCGCCGTTTCCAAGTAGTGGCAGCACCCGCAACGCCATTTCGCCGTGTGGTCCGGTCTCCTGACCGGTGGCCAGCGTGGTCGCTATTTCCTGGGCTATGGCGAATTCGGTGCTTTGCGGCATGCCGGTAACCAATCCGGCCGTGTAGCGGCTCTTCGATACCGTCACCCCCTTATCGCCGCCGGCGCTCTGCTTGCGCGGAGGCGCCTTCGCGGGCTCGGCCAGAGACGTCTGCGCCGCGCATCGATCGACCAGTTCGCCGATCCAAGCCGTTGCGATCACTGCGGTAAACAGGCCGATCCGAATCGCTCTGCAGACGCTCATTGCTGTAAAACCTGTTCGGTCCGGATCAGCCCCCTTCTCCGCCGTGGGCGGCGCCGTGCCGTCACCTCGATCAACAGGCAATTCCGCCAGAGCGTGACGGACGGAATGGATTCGTCTTGTCCCTCAAACGCATCCAAACCACGGCAGTTCCTGCACTCGCAGGCGGCGTGCGCAAGGCGCGGGCCGAGGCCTACGCGACTACCCCGAGAGTCAGATGATGATGATGTTCGGTTGGACCGATCCGAGATGCCGGCGCGTCAGATCGCGCAGGCAAACCGGGAAAAGCTCGGCACGAAACAAGAGTGTTTTCTGCTTATGGGCGACGCGAAAAAGTCGCGACGATGGCCGAGAATAGAAGCGTCTTTGGTGCGTCCGGAGGGCGGTCGCATTTCTCGCGATTTCAATGACTTGCCGAGATGGGTAAAGAAACTAGGTGCATTTCCTGCCTATAAGTGACTTTCAACGCGGAGCCCAAGCTGGCACCAAGTCGGGCGTGGCTCCCTTCCCTAAGCGCCAGCGGCATAGAGCCCTGCCCTCAGGCAAAGGTCACACGTTCGAATCGTGTCGGGTGCGACAGTTAAATCAATTACTTATTGGATTTTTCGATCCGTGCGCCGCCCGGTGGGTAAGCACCGGGTAAGCAGGAGAATTGCCTCGTGATACGCCTAAGCTTCTTGCTCGCGGTTCTGACCGCGTCCACCAATCTCACTGAAGCATTCGCATGGGACGGCACCAATGCGGCAACCGGCTCGAGCGTCGAGATTGAGCGAGGCCAACTTGTTCGATCTGGACGAACGATTGAGGTGTACGACAGCGATCATGGCTACAAGGAATATGACGTAGACAGCATCCGGCGTTCTGGCCGAACGGTCGAGATCGAGGCTACCGACACCTCAACCGGCGAGAGCACTACGCTTGAGATGGACGGCGACTGAACCAGCAATCTGGGAGGGGCGCTTCCGGCATCTCGCCAAGCCGGGAGCATCATTGGGCGCACGACTTGTTGTGAGGCGTTGCGGATAAGTTCCGATTCAGCTACAGCGTGTCCAGGGGAATGGGGCATCTGAATGGCTAAAGCGGATGGCGGCGACCTGACAACAGCCACGCGCAAGTATGTGGAGGCCGAGCTAAGCCGCCGGCTACAGCATATCGAGAGAACCCTCGACTGCGACGTGATTACCTGCATCCACGGTATCGGACCGCCCTTCGATGATCTAATCCGAGATCACATCGAAGACATCAAGGATAGAAAAGCTCGGCTCCTCGTCATACTTGAAACAGACGGCGGATCGATAGAGACGGCCGAACGTATCGCAGACGTTCTACGGCATCATTATCCCAAAGAGGTCTGTTTTCTCGTTCCCAACTTCGCAATGTCGGCCGGCACCGTGCTGTTGATGTCAGGTGACAAGATCTACATGGATTACTATTCGATCCTTGGTCCGATCGATCCCCAGGTAAGAAACCGCAACGGGACGTTTGTGCCCGCGCTCGGGTACCTCGAAAAGTACGAGCAATTGGTCAAGAAGTCGAAGAGTTCGGGCGGACTCAGTGCGGCTGAACTGGCGTTCCTAGTTCAAAAGTTTGATCCGGCGGAATTGCATCGCTTCGAGCAGGCGAGGGATCACTCGGTGGATCTGCTCAAGAAGTGGCTTGTTCAGTACAAGTTTAAGGACTGGGTTAAGACGCGCAGCAAAAAGAAAGCAGTCACCGCGGCTATGAGAGAAAAGCGAGCAGCTGAGATTGCGAACAAGCTCAATGACACTAAGAAGTGGCGCTCGCACGGTCGTGGGCTGTCCATGGAGGTGATCGAAAAGGAACTTAACCTCATCGTAGAGAACTTTGGTGCAAATTCGGAGTTGAACAAGGCCGTCCGGTCGTACTACAGAATGCTACAGGACTTCCTCGTTAGTCGGAACCATAGCGTCGCCATCCAGACCCGTAATCGATTTTTGGCCATTTGAGGTCTCGCCATGACGAAGCAGAACAAGATCAAAGTAGCCATCCGATCCAATCCGCGCGCTCGGCGCCATGAGAAGACTATCGTTGCTGCCCTGAGAGCCGTAGAGAAGCTTGCTGCTTCAGGAATGCCTAGCGAAGATTATGATCTCGCCTCCCCCTATGGAGGTAGGAT
Organism: Bradyrhizobium sp. 197; assembly: GCF_023073375.1. Classification (NCBI taxonomy): domain Bacteria; kingdom Pseudomonadati; phylum Pseudomonadota; class Alphaproteobacteria; order Hyphomicrobiales; family Nitrobacteraceae; genus Bradyrhizobium; species Bradyrhizobium sp. 197. The sequence continues at coordinate 654 of NZ_JADPJJ010000060.1, read as the reverse complement.
CAGCACTCCGCCGCGGCCATCTTTGACCAAATCCAAGATGACCTACTGCGCCTGAACCCGACGTAGGGCAGATTGCAAAAGAGGCCTCGCTCATAGCGGGGCTTTTCTTTGACCTGAACGCGGGTTCTTGCTGCCTCCAGCCTCAATCCCCCAAGTGCGGCCCAGCTATTTCTGACGCCAATTCCGAGGTGTCGGCTTCTCAGGCATCGTGGAGGGAGCGTGCAACCGCCCTTCTGCGGCATCGGCGAGCCAATTGGCCCAACGATCTATGAGCGACTCGGGATCTATTTCCTCGATTGGCCAAGCCAACTGAAATTCCGACATTCCGTTCCAGAGTGCCTTTGCAGCCTCAATACCCGGATCGGCCATGAAAGGCCGCATCGTCGTGTTTCTGCCCATCAAAGGCGAGACCATGAAGGCGGTCTCGACCCACTCAAATCGACCAGCCTGGAAGGCATCGCAATACCAAAGCGAATGACTTCTCCCCTCGAAGTCATATCTGTCTCGAGGAACGCGAAGAATGATTCCGGCTCGAGCTACGACATCGAATGCTGGTGAACCGCCCCGGGATTGCCGGAGGCTCCAACTCTTGAGAAGGTGGAGCCATGACGAGCAAGACAACGAACAAGTTTTCACCCGAGGTCCGGGCGCGTG
>NZ_JADPJJ010000110.1:0-4034 GCF_023073375.1 Bradyrhizobium sp. 197 | reverse complement strand
TAGCATACCTGAAGGGGCATGAATGTTCGAAAGCGCACAGACGCGAGTGTTGCGCCGGACTAGGCTGCGAGCGATCCTAGACGCTCGCGAAGCGCTCGGGGCCCAACGGCCTCGGGGGGATGCCAATGTGCTGCGGTGAAGCAGCTCCGTCCGCGAACGCAGTGTTGCTGGCTGCGTGCCGGGTATGAGGCAGGAGTAACCTCGGCAGATTTTAGATCAAACGACGGTCGTTCTCGTGCGTACTTTCCTTCTCATTGTGAGAAAATATGACTACTGGTGAACGTTCTGTTCGTTGTAGTTGTCCTGCCCTCGCGCAGAACGGCACCTGCTCGGCGAGCAGGAACTCCGTCTCCGGTGACGATCAACACGATGGCCCGTCGATCGGACGATCACGACCCACCACTTCTGCGGCGCGGGATGATGCCGGTTGCAATCAGAGTTCTTTCGTCGTCCTCCCCCTTCCAGTCCTTCGAGCGTGGAATGCGGTTAGGCGGCACTTCAGAGGGCACCACGACTAGACGCGGGCCATCGCGCGCTTGAGATTCTTGTCGATGTCTTCACCGCGCCGCGGGCCCTCCGAGCGATTCAGCGAGAACCATCAGCCAGATCGCCAGCGCGCTCGCTATGGCGATGCCTCCAAGCATGGTTATGAGCCGCATTGAACGACGATGTGAAAAGCTCAGAGCCTCAGTGGGTAACAGCCGGCGTCAGCATTCCCATTTCAAACTGCAATCGGCGCTCAATTTGTCTGCCGCTTTTGGGCTGAAGCCCGCTCGATCAGGAAATCGTCCAAATCTCGGCCCGCAACGATGGCGATCGACCGGGCGGCGGCGGCGCGGATCGCGGGCGGGAGCGAGGCCCGGCGCAACTGAGGTGGCTCGATGAATCGATCGCGCTGCCTCGTGTTGCAAACCCCGGAGTACTGGACCGGCATATTAATCAGGCGGCCAAGAGTACAATTAATTCGTCGCGCTGCCCGATTTAAGCCGCATGGGAGCCGTTGTCGCCGCTGAGGCTCGAGCGGGGGTGGGGCGAACCCGGGAGTTTTCGATGTCCGGTCATTTGCGATTGTACTTCGCCAGCCTAGTCCTTGTTGGAGGTTTTTGGGCGGCGCCTGCGTCTTCCAATTCTCTTGCCGACTTCTTCGATACTGCTACGTCCCAACCCACGGTAACCTCTCCGCCGCAAGCCGAATGCGTGCCGCGTCCCGGTACCTCGACCACCGGCGGACAGCATTGGGTCTACCGAACGGACGGTCACCGCAAATGCTGGTTCCTGGCCGAGGGCGTCGCGACGGTGAAGAAGCCCATTCGGGCTCGCATGGCCAAAGACCGCAGCGCCAGTTTGGACGAAAACGGGACCACGCAGACCAGGCGGCGCGCCGTCGTTGATGCGCGCGCGGAGTTGCTGCGTTCCGCACCGCCCGAGCAATCTCAGCCGCCTGTACCTGGAATGAAGGTAGCTGATGCCGCTTCCGATCTCTTCACGGGCCTCACCCTGATGTCGGCGGTCCCCATTGTCGATCTTCCCAGCAACCAGCTCACGCCCGAACACTCCATGCCCAGCCGAGTCGACGTTGGGCAGCTTCTCGCCGCCGCGTCCGCCGACCCACCTCAAATTATACCGCTGGGCGCGCGCACTGCAGAGGCGCGCGACGAAGCCCGCAGCTGGACGGCCTGGTTTGGTGTGCTGCTGATGACGCTTGGCGGCCTCTCGCTCTTAAGCTCGAGCCGCACGCTTCGGTACGCGGTGAGATTACGCCACTGAGGTAGCGAGATACGAGGTACTGGCGCCGCGCGATCGATGGGATTCCACGGACCAGTATAGCGGAACTGCCCCACTTACAAAGGTTCCGTACGCCGCATTTAATTTGGCACTGCCTTAGACGGACATTCGACTACGATGATGGTCGCCCTTTGGGATGGGCCTGCATCATGCGGTACAAAGTGTTCGTGGTGGACGGCAGCCGGCAAGTGATCTGCGCTGCAAAGCTCGACTGCATTGACGAGCAAGCGGCGAGACGCCGAGCCGAGCAAATGCATGACGAGCACGACGTTGAGCTTTGGGAAGGCGGTCGACTTGTTGCCGTGTTCCGAAGTGCAACGTCGAATGAAAGTCGGAGCTAATGCGCGACCCCGAATAGACGGCCGGTCTCGCCGCCGAGTTAGTTCGAGCGTTGTGGGGCATCCCGGCCCGGCTGGTTGCCGACACGTCGCAGCGACGTCGTCGCCGAGCCTCGCTACTGCGGGGATGAAGGCGCCAGTCCTCTTTCAAAATAGTGGCAGATGCGAGGAACGCGGGCAATCCGTCCATCGAATCGCGCGAGTGAGCCAACGCGGGTCAACCTTCGGACCGGCGGGTCTCTAAACGGCTCTTGCTCCGCCGCTCGCTTTGGTACGCCGTCTTCTGCCGATTGTTCTTGCTTCTACATGTCGGAGCTTACGTCGAAGCTTCTCCACCTGTCTAAGCTCCTCCAGAAGCGCCTGGTGACGTTCGCTCAGAACAGCACTAGAGAAAATCTGACGCGTACTCGACATCACATGCCTCAGAAAATGACTTGAAGGAAGAAGTCGACGAAAAGCGAAAGACAAGGGACACTCGACCGAAGCTCAATGAGCTGAAGCCGCAGCCGCCAGATGCTCCCAGTACTCGGCCTCTGCAAGCAGTTTCCAGCTTCTCTCAGGTTGGAGTACGGCAGTCTGTCGGCAAAGCAGCGCCATTGCACGAAGGCGGCGGGCAGCTTCCATTTCAACCTCCCATGTTTTCCCCAACCATATTTTTCAATTTTGAGATAGAGTCATCATGATTATATACCGTAATCAAATTTACCATTTAATGGCCGTCAATTTGGTTCCCTTGGTAAGCTGACTGGGAACTGGTTTCGGTTTAAGCTTCACATCGATTTCGAATGCTGCTCGCGGGGAACCTATTGCGCGGTAAAGCGAACGAGAAGCGTGCGCGGGGCAGCAACACGAGAAGCGTAGCTTCGTGCGCGAGCATCGCAATGTCAGAAATCCCAACCGAGGACTCTCGCCGCCCTCCAGGGCACGTGCGCCGGCTACCGAGCCATAACCCAGCAGTTGGGTTGCGTCAGCGGTCTGGCTACGCGCCTGGCTCTTAGAGCGCACCACCATTGAGTCCTGCGATGGTCTCAAGCTCTGGAACGTGCGCCCGGGCGACAAGGATGGCTACTGACCCGATGAGGATGACCAGCATCACATTCAAGCCAAGTTCGCCGCTTTACGGCGGGCGGGCCCGGATCGCATCGGATGCGCAAGTTAATAATCACAGGTTGGCGCAACGTATTGCGAGACTGTTACTTTCATGCCTCGTCTTCGCAGACAGGGCTGAGTTTGGCTCCAGCTGGCTCCCTGCGACTGTCGATCCACGCGAAACAAAGATCATCTTACGGACCGAGTGCATCTGGGAGACAAGCCGTAAAATTCCGGTGTCGCCTCGCAAGGAGGGGCGCAAGAGCCTCTTTGTTTTTGATTTCGATGCATTAATCATTAAATGTGGAGAATAAATAAAAAATGGACTGGCGCTTTCATCTAAAATAGATTTGATTTAATCAGGAGGGAATGATCGTGGCGCTTCTTGATCACGGTTGTCGCTTCTGAAGCCGCGAATATTGCAGAATCAATAATTGCCAACGTGGACGGTCAAGCACCGGCCACGATGGGCAGGGGGAACCGCTAGTTCTTTTGCGTAACTTGGCAGGGATTGTCGCTGGTGGCGTGCCTATCGCCGTCCGAGCGAGCGCTAGCAATTTGCGTGAATTGATTTTGCGGTGACGCTCTCTGCTCTGCATTGGCGGACGAGGGTTGCGAATGACGTGCACGCATTTTGTAGCAATGTTCGGCCGGGCTCGCGCAATTTCGAATTCTTCTTCGTCAACTTGCGATCGTTCGATCCAGCCAGGTTTGCGGTTTGCAAACATGGCGGCTGTCAGGCGCGCGATCCACTCGCGAGCTCGGAGCGACTCTAGCCCCAAACAGGCTTGAGCGGCACATGTTCTCTTTGCACGTTTTCGA
>NZ_JADPJJ010000050.1:0-4098 GCF_023073375.1 Bradyrhizobium sp. 197 | reverse complement strand
CCTCTATAAAGGGCGCAATGTTATCGAGCGCTGTTTCTGCCGGCTCAAGGATTTCAGGCGTGTTGCTACTCGCTACGACAAACTTGCCAGAAACTTCTTGGCCGCCGTCCACCTCGCCGCTCTCGTCGCTTATTGGATCAATTGAGTCTGAACCCTAGTGGTTCGCGCGCTGATAGGAGAATTCCGTCGTGTCCTGAACAAGCAGGATGGGGCCTCTAAAACCATCGTAACGCGCGTGACGAAGAAGTGACCGCTGAGGATTCGGCTTCCTCCAGGCGCCCGTTGGCGAAGAAGCGGTAGGCCGCCTTCGTGTTCGCCCAGTCCTGGCACGCGAACAGTATGCTCCCGCCCATGCCGTCACCAATTTGCTTCAACAGCTCGCTAAATCGTTGACCGAGACGGGCATCCTTACGCTGTCTTGTCGATCTCGCGCTCAGTCCAATGTTCGACGGCACTTTCATCATCGTCATCCGGGCCGGCCGAGCAACGACACGCCGTTCCGCTTGAACACATCGAGGCACCTCGCCGTCGCGTTTCAGGTGCCCGACAATGAATCACAAGCGAGCGCGCGGCGACCCCGGCGGGTGTTGGTGCCAGCGAGATAGCTCGAAGCGACCAGCGCGTCGGCGGCCAGCGTGCGACGCTGATAAGCCCGCCGCGCCGCGCGCTTCCACTCGGTGGTCTTGCCGTCGGCGGCGTCCAGTCGGGCGCGCGGCACCGCGATCTCGACCGGCCCGAAGGTCCCGGTCAGCGTCTGCCTCCGACTGCCGTGAGGGTGGCCAGCAACGCCCGCTTTTGCGTGGTTGCCAGTCGCCTCGCTTCGCCCGTAAGGAGGCCGGGCCAGCACGGCGTCGAGCTCGCCGCGGATCAGCTCTTCGATGAACCGGCGCGCCCGAGCCCGCAGCTCGGTCTCAAGCGGATCAAATCACAGAAAAAATCGACAGCCGTCTCGACTGCAGGCTGCGCAGAATCGTGCTTCGTAGTGCTCGTCGTGGCGTGGTCTCCAGTCCGCCGCGCTAACGCCGGATTCGAGGTTGATCACCCCGGAGACTATGCCGCCCTCATTTCCAACCAACTCCGCGACGGCACCCCAAATTCCGGCCAGATCGCTCGCCAATCAAATCAGGCGACGAATATTTGATTATGGGCGTCGACAACAACAACGAGGTCGCTCTTGTAGAAGCGGCTCGATTGTGTGACCTTTTCATTGCAGCAATGTTGCAGAACATCTTCGATCGTTGCCGGCGTTTTACGGTGACCCCACCATGCATGCACATCACCATGATAGTTGTACTTGCTCCGCACCAAGCGCGAAGAAGATGACTGGGAAAGTAGCTTACCGAGGAGAGCCGGGGCTCCCGTGATCGCACCTCATCCCTTCGCCAAAGCCACAACTCAAGTTTGCAAGAAATCTCGATCCAAAAGCCTGCTTTGCGGCAAACCAGCTATGACAAAAATTCCCTTTCTGGATTCCAAATCAACAGCTTGGGATTCTTCACGGACGAGTATGTGGTATCACCCAAGCATCGGCAGCACGAAGACTCCGCTCTCCTTCGCGCAAGACCCAGATCTGGCCGCTGCTTTGTCGATGACCATGTTGCACAGCGTAAACTCTTACACGCTCGATGATGATCGACAACAACTCCCACCTCTTTCTTACACTTGCGATAGCGGCTCCACGTCCGATAAAGACCCGAGGAGCACAGCTACGAGAAGTGCGGAAGTCGCCATCCAAATAAGAGCGCTGCTCCACTAAAGTAGGTAGCTGTAGATCCATTACCAACAGCATACCATCAAGTGGCTCAACACGACGGGAGAATGTTGCAAATGAATGGCGTAGTTAATCTGTTGCAGGTGTCTCGCTTTCTTCGAACATATGATGACGCCGCTGCCGAAAAAGGGATTAGGCTCTCGATAGGATTCGACTTTCACGAGTACGTGTCGATCACGCAAGCCACTCCAACAAAGCATCCGACCCAACCAGTGTTCCGCCCGGATCGCTCGCCGATAAAGCTGGGCGAGGGATACTGGATTATGGGCTTGGACAAAAAGAACGAAGTTGCGTATCTTCAGGCTGCTCGTCTGTTTAATCTTCAGGACAGCAATATTGGAGAACACCTGCAATCACTTAAAGTGTTCTACGGCGAGCCCCAAAAACATGCGCATCCACAAGATAGTTGCGCCTGCACGGCGCCAAGCGCGAAGAAGATCAGAGGTAAAGTTGCCTACCACGGGGATCTTTGGTTGCGCAAGGACTTTCGAGGCCAAGGTATGCTGAAGACTATAGGGGGAATAGGAGGAGGCATTACCCTTGCGATGTGGAATCCTGACTTCTTATGTTGGCTCGCACAACGGTGGACACTGGACAATAGCGTTTACAATCCGCCGCATTATGAACCTGGCGGGGCCTTATTGCAGCTAGTGGAAGAGAATATTGCGGAGGATAACTGGCTTATGTGGATGGGGGGAGAGGAGCTCAGGCGCATTGTTGATCCTCATGACAGTAAGGAGCCGGTACTTGCGTCGTGAGTTATGTCGGCATCCTTGCGAGTTTTGGTTGCAGTAGCAGCCGGCCGGGCGGGCGAAGATTCGGGACCGCGGGGCGGCCGGCGATATCGAGCGGATCCGGTTCAGCTCGGCAATCCTGCCGCTGTGGGCGCGGCGCACCCGGAGCCTGGATGCGCTGTTGCCGGTGCTGTACCTGCGCGACATCTCGACCGGTGATTTCCAGGAGGCGCTGACGGCCTTGCTGGGCAAGGACGCGCCGAACCTGTCGCCGGCGGTCATCTCCCGGCTGACGGCCGAGTGGCAGGGCGACTATGAGCGCTGGCAGAAGCGCGATTTGTCGGCGCGACGCTATGTGTATGTGTGGGCCGATGGCGTCTTCCTGCAGGCGCGCATGGAAGACCACGGCGAATGCATGCTGGTGCTGATCGGCGCGACGCCGGAAGGCAAGAAGGAACTGATTGGATTTCAGGTCGGCGTCCGGGAGAGCGCAGAGCTGCGTGAGCTCCTGATCGACGTGAAGCAGCGCGGCTTGCAGATCGCCCCGGAAATTGCCGTTGGCGACGGCGCGCTCGGCTTCTGGAAGGCGCTCGACGAGGTCTTTCCCGGCACACGGCACCAGCGCTGCTGGGTGCACAAGACCGTAAACGTCCTGGACAAGGTCCCGCTCTCGGTCCAGGCCAACATGAAGAAGGACCTGCGCGAAGTCTACTGGGCGCCGAACCGGTCGGCCGCCGAAGCGGCGATCGGCGCCTTCGCCGAGAAATACCGCGCCAAGTACGGCCGAGCGGTCGAATGCCTCGCCAAGGACCGCGACGCGTTGCTGGCTTCTATGACTTCCCTGCCGAGCATTGGGATCAATTGCGGACGACGGATGAGATAGACAAGCGATTTTTTTCATGACCGAGATGACGATTGCAGAAATCGCGTACGTCCATTCTTTTGTTCGGCTGCGCCGCGGGCCATTCTTCCGTCCCGGCCATCGATCTCGCAGCCGCCGCGCGCAGGGGCGGTCAAGGCTGGCCGTGTTTGCGGCCACCGCAAGGCTTGGCCTTGACCGGCCCGAGCACGGCGGCATGCTGCGTGGAACGGGACTGCATTCCTGGCTGGCACTTGCCGTCAGGCGGGATTATCCTTGGCGGGCGCGGGCGACCTCGTGGCGAAGCGTGGCGCATCGGCTGCAAGCGCCACCAGGCTGCCCTATTTTGTCTTGCCGAGTTGAGGCGCCCGCGCGCCGGTTTTTGGCCGCCGTGGTTTCCATTGCGTCACCAAGCGCTCGTAGCTTTGCTCCGCCTGTGCGGCAATCAACATCTCGCGGTCGCGCAATGCCTTGATGTTGTAGGCATACGCTGGCCCACGCCGGCTGCCTTTCTGTTGCGGATGTCCGGCTTGAAGCTGCATCGCGCGGGTCTTGATGGCGACCAGTGCCGGGCGCGCCCACAGGTAATCCTCGCCCTTCGTCAACAAATGCCAGCAAAGCACGGTGAGCTTCCGGGCCACAGCCACCGCGGCGATCTGATGGCCGCGCCGGGCGCGGATGCGCACGAAAAACGCATGCAGCGGACCGGGCGCCTTGGCCGCTGCCCAGGCCGC
>NZ_JADPJJ010000171.1:0-4570 GCF_023073375.1 Bradyrhizobium sp. 197 | reverse complement strand
GGACCAGCCGAACATATGCACCAGCGCATAAAGCGCCAGCGAGGCGCCAAGCGTCGCGTTCGGCATTCGGAGCAGCAACCACAGCAAAGGCGCGAAAAAAAGGTGGAGGAGCACGAAGATCGGCAATACGTCAGTATTGACCGGACGGTATTGCAGGATCGCTGCGTGCGCGAGCGCCGAGCCCGGCTGATCCAACAGAATGCGCGTATTGCTCACGTCAGCAAGACGGTCCCCGCCTGCGAGGTGAACCAAGATGGCGCAGGCGAGCGTGAGCAGCAGAAACGCGACATAGATGTCCCAACTTCGCCGCAGTGTCCGGCGGATCACGCTGGTCCACCCCTCGCAGCTCCATACCTTGCCATAGGCCAGCGCGCAGGTGACGCCCGAGACGAACATGAACACTTCCGCGGCATCGCTGAAGCCGTAGTTCCGTAGCGTCAGCCAACTTCCAATATTATTGGGGACATGGTCAAGAAAGATGCACCAGAGCGCGATGCCGCGGCAGGCATCAATGCGCAGGTCGCGGCCGTTGACTTTCAGCTCCGGCAGAACGCCTGCAAATGGCTTTGGGGATGCGGTCCGATCCTGCATTGGCTTGCCTCGTCCAGGGTGCGCGCACGCTTCGAGAGGAACGATCGAGGAGCCGAATGTGACAAAAAGCACGGCCACGCTGCGGGAGTCTGACAGCGCCGCAGTCCAGAGTTGCTTCACACCGACCCGGCCACGACAGCAATTGCGACAATGATCGTATGGCCGCTCTGCGCACAACCTTCTGGTGGAGAGGCTGACCGTCGTCATCATCGTGCAAGCGCCGCAACCTGTAAATCGGCCGGAGGTCGGTACAGAGAGGTGCCTAGGTCCTATGACCAAGGTACCGTCCGCCCTGCCGTCTTGGCCTCGGTCAGACACATGATGAGCAATTCATCGCTCGCATGGACCAGGGGCCAGCGAGCTCCGCGCTTCACGTAGTCCGCTCCCTTCTTACCTGACCGCGAACCGCTGGCCAGACCCGAGATGGAAGATGGACGATTTCGAAGGTGGGTGTATGATTTTCTATTGATCTCCGGGCGGTCAGAAGACGGAGAGCTTTTTATGAAGGTGCTTGTTGTTGACGATCACACATTGATTCGGGCCGCGTTGCACGCTGTCCTGAAGCAACTAAAGCGAGAAGCCGTCATATTCGAAGCTTCGAGCGGCCGAGAGGCCATGCACATCGTCGAGGAGCATCCCGACATCAGCCTCATTTTGCTTGATATCAATTTGCCCGATCGCGACGGCTTCTCTGTCCTTTGCGAACTGCGCGATCGCTATGCAAGGACTGCTGTCGTCATTCTCTCGTCCTCCGATGATCAAGACACGGTCAGGCGCGCTTTCAAACTCGGCGCGCTGGGTTTCATTCCGAAAACCACGGAACGCGAGGTGATGCTCAACGCTATTGAGTTGGTGTTCTCCGGCGGAGTTTACATCCCGTTGGAGATACTGGAGACGACAGCGGGCCCACGGCATGCAAACAAGCCAGTGGCGCCCGGCTCGCTCAAGGGGCTCGGGTTGACCGATCGGCAGATTGAAGTACTTGCGCTCCTGATGAAGGGAAAGAGCAACAAGGTCATTGCCAGGATGCTCAATATGGCAGTGCCTACAGTGAAGAATCACATCACGGTCGTTCTCAAGGCGCTCGGCGTCGCGACGCGCACCGAGGCCGTCATAAAGGTCGGAAAAATGGGCTGGGAGTGGCCGCCGAAATCTGGATCATGAAACTGCCCCAGCGTCTCTCCCACCAGCGTGATCCCTAAACAGCTTGTGCATGACAGCGCGGAGCTGCATTGGGTCGACCGGCTTATGCAGCAAAACGTATCCTCTATCCTTAGCGTCCCGCAGTGGTTCAGCTGCTGTATCGCCGCTGATGAGTATGGCAGGAATTGACGAGCCAAACGCAGCATTGATTTGTTCAATTGCCCTGATTCCGGTCTTCCCGCGTGCGAGATGATAGTCCGAGATTATGAGGTCGGGGCGTTGTTCGCGCTCAGCAAGTCGGACCAGTGCGGCTTCGTCGGATCCGGCCGCAAGAACCGAACATCCCCATTTGCTGAGCAATCCGCCCGTTCCCTCCTGCACGATTGGAGTATCGGCAATAACAAGAACTGCCTTGCCGTCGACTGCAAAAGCACCGGTGTTTGGTAAGTCGGCGGGCGCTGCGGCCTTGACGCATTCGTCGACCTTCGGAACCAGGATCGTGAATCGCGAGCCGCGACCGACAGCCGAAGCGAGCTCGATTGGATGGTTGAGAAGCAAGCGAAGCCTGTCGACAATGGCAAGGCCGAGCCCCAGTCCGCCGGTCCGGTTCTGCTCCGGAGCAGGAACTTGAAAAAACTCGCCAAAGATATTTTGCTTTTGATCCTCGGGAATGCCGGGACCGGTATCGTATACTTCGATGCGCAGCATTTCACCGCGCCGACGGCATCCGACCAGGATCCCGCCCTGCAACGTATAGCGTACAGCGTTGGATACCAGATTCAGGAGTATGCGTTCGAGCAGCATGGCGTCGCTCCGTACCCAGGCGTCACTTGGCCAGACGCGTAAGCGCAAGCCTTTTTCACGCGTCGCCTGATCAAACGCCGTCTCGCTTTTTTGCAACAGGCGCCCGATCGGGAATTCGCTAATGTTGGGGGTAAGCATCCCGGCGTCGATTCTCGAAATGTCCAACAGCGAATTGAACATTTCATCCATTTCCTTGCGCGTTGCGTCGACCCGCTCGATCGTCCTTGCCCTCTCCCCCGGTTCGAGCGGCGTGCGCAGTTGGGCAACAAACAGCCCTAATGCATGTAACGGTTGCCGCAAATCATGGCTTGCCATGGCAAAAAAGCGTGATTTTGCTGCACTGGCGAGCTCCAGCTCTTGCGTCCGCTCTGCGACCTTCCGCTCGAGTTCGACGCGCGCGCGGCGCAGCCGCTCCTCCGCTTTCTTGCGCACCTCGACATCGGCGCTCAGCAACAAGCTTGGAACGGTAATGCTGATCAAGAACATCAACACCAGCAGGAACGATGCGTTAAGGTCCGTAGTTGTGAACGGGCCGCCGCCCGTGAGCGTGCCCCAGATCGTGATGCCCGCAAGCACCAGGGCGACAGTCGCGGTATCGCGTGGACCGCGGCGCAGCGCCGCCCACAACATTGGCAAGATCGCGAGGAAACCCAGTGGATCTCGGCCGGGCGTTTGCTCGATCAAAGGGCTGAAAGCAATGAGTCCAACAACCGCCGCTGTCGTGAGGACGCCGACCGTCTCCAGAAGCGCATGGCGTTCGAAGTGATGATAGCGGCTTGATGCCCAAAGCACGATAACAGGAGCAATGACCAGTGCGCCTGTCACATCTCCCAGCCACCAGGTGATCCACGCATCGGCGAAACTCTTCTGTTCGATGTACCCGAAGATTGTCAGACTCGTCAGTCCAATGCTGGCACTGATCGGTGTCGCGATCACGACGCAAATCAGAACAAACTTTGCAACGGAATCGGGGCTTGAAAACGTGTTACACCCACCCGACCACCGATTAATGAGATAAGCGCCTACAACCGCTTCAAGAGCATTACCGGCCGCAATCGCGATTGCGGTAGCAACCGAGCCTGCCGTCGTCGCATTTGCGATCAACGCCGCCGCAAAAATTGCTGGCCAGGTCCAATATCCCCGCAACAGCACCGCCGCCAGCGCGACACCCGTCGGTGGCCAAATTGGCGTTGTACTGGGATGAATGGACGCGAGAGCAAGCCCGCCTTTAGCCAAGACGAGATAGATGGCTCCGATCGCGACCAAACTACCGATGTAGCTGACGCCTCTGCTAGAGTTTGTCTCGGAGGCTAATGATCGAGGATTGGACATCGTCGACGTCCTGGACCAGGCAATTGGTTCGTCTATCGAAACTTTGATCTCTGCATCTAGGAGCGCTAGATACGGCAGATGCGCTCAGATCAAATTGATCACAGCAGTCTTCTGGCGGACTAAGCGACGGCGCGTGCGATGGAGCTGGCCGCTTACTGTTCAATTCCCGCGGATCGCCTCAGAACCAGTGAGACGAACCGGGCGCCGTTGCATCCCGAGGAATTCGCGCCGTCTCGTGTTCACCCCGAGCTTTGGAGGATGCATCGTACGACGAAGATAGGCGCTCCGAAAGGCCGGATTTGGACCCGGACTAGGTCGCCGTATGCGACAAAGGCCCATCTCTCGTTGGAGTCTCGGGACTGAACCACTTACACGTTAGCCTGCTGCGGCGTGACGAGGAGGCGGAAGCTTCGCCCCGGAAACAGAAGCATCTCCATGATCGATGAGGCGACGAGTCCGTTCGTCGGCCGTGGCGTTTGCGATGGCCGGTGCAATTCTCCTTTGATCGAACAACCGTAAGGAAGCCAGTGCTAGTGCCGTGATCGAGTGACCTCGTTCGACGACTTGCACGGCAGACATTTTGAAGCGCTGCGTCCTTTCGCGTTCGAATACATCGTCGGGCCGCTCGCATGTCATTCGATCAATCATTCCGGCATAAATGACGGAAGGGTTGGAAGCCGCCTCATGAACTGAGGTGACG
>NZ_JADPJJ010000059.1:0-4992 GCF_023073375.1 Bradyrhizobium sp. 197 | reverse complement strand
GATCCGCTGGCTGAGGATTTTGTTGCGCCAAATCCTCAGCGCTCTCTTCGTGGGGCCGACGATCAATCCGGTCTGAAATTAGCGTTCTTCACGGACGACGCCTTCGCGCATGGAGGCCCAACGCGTAGTCGAGGAGTACCTGTGCGATCTGCGGGAGATCATCAGGAAGCTCCGTGGGGGCTCAACTGAGCGAGCCGCTCTTGACGGACGCCCCGCCACGGGAGTCTGATCGGCCGGATGAGGCCCACATCAGCACGATATCGACGAGCTCGCGCGCGTGGAGCGCATCTGCCTCGATAATCCCCAATTATCAAGGGTCAGAGGATCACCGCTCCGCCGAACCTCATTACAATGGCTCGTATTTTTGTGCGCGTCGACCAAAGCTACGGTTGGAAACCGCGGTCGTTACGCTTCTTTCGCGCGCAAACATCTACGACTTGTCTGAAAGGGCAGGGAGGCTTCATCTAGCATCAAGCTCATCTTTGATCGCGCTCCGTCGAGGAACGCCATGCTCGATCCGACTATGGTCGTCGCCGCCAGCGGCAGCCACTTGCGGCTGTACGACACAGCCTGGTCAGAGCAGGTTGTCGCCTGCTCCCGCGTCGCAGGGCGGCCGTGTGAATCCAACCGTTGGATGCTCGAGAAAGACGGTTCTCCCCGGCAAGGGTGCGTCTTGCGTATACGATTAGCAAGATTCGCCCGCCAAAGGTCGCCGTGTCTTGATTTAGTGACAAACCGGAATAGGCTCGCGAGCCAACTCTTAGTTCCAAGCCTGACCAAAGCCGACAATGGGAATTTGGCGCATGATCGCTTGGCGCCACAAGCGTCTTCGGTGCGACGTGGCGCAATATGGCGTCACAATGGGAGACCGGCCCTATTCGCGTTTCTTCGTCTGGCCTTGAGCAGCGAAGAGACCTCGCCTCATATCATTTCGGTGCTGTGTGACCGACCGGATGAAGCTTAGTTGGAGGAAGCACTGTGAACGCAAACTGGCCATACATCCCGTTCGAGCAGTGGCGCGAGACATGTTCCGCGCTCCATATCTATTCGCAGATCGTGGGTAAGTACCGACTTGCACGAACGCCTTGGCTCAACCATTCCTGGCATGCGACCCTGTACGTCAATACACGCGGCTTGACGACTTCGCTGGTACCGGACGGGGCCGGCACTGAGATCACCCTTGATCTCCGGAAACATGTCGTCATCGGAGAAGCAGCAGACGGGCGGAGAGCTGAGCTTCCGTTAGGACCAATGTCCGTGGCTGACTTCTATGTACATTTCCTCGAACTCGTTCGGGGAATTGGGGGCACGCCGGAGCTTCACGACCGACCCAGCGAGGTGTCAGCGCCCATCCCCTTTCGCGATGATCGGCAAACCAGGCCCTACGATGCTGCAGCCGTGACAAGGTTCTTCGAGGCGCTGGTGCTCGCCAACAATGTGTTCACCCGATTTCGAACCGGCTTCATCGGAAAGGCTAGTCCGGTTCATCTCTTTTGGGGCAGCTTTGATCTAGCGGTCACGCGCTTCTCCGGACGCCGCGCGCCCCTACATCCGGGTGGCATTCCGGCTTTGCCGGACGAGGTGACCCAAGAAGCATACAGTCATGAAGTCTCGTCGGCGGGTTTTTGGCCGGGCGGCGGCAGCACGGATTTTGCGGCCTTTTATTCCTATGCCTATCCCGCTCCTACAGATTTTGCGGAGGCCAAGGTGATGCCCGATGGGGCGTACTTCGACCCGAAGCTCGGGGAATTTCTTCTGCCTTACGATGTCGTCAGACAATCGGCTGACCCAGAAGTAGCGCTGACGGCCTTCCTGGAGAGCACCTATCGCGCTGCAGCCGACCTCGGTCATTGGGATCGTATGGCCCTCGATTGTCTCACCGGCTTACCCCGCCGACCGCGACCATTAAGCTAAGCGGCCCAACGGCGCGCCGACGAGGTGCTTGAACAGCTTGGTCGCCATGTCGGCCTTCTGAACCGCCCGGGTCTCTGCCACAGGCTGCGAGTTCGCGGAACTATACATTATCAGCACGGTTGACTGGTGTTCCCCAATCGGAGCCCGCCTTTGCAAAGCCCTCAGTCAAAACTTGACGGGATCGGAGATACTGCGCGACTTCAACTGCTTATCGACGGAATCGTGGACTATGCCATCTACATGATCGACGCCGACGGCACGGTGCGCAGCTGGAACTCTGGTGCGCTGCGGTTGAAGGGTTACACACCCGACGAAATCATCGGAAAATCGTTTGCTTCCTTCTATACGCCGGAAGATCGCGCCAAAGGGCTGCCGCAGCGGGCCTTGAGCGTCGCGGCGCAAACAGGCCGTTTCAGCGCCGAGGGCTGGAGAGTTCGCAAGGATGGCGGTCGTTTCTGGGCATCGGTGATCGTCGATGCGATCCGAAATGAAGGCGGTGAACTGATCGGGTTTGCCAAGGTCACACGAGACATCACCGAGCGGCAACAAGCCCACCAAGAGCTTCTCAATAGTGAGCGGCGCTACCGCCAGCTGATCGAGGCCGTGGTCGATTACGCGATCTTTCAGCTCGATCCGTTCGGCAACGTGACAACCTGGAATCCCGGAGCGGAGCGTATTAAGGGATACGCGCCGCCGGAGATCGTCGGTCGGCATTTCAGCGCTTTTTATACTCCCGAGGACATCGAGCTTGGTGTGCCAACACGTGCGCTTTCTGAGGCTGCAGAGCACGGACGCTTTGAAGCGGAAGGGTGGCGTCTGAGAAAAGATGGCTCCCGCTTTTGGGCATCGGTCATCATCGATCGTATCACGGACGAATCCGGAAACATCGTCGGGTTTGCAAAAGTCACGCGCGACGTTACGGACCGGAAGCGAGCCGAAGACGAGCTCAAGCACGTTCAGGAGCAACTCGCCGCATCTCAAAAGCTGGAAGCGGTTGGGCAACTCAGCGGCGGGATCGCGCACGACTTTAACAATCTGCTCATGATCGTCCTTGGCAATCTGGAAACAGCTGAACGGCACGCCAAGTTGCCCGGAGCCAATCTGAATCGGGCGCTCGCGAATGCGAAACGAGGCGCGCAGAGAGCCGCGGCGTTGACCAGTCGCCTGCTTGCCTTTTCGCGCCGACAGGCGCTCGATCCCAAGCCGATCAACGTGAACAACTACATCAATGGTCTGCAGGAATTCCTCCAGCGTACGCTCGGAGAGCGCATCGAAGTCCAGACCGTCGGAAGTGCGGGTCTATGGCATATCGAGGCCGACGCCAATCATCTGGAGTCAGCCATCGTCAACCTGGCGATCAATGCTCGCGACGCCATGCCTGGCGGCGGAAAGCTGACCTTGGAAGCTGCCAACATCGCCGCCGACGAGGATTACTGCCGTCTCAATCCTGAAGTCGCGCCCGGTCAGTACGTCGCCATTTGCGTGACCGACACCGGAGGCGGCATGTCGCCGGACGTTCTCAGTCACGCCTTTGAACCCTTCTTTACCACAAAAGAGCCGGGCCACGGCACTGGCCTTGGCCTGAGCCAGGTCTACGGCTTCGTCAAACAATCCGGAGGCCACGCCAAAATCTACAGCGAGGTGGGGCAAGGCACGACGATCAAGATGTACTTTCCACGTTTCTCGGGGAGTGCACGACCTGAGGAAATCGCACAGGAGGAACTCGCGGGGGGTGAGATAGCCGAGACCGTTCTCGTCGTCGAGGACGACGAAGACTTGCGCACGTATATCGCTGACGTCCTGCGCGATCTCAACTACCGCGTCCTCTCAGCCCGGAGCGCTCAAGCCGCCCTGACCATTCTTCTGCAGGAGGACTCGAAGGTGGACCTTCTTCTCACCGACGTGGTCATGCCAGGGATCAATGGTCGCGAGCTTGGGAGGCGCGCGCATCAAATTCGACCTGGTCTGAAGATACTGTACATGACCGGATATTCGCGCAATGCCGTGGTCCACCAGGGAAGGCTTGATGAAGGCGTCAATCTGCTGGAGAAGCCGATCTCTCAAGCGAAACTAGCGCTAAGGGTGCGAGAGATTCTCGATCAGAATGGATGAACCGGGGGGCGACAGCAGTGGCATCCTGGGACCGGCAGGCGCCAGGGACGACCTCTTCCGGTCAGCCCGCGCGCGACTTCCGCTTGTGTGAAGGTTTTCGGATGCCGGCCCACGATGATGGCGCCACGCGCTCTGGGGCCGGCGTACGAAAACCTCCAAAGGAGGGAACCGCGGGACGTCGGGCGAGGTGGCACGTCAGGTGCTATGGGGATTTCGTCGCTGGAGGTGTGTGTGTGTGTGCGAGGTTCGTTGAACGCGTTTTGCGGACGCGATCGAGAAGGTTGGCGGGTCTGATCGGATGGGCAGAACCGGCGTTGAGCGGCGATTTGTTGACAAGCCTGTAGCCGAAGTTGCTACGGGGGCGAGCGATTTGGCTGCCGGTCGAGGACCGGTGCAATTGATGCGCAGGTTTTGTGATGTTGGCGCGCCACCGCGATCATGACGTGGGTGGGCACAATCCTCGCATCGCTCGACCTGGCCGCCGAGGGCTGCCGTGCGGCAGTTCTCGATCGCCGACATCACCTTCAACTGGTCGAGGCTGACATGACCGGCATGGGCCTGTCGCCATGCCGGTCCACGGTCGCGGAAGATATGCTCGACGATCTCGCGGCGCTTCAGCGTGACCCGAAAGAAGAACCGCAGCGTCGAGACGGTCTGGTTGATGGTCGGAACTCCGACGCCGCTCGCGGTCAGATGCAGCTGATAGCGGCGCACATCCTCGAAGGTCGCCGTATCCGGTGATCGCCCGAGGAACGCAGCGAAACTCTTGACCCTTTGCACGTGGTCATGTTGGGTCTTCGGCGCGAGCTTGCGGATCGTCATGTCTTCGATCATGCGCCGGCGCAACGGGCTCCTTGCCTCGTCGGTCATCCGAAAATGCACTCGACCATCGCCCGGCGTGATTGCGACATGCCGTATCCCGGATGCCGCGTGGTTCGTTCGTCGATCGCGCTGTTACGGTTCTTG
>NZ_JADPJJ010000167.1:0-5196 GCF_023073375.1 Bradyrhizobium sp. 197 | reverse complement strand
CCGGTTTGCAGCACCAGTGGCGTCGGCGCCGGGGGCGCTTTGGGCGGGGGGACTTCGGCGACAACCAGCCAAACCGGCAGTTTGCCGTCTGACAGAGGGAACGCCGGCGACGCGTCCCGGGGCACAGCGGCCAGCGGGACAAATGCAGCAGGAACGGCTCAATCGAGCGGGGGCCCGCAAGGATCGACCACCGTCGGCCGACCCGGCAACCTCGCGGGCGGAACCAGCAGCGGACGGATCGATGGAACGGCGACACCAGGTCCGTCGATGCAAGGCGACGCGGAAATCCGGTCTGAAAATTCCCAGGGCTCCACCGTAGATCGAAAGATCAAAAGCATCTGCAAAGGATGCTGACCTGGATCAGGACGCCGGCTTCGCCGGCGTCCAATCAAGGTCTTCGTCGTTTTGACGTTCGGATCCGGCGAGCACGCCTTGATCTTGAGCTCGTCCTCAAGAGCGGGCTGGCCTTCGCAATCTTCCACCAGCCCGGCTTCGTCGGCCCTTTTCAACGTTTCCTCTTTGGTCGGAAAGGTGCGGCTTCGAGACCCCGAACCGCGAACGCTAACGACGCGGCATGGTGCCATTGGACGGCGGAGTCGTCTCGTTGCGCATGCCGGGAGGACTCGAGGCACCTTGGCCACCCCGCTCGACATGCGTAATGCCGCCACCGCCGCCGCCGGAGGCGGATCCGCCGGCTCCAGCACCGGCGCCCGCGCCACCAGCACCGGCGCCCGCGCCACCAGCACCGGCGCCCGCGCCACCGGCACCTTGCGCGAACGCTGCGCCGACTGAAGTGCCTGCGAGCATCGCGGCCGTCAAGATCATCAAGATTGTCGTACGCATGATGTTTCTCCTTGAGCTTTCAATGTCGAACCAATCATGAGCGGCATCGACCGTTCCTACCCACGCAAATTCATTCGGCGTTGCCGTCGTCATCGACGGCACACGCTGTCTCAACGCCGGTATTGCGAAGGCACGGCAACTTCATCGAAGCGTTCAGCAAAGGCGTCGAGAGCGGCGCGCATCTCCGGAGCTTGCATGGCCGCGCCGTGTCCGGTGATGACGATCTCGGCAGCAAGTGGCGCAAGAGCACGCAGCGACGTCTTCGCACTTTCCCAATCCGGGGGTGGCCATCTGGTTGGTCAGGGTGCCGGCCACGATGATCACGTCGGATTGGCGTGGCGATGCTCGCGGCGCGAATCCGAAACGTTCCGCGTCATAGCGCGGGCATTGACATCTGCATCATCTCGACAGCGCAGCAGGCAAGCCCGAACTCCTCCGCTGTTGCCGAAGAAACCCTTGTCGGCAAGATCGTCGCGGATGCTCATGAAATAGGGATCGGAGGCGTTGTCCGGCTGTCCCTGAGCGCTGTGGCTAGGGCGTGGACTCATTAGCACGCAGCCAAATTCGGATTGAGGCGAGTTTGACGAACGCCAGATAGTTAGCTGCGAGCTTGTCATATCGAGTCGCAACACGCCGACATTGCTTGATCTTGTTAAAGAACCGTTCGATCAAGTTGCGGGCACGATACAGATAGGGACTAAAGCAGATTGGGTCCTTCCGATTTCTTTACGGCGGAATGTTCGCCCAAGCTCCTTGCTGTCGGGCAAGCTCCCTGATCCAGTTCGCGTCGTATCCGCGATCCGCGAGCAACATTGTTTGTGGGAGCAACGCGCTGAGCAGAACCGAACACAGCCGATTGTCATGCGCTTCACCGGGCGTGAGGGCGAGATGGACCGGCAGGCCATTGGTGTCCACCACCGCGTGGATCTTGCTTGTTAGACCCCCTCGCGAGCGCCCTATATCTTGGTGATTGTTATCTGCGATGCAGGCTCCGTGCTGGTGCACCCGCACGACCGAGGTATCGATCATCTGTACAGCCGCGTCGTGACCTGCGGCCAGTGCGTCCATAATCCGGTCCCAGACGCCGGCCTGCCGCCAACGGACAACGCGATTATAGCAAGTGGTGCGGGGGCCATAGTATACCGGCAGGTCGCGCCAGGGAGCGCCTGAGCGCAGAACCCAAAAGATGCCGTTCAGGACGCGCCGATCGTCAACACGGGGAATGCCACGCGGCTTGTTCGGCAGAAACGACCTGATGGCAGCCCATTCAAAGTCCGTGAGTTCATACCGCATGATTCGAGGCTCCGGTTTGGACGCTTGAATCACGACCAAGCCAATGCCTTCAACCGGCAACCGGAGGACCAATACTTCCGAGATTACCCCGTAAGCGGACATATCCCGGACATGCCAAAATCGACGCGAATGACCCTAAGGCGACATTGCATCCGTTCGATCAGCCGCGCACGGGCAATGAGGTTCTTCACCGTGGTGCTCGTGCCTTTAGTTGGCCGCTCTCTGTCTCTCTCTATGCGACTCGCTTTATGCCGGGCGGCTGCCATGTCCCTTCGCCCGGCGGCAAAATCGAAGGTGCTTCGGTCTTCGGCCAGTAGAGCCGCATGACAAGATAGATCGTGTCGTTCGGCGCCGGCAGCCAGTTTGCTTCCTTGTCAGGGCCGGGCGACTTGTTCTGAATGTAGAGCGTTAGTGATCCGTCCGCATTCTTTTTCATGTTCGGCAGCATCGGCGAGTTGATCAGATAGCGGTTGATGGGATTTTCGATCAGGAGCTGGGACTTGCCGTCATACATGGTCAGCGACCAGAACGCGTTCACCGGTGGCTGCTGGCCCGGTGCGAATGTCAGGGTGTAACTGTTCTTGCTGCCGTCGAGCGTCTGACCATCGCTGTCAACGCGCGTGAACGGATAGGTCGCTTCCGCCGGGTCATTCCCATAAATGCCGGCCTGAGCGGCGACGGCACGCTTCAACCAGTCGCCATTGTAGTGGGCGCTGTCGCCTGGAAGACCGCTAACCCGCCAGCCATTGATCGCCTTGCCCGTGTTGGCGACGGCCTCGTCGACCTTCCGCTGGCCTTCCTTCATGCCAAGGCCGATCTCCAGCTTCTGCTCCAGAGGGAGGTCCTTAAAGTTGAAGGTCTTGCCGGGTCCCACGCCGATCTTTGCGAGTTGGGCGCGTATCTCCTTCTCGTTCTCCTGCGGTAGTGCGAATTGCAGCGCGAAGTCAAGGAACTCAAAGAAGTTGGTCTTCACGAGCTCCTTGTCGATCTTGGGGAAATCGATGGTCGGGGCGGCCGGGGGCGGCGTCTGGTTCAGATAGGCCGATAGCATCTGCACCTTGTAGCCAGCCTGCACCTTCTTGACGTTGTCGAGATCATCCGCGCCGAAAAGCTGGGTGCGATAGCCCGCGACGGAGAACTGTGTGCTCGAACGAAACACCTGCTTGATGCCCGCCGGGGTGTCGCCCTTCCAGTCGGGCCCGACCACCATGTAGTCGCCGGCTTCGCTCCCTGTGGCACGGCTGCCGATATATCCGTAATTGTAGGTATTGCCGTCGCAGAGCATGACCGAGTAGTAGCGTTTCGGATCGATCGCCGGCACCGAGAGCACCACCGGCTCCGCCCGCAAATCCATCCACACGAAGGAATAGGGCGTGTCGCTATTTGGCGTGACGATTGCCGTATCTTTGTAGGTGAAGACGTTAGGTTCGTTCTTGATCTGATTGAACGGAGCCTTGAACTGCCCAGAACTCCGATCGATCGCATATTCATGCATGACGGCATAGTTCATCACGATAGGCAGGCCGTAGATAAACCCTGCCTCGGCAATATCTTTTGCCTTGAAGAAACCTGGGCGGTCGGCGCTGGTCTGTGAGTACGCGGGGACAGACTTCGCCGTCGATGCAGTGATGGCCGCCAAGGCGGCCGAACGAAGAAGATCGCGCTTAGTAAACATTTTCCGCAGTCCTTCCAGTTCTTTGTACTCAAGCGCGCATGCGCTGCTCGTAGATCGGTTTGAGAAGTTTCGCACCTGCCGCGATGGTTGACAATGCAAAATCGGACAACCCTAAGCATGCCCGGAGGTCCGTTGTTGACCCTAAGCGGCCTCAGCGCAGCTAGTACCCTGCTCGATCCCAAAGTGGTACGACTTGGGACCATTGACGGGCCAGTACTGGAGCTTTCCTGATGTCCTATCTTCCGCCCAGGTGGTCGATCGCTGCTGATGTAAATTGGATCGAGGTCAATGGTTATCCCATGGCCTATCAAGATCGTGGAGCTGGCCCCCCGCTTGTCCTGGTCCATGGATCGTTCTGTGATTATCGAATTTGGCCGGATCAGCTCGAACCATTTTCCCAACACCATCGAGTTCTGAACGTAAGCCTCAGGCATTATTTCCCTGAATTGTGGGACGGCGTGGGAAACGATTTCTCATTCGCCCAGCACGCCGACGATGTTGGCGTCTTCGTAGAAAAGCTGGACCTTGGTCCGGTCCACTTGTTGGGTGCTTCTCGCGGCGGTGCAGTTGCTATCGAAGTGGCGAAAAAATATCCTGACTTCATCCGGACCCTCATTCTGGCGGATGCAGGCGTCAGGCTTGAGCTTCCTGAAACGGAAGCGAATTTAACGGCGACGGCCTTCCGATCAAAATTGTTTGCTGATTTGCGGAAAGATGTATCCCATGGAGATGTTGAGGGCGGCACGGCCCGCTTCATGCATCGCTTGGTCGGTCCGGACTACTGGCAGAGTTTATCAGCGGGGCGGCAGAAAGAATTTCTTCAGAATATTCGGACGGCGATCGTCGATGATCCACTTCCTCTCACCACAGACGAAGACCTGCGAAATTTCAATTTCCCCGTCCTTATGATAAATGGCGAGAACTCGCCGCCGCTGTATGGTGTTTTGATTTCTGAGATGCAAAATCGGGGCAACTTCGAGCCGCCGGTCATTATTCCTTCTGCGGGTCACGCAATGACCGCTGAGAACCCAAAAGCTTTCAACGAAGCTGTTTTGAAGTTTACTTCGGAGCATTAAAAACGGCCGTTCAGGTACACCTTTCACTCCGCTCTTAGCCCCAATGACCCGCTCGCGCGCGCCGACGAGGTGATGGAACAGAGAAGATAACTGCTGCGGTGCACGAGTCCGTTCCTGGCCCTTTTCGGACATGGAAGTATGTCCGACATGAATCCGTTATCTGCACCAAAGCGGACGTCCACCGCCGCTCCAAATTTATGGGTTCACGCCCTAGGGTCTGTTGGGATTCAGGATTCTCATCGGGGCTTGGTTGTGATTCAAGCTTGGGATGGACCGATTCGTTTTGACTGACGCCCAATGGGCGAAGAT
>NZ_JADPJJ010000091.1:0-5255 GCF_023073375.1 Bradyrhizobium sp. 197 | reverse complement strand
CGGGACGCCGCAATAGGTCATGACCCCTGCAACCGATCGGACCGTGTAAGCGCCCCGGCTGAAACCGATCAGGAAGATCCGATCGCCTTCCTCATACAGAGCGATGATCGCGGCGTAGCAATCGACAATGTTCCGAGTGATCCCGAGGCCCGTCGCCATGCTGGCGAGATTGTACAGCCACCGCATCCAGCCAATCTTGAAATGACCGCCATCAGACGCAGAACCGAGACCGGCATCGTAGAAGGCGACCTGTTCGGATGGTTCGACCTTCGTGTCCGGACCGACGCGGCAGGCGCGGTAGAGCTTGTAAACGTTCGTCCGCGCTTCATCGAAATTGATGCCGCCGGCCTGACCTGTGCCGTCGGAAAAGATCACAATATTCTTCGGCATTCACACCATCCCCAAAAGTGCGCCAAAAGCCAATCTATATCACAGATTGCGTGAGCCAACTGTGAGCTGGCCCACTTGCGTACAGCGCGCCCGGACCAGGATATAGCGTCAACTGATCGAGAGTTGCGCCTCAATGCGGCTGTGCTAGTACGCCCACTGTCGAATTGAGGAGCTAAAAGTGGCGAAGAACGCAAAGAAGACGGCTACAAAGAAGAAAACTGTGCGTCGTGAATACACAAAGGCTGACGTGAAAGAGCTGCGCGCTCATTCGAAAGCAAAGACGCCCGTTGCAAAAATCGCGAAGCTCACAAAGCGCTCCGAAGGCTCACTCCGCCAAAAGGCGCTCAAGCTTGGAATCCGGCTCGGTCACCAGCGCTAGAGGCTTCATTATGACGCTCTTCAGTAGAGTGTTCTCGACCAGAACGCTGTTGC
The DNA here is from genome assembly GCF_023073375.1 of Bradyrhizobium sp. 197. Lineage (NCBI taxonomy): Bacteria > Pseudomonadati > Pseudomonadota > Alphaproteobacteria > Hyphomicrobiales > Nitrobacteraceae > Bradyrhizobium > Bradyrhizobium sp. 197. The sequence goes on along the minus strand of NZ_JADPJJ010000091.1, from coordinate 4,433 downwards.
AAATCATCTGCGTTCTCGTTGCTGTCGTCGCAATGAAGTTGTTGAGCGGTCATTATGAAGTCAGCCGGGCAGCCGCAGTTGGCGGTTGACCCTGGAAGGTTGAGCAGAAAGAAGCCCACCTAGTGGTGAGCAATCAAGCGGCGTTCAACGTACGAAGTATTGGCGCCTTAAGAGTCGCAGGGGGAACGAGACTAATTAGAATCTAGCGCGGGCGATTTCCCGATATGTGTGGCAGGACTCGATCCTGCAGCCAGACCGTTATGAGCGGCAGACTATCGATCAGGTTCGTTGATCTTGCTGCGGTTTCATCTGAGTTCGATCGCGATTGTTGCGTTTCGAGGAGGTCGTTTCTGGTACGAAACTGGTGCGGTTACGCCGGCTCATGCAGACGAGCCGGGACAGACTGATGCTCGCTGAGCGGATTGACTTGGCCCTCTCAAGGCTGAAACAGGGGTTCGATTCCCCTAGGGAGCGCCAGCGGCTTCAGAAGCGCTGAGATATCAAAAACATCACGCAAATCATGGCTTTGACTGCGCTCAGGTGGTAGCACACGGTCGTAGCTTTGATGCGCGCGTTGATGGGACTGATCAAAGACAGAAACGGGACGTACTACGCCCAGCGGAAGGTGCCTGAGCGCCTCCAAGAGGCTGTTGCGCGTGTGCTCAACACCGGCCGGGACCGACAGGTGTTCCTCAAGAAGTCACTCGGCACCAAGCACCTAAAGGCGGCTAACGTGGCGGCCACACACGTCCTCGCGGATTTCGACCGGACGCTTGCGGATGCTGAGGCGCTGCTGAAGGACGGCCCTGTCATCCCATCGCTCACTGATGCGCAAATAAAGCGCATGGCCGAAACTTACTACGCGGCTCGGTTGGCGAATGACGAGGAGGAACGCCGCGAGGGCACTGACTCCGAGCCCTTGTTTCAAAGCATTGCAGCGCAGCTCAGCGCGGCGGGTATCGAATATCAAACCCCATTTGCCGTTGGCGTGACGCCAGAGGCGGGCTTGTCGGACCGCGAAGTTCTGAAGCGCGCTGGCACACTCGAATACGAGCTAGCCATGGTCCCCCATGCATTGGCTCGCGGTGACATAAGTGTCATCCGAGAGGAGCTGGACGAGTTGCTGAATGATTTCCAACTCAACGTTGACCGCAAGAGCCAGTCGTACCGAAAGCTCGGCATGGCGGTGCTAACAGCCTTCCTCGATCACTGGGGTCACCTAGGTGCCGCGCCTGCGCTTTACAGATTTTGACGTGCGGACACCCGACAGGTCCAGACCGGAATACGAGATGTCATCCACTGCTCGCTTGAGGGTTCGGGCACCCCAACAGTCGCAACATCTCCTTGGCACCGTAGGTCCGGCCAACTGATTTGCTGCTGCTTCGTCCTGTCAGGGCGTCCCGCAACTCCTCATCAGGCGTGGTGCGCCGGAGAGCGTCCTGAAACCCATGGCGGAAGCTGTGGTACACCTTGTTGCTGTCGTTGATGCCGACGTGGTTGCGCAGATAGCGGCCCCACCATTTCGACCAAGCACTAAGCGCGCCCTTCTGATCAGGGGCGACCGTAGGGAATAGCCAAGCCCGCTCACCTTGTTTGCGCTGTTCGGTCACGTAATCAAGAAAGCCCAGCCCTGCGAGCTGGGGGTGCACGGGTACGACACGCTCTGATGTTTTCGTCTTGAGCCGCCGTCCTGCCTTAATGTCGCGCGTGAACCACATGAGCGGAATTCCTGTCTCCTCGTCCTCACGGATGTCAGATACACGAAGGCCTGCGTACTCCGCTTGGCGCGCCCCTGCGAAAAGTGCGAGTAATGGCAACCATGTCCCCGCGTCTCCCTTCGCGCCGATGGGGAGCTTGTGCTCAGTGAACAGAGGAGCGTTGAAGATGGTCTGCAGGTCGCGGGCATCGAATGGCTCGCGTTCGGACTGCTCCTCCTCCAGCCTCATTTCGCTGAACGGATCAGACCACGGGACATCCTCGGGCACTAGGCCAGCGTGGTGACCCCACCCAGCAATCGCCTGCACGGCGCCCAGTTGCTTGTTCACGGTGCCCGGAGAGACCTTTGGGAGGGAGGGGTGCGTACGCCCGTACTCGCTCAATTCCGGCAACGATGCCTTCAGGAGTGGGCCTTTGCGCTGCTTGGGCACCAATTGAAGCGCTTCACGGAAGGTGCGCGCGTGAGAGCGTCTCATCTCCGAGACCCGAAGGTTGCCTTGAAGTTGGATGAACATTTCAATGGCGCGACCGTATTCGTGCACCGTACCCTCGGGCCTCTCGCGCTCTTTCTTCCAGCCCTCGAAGGCTTCGCGTAGCGCGCCCCCCTGTTCGCCCGTAGGAAGCTCAGGGAACACGTAGGCAGATGGGGGTGTCTCAACCGCTTCGCCCGCATTCCGTCTCTCGATGTCCCTGAGAGCGCGAACGTAGGCCGCTCTGCGCGAGAACTGCGTCGGCTAGCGTACTAGGAGCAGACAAGGCCGAAGAAGTTCGGCAGGTCGCATTTTGACCCTTAGCGGAAATCTCGGCAGAGGATTACTCAGAAACGTCAGAACGATTTGGCAGCCATCCCTTAGAGTCGAAGTATTCTCAAAATGCCACGCACGGCGAGCGGGATGGCTGCGAGCAACAGGAGAAAATCGGGCACCAAAGCAATACCGCCAAAGCCCAGACCTTCCCATAGGCTTACCTTACTGAGGTCAGCTCGTGAGCCACTTCGGACATCAGCCCTCGGGCACCCCAGCCATACGCATGCCCTGGTAGATGCCCTCGCGGCCGGCAAGAAAAGTTGGATGGTCACTCGGCGCATTGGCTCGAAAGCGACGCAGCGTGAAGCTCGGATCTAGCGTAAGCCCCACTTTCGCCGCAACTCGCGCTTCCTTCAAACGTCCCAACTGGGCCAGCGCGGCGGCCAAGTTGAAGTGTGCAAAGGGCATATTCCGGTTCGTATCGATGCTCCGACGCAGCCAGACCACTGCCTCCGCGTAGGCACCGAGAAACGATTTGGCGTTACCTGCGAACATCATCCACCAAAAGGCGCCGATGTCCCGAGGGGACAGTCGGAGAGCCTGTTGGATGTGGCCCTCAGTTTCTGCGGCACGGCCGATGTAATTCTTGCCGACGCCAATGCATGCGTGCGCATAAGCCAGATTTCGATCGAGTGCCAACGCTTGTTCACATTCAAGGATGCCTTCCGCAGCCCGATTTGAAAGAATCTTGGCCACGCCAAGGAGTGCAAGCGCGCTGGCGTCACGTGGAGACAAGGACAACGCTTTGACCAGATTCGCCTCTGCGGCCGCGAGGTGCCCGGAGCGGTCGTCAGCAAGAAAACCGCCAACCGTGGTCAGGTCAACCAAGGCCATCGATACAAGCGTAGGGATATTTCCGGAATCGAGCGACAGGGCACGCTGGAAAAAGCTACGTGCTCGCGACAAGTTCTCGGCAGTGTGCCCCTTATTGAAGCTCGCTCGCCCCAGGAAATACAGGTCCATGGCGTCAGGACTGGGTGTCGTTTCTGATCGTTGTGCCTCTGCAGCCAGCAGCTGCGCCTCCAGTGCCTGAGCGAGCCGGGAGACGATTTCGTCCTGCATATCGAACAGATCGGCCACGGGCTTGTCGAACCGTTCGGCCCAGAGATGATGACCCGTTTCCGCGTCGACCAGTTGCACATTGACCCGAAGTTGATTGTCGCTGCGCTGCACCGAGCCTTTGAGCACGTAGCGGACGTTCAACTCGCATCCGATCATTCTGAGATCGACCGCCTTATTCTTGTAGGTGAATGCGGTATGTCGGCCGATCACGAACGCTCCCGAGATGCGTGACAAGTCCGTGGTCAGACTCTCGGTCACACCATCGACGAAGTAGTCTTGGGATGGATCACCGCTGAGGTTGGCGAATGGCAGCACGACGATGGAAAGGCGTGGTGCTGAAGGTGGCGTCTCTGCAGCCGCGCCAACAAGCGTCGCGGAACCGGTCTGCTCAGCTGGGCTTCCGCGCCTTTCTTCCTGCACAGTACCTACGAAGCGAAAACCCTTGCGCTGCAAGGCAGCAAGCCCTTTGTCCGCCTCGGGTCAAATTGCGACCTCTAGTAGAAAATCGTAGAGGAAAGATCAAGAAGCAGAAACTTGGCCGTCCTCAAAAAATCTGACACCGAATCGGCTCCAGTCCGAGGCTTCGCTTCTTCCACATAAAACCATGGGTTGATTTGAGGCAAGCCCTATCGATCATGCGGTCTTGTCCACTTGTGGCCCATCGCTTCCGTTGGCGGGGTGTCGCTGCATGTCGGTTCTCAGGAGCAGACCCGAAGTTTGCAGCCGGGGCGCTAGTTCGGCGGCTTCTGACCGATTTTGTTGCAAAAGTCGGTTGAGACAAGTCACGAAGCGTGATTCCGTTGTGTTGACGCGAATCTCGGCGAGGTCGATCCATGATGGGCCGTCTGA
>NZ_JADPJJ010000131.1:0-6376 GCF_023073375.1 Bradyrhizobium sp. 197 | reverse complement strand
TTGGCGGCGTCACCCATACCTTGACTCACAAACACATGTGGTCAGTCAAGAGAATACAAACGGCCACCTGGGCAGTTACGCGCAGCGAAGCAATCCAGAGTCTTACCGCGGAGGGATTCTGGATTGCTTCGCTGCACTCGCAATGACGATGCGGGTAGAGCCTAGCACATAGCGATCAGGTGGACTCGCGGCGACGCCCCCTCAACCGGCGTGCGCGCCCAAAAACCTGCCGTGCTCGGCTTCGGTCGCCTCGTTGGCGGGGAACATGCACTCGATCCGTAGTTCCTCTGCAGTGACCGTCTGCGGCGTTCCGACCGTCGTGATCAAGGAGAAATAGTCCAGCGTCACACCGTCCTTGACGAAGGACAGCGGGATCATCGGCATCGCATCGGAGGCCGAGGGCGCACGCCATTCCGGCTTCACCCCGGGGTACTGCGACAATTCCTCCAGCAGCGCCTTCGTCCTGATATCGACGACGTGCCCGACCGCCTCGCGATACACCCGTGCGAGCAATCCGCGGGCGGTCTGCGGCCAGTTCGCGATGAAGGGACGCATGCCGTCCGGATCGAACATGAGATGCAGCAGGTTCCGCGGCGCCGGTCTCGCCGACATGTCGATGAAGCAGTTGAACAGCTCAGGGGCGGCATCGTTGGTCATCAGCACGTTCCAATACCGGTCCATGACGATGGCGGGAAACGGCTCGTGCTGACGCAGCATGCGTCGCAGAGCATGGTTGATGCTCGTCATCGCCGGCGTGTCGAGCGCTGGATCAGCATAGGACGGCGCGTAGCCGGCGGCCAGCAGCAGCTCGTTTCGCTCGCGCAGCGGAACGTCGAGGGCTTGGGCAAGATCGAGCAGCATCTGGCGGCTCGGAACGCTCCGACCGCTCTCGACGAAGCTGATGTGCTTCTGCGAAACGCCGGCGTCGAAGGACAGGTCGAGCTGCGTCTTGCCGCGAATGTCTCGCCATTGACGCAGGAGAGCGCCCGCCGAATTGGCGCGTGTCTTGAGGGCGCTGGCCATCGCTTTCATGGTCGGTCCTTCCCGTCGATCTGCGGTATCGTCAATACGCATAGGCGGCGGTGCGTCGGTATACCCGAGGCGCCGCCGCTAGTAGCAGGTTCGAGGCGATCAACCGAAGGCGACTGGGCCCACGGCGCCGACCCAGTGCCGTACCTTGGTATCGTCCGTCTCGTCCATGTAGAAGAAGTGCGTCATCGTGGGATGCACCGCCTTCATCGAGGGATCATCGGGTGTCATGTCGACGACGCCGCGAAACACCTTCAGGGAGCCTGCATCCCAATATTCGGTGACGCAATGCAGCGCGGTGAAGCCGCTGTCGATGAAGGCCTTCAGATTGGCGCGGATCGCTTCCCGCCCCTTCCAATCGGCGACGCCGAGATTGCAGACGGCATCCTCCGCAAAACAGTCGAAACCTCGTCCGAAAGTCTTGTCGTCGATCTCCTTCCACATGTCGAGCAGCCATCCCGGCGGCTCCTTTCGCGTAAACACGACTTGCATCTCTCTCTCCTCATGCACCGACACATACGCGACAGGAGGCTTGATAGGACGCTTCCTGTCGGGTGAATGATGTGGAGAGTAGTCAAGCTGCGAATTGGCTCAATTACATCCGAGGTAATAAAGCGGGTTCAGAAGCCGTCCTCTTTCCCAGAGCCCGACTTTATGGAACCCTGCGGCAATGCGCCGGATCATCGTCGTTGGCTGCCAGGGTAGCGGAACGACGAGCCTCTCCCGGAATCTCGGGCAAAGGCTTGGTCTGCCGGTGATCCATCTCGACGTGCTCTACTGGCGGCCGGGCTGGAAGCCATCCGACAAAGCGAGCTTTCGAACGCGCGTCACTGACGCGATCGCGGGCGATGCGTGGGTTGTCGACGGCAGATTCTCGGGACTTGCCTTCGATCTCACGCTCGCGCGCGCCGATACACCGGTCGTCATCGACCGCCCGCGCTGGCTCTGCCAGTGGCGCATTCTGCGCTCCGCCTTCGATCGCGACACAACACGACCTGACCTCCTGGAGAGACCGGACGATCAGGCTTTCTTCTGCGCGATACGCGCGGCGAATGCCTTCATCAAGTCGGCATCCGCCGCCTCGCCTTTCGCGTCCTCGGCGAGATGCTCGAACCAGCGCGCAAAACCCTCGTAAATCTGGCTGGCCGGATGATCGGGTCCGAGGAAACCGGAAATCTCCCGCATCTCCGCGACCCAGCGATAGGCCTTCGGGATCATATCCGGCAGCGCGACTTCGAGCCGGGCAAGGACCGCGGGTTGGCTCATTGCGAGTTCGTCCCGTAGTGCATCGGCCGCGCCCGCTTTCGTTGCCGCGACCACCATTGCCGAGCCGATGCCGGCGAGTCCCTTGACGATGCCGGCATAGGACATTTTCAAAGCCGAGGCTGCGCCGACCGGGCCCTCGACGATCCGCACGTCGAGCCCAAGGTCTTTGAGAACAGCGACCTCGCCGGCATGCTCGCCGGACATGTAGAAGGCCGGGCTCTTGCCGCCGGGCTGCGGCGGAAATCCGATGATGCCGGCATCGACGAATGGCGCCTGTGCCGAGCCGATGATCTCCTCGATCCTCTTGACGGTATCGACGTTGACGGCGTTGCAATCGACCACGACCGGTTTCTTCTCGCGCCGGACGATCAGCCCCGCCAGCCGCTCGGCGAGCGCCACGGCTTCGCCTGGCGGCACGATCGAAAGGATGATGTCGGCGTCGGCGATCTCATCGTCCTCGGCGCCGATCATGCCGGCATCCGCCGCGCGCTTGCGCGTCGCCTCGCTCCGCCCTTTCAACGACGTCAGCACGCGCGCACCGTGCTCGCCGAGGCGGCGGGCCACGGCGCTGCCCATGGCACCGGGCGCGAGGATCGCAATCGTCTTTGACGTCGTTTTGGACATCATGCACTCCAGATCGAATCCGAGCGACGCGCTCAGTTCAACCGGAGACTAGCAGAGGACGCGGACGCCCGCGTCACCGGCGGCCATCCCTGGGAGGAATGGCTCTACTCCACCTTCGCAGGCTGGGCCTGGAGCGCCGAGGCGTTGGCAATGCGCGCGGCGTTCGCCATGCCCGCGAGCGCGGCGGCCTTCTTCGGGTCGGGCGTAGAGCCCGGCTGCACCACGCCAGCCGACATAATCAGGGTCGCGGCATCCTCGGTGCTCATGTCGACCTCGACGATCTTGCTCTTGGGGACGTAGAAGAAGAAGCCGGTGGTTGGGTTCGGCGAGCACGGCAGGAACACCGAGACGTGCTCCTCCTGACCCGGCAGGCTGCGAGAGACGTCCTCGTTCGGCGATTGCGAGATCAGCACGATCGACCACATGCCCGGCGAGGGAAACTCGACCAGGCCGACTTTGCGGAAGCTCGAGCCCTTGCCCGAGAACAGCGTCTCGAATACCTGCTTCAGGCCGCGGTAGATGGCGCGCACCGCCGGGATCCGGCCGAGAAAGGTCTCGCCGACATCGACCAGCGTCCGGCCGATGAGATTGGCCGCGAGGAAGCCGACCAGAGTCAGCGTGAAGAATGCGACAATCAGTCCCCAGCCGGGGATGACGTACGGCATGTAGGTTTCAGGCCGATAGGCCAGCGGCACGAATGGCCGCACCACGCCATCAACCCAGGTGACGAACCACCAAACCAGATAAAAGGTGATCGCAACCGGTCCCGTCACCACGAGGCCGGTGAGGAAATAATTGCGGAAACGGCCCATCAGGCCGGTATGCGGTTCCGGCGCGGGATCAAGCGGCGCAGGCGCGTCGTCGCGGGGGGTCATTCGGGTTCCAGGTCGGTCGCAGCACACAAGCTAGGGTCTTCTAGCAGGTTTTGGAAGACCACGAAGCGACCGACCGATATCCCTTGTGTCTATTATCCCTTGTGCCTATTCCACGGTTGCCTATTCCACGGTCACCGATTTCGCGAGGTTGCGCGGCTGGTCGACGTCCGTGCCCATGACGACAGCCGTGTGATAGGCGAGCAGTTGCACGGGAACGGCATAAACGATCGGCGTAAAGGCTGCCGCCATATCAGGCATCACAATGGTGACGAGGGACTCGACGGTCGCCTCTTCCGCGCCTTTGGCGTCGGTCATCAGGATGATGTTGCCGCCGCGGGCGGCGACCTCCTGCATGTTTGAAACCGTCTTTTCGAACACGCGGTCGTAAGGCGCGATGACGACGACCGGCATGGTCTCGTCGATCAGCGCGATCGGGCCGTGCTTGAGCTCGCCGGCGGCATAGCCCTCGGCGTGAATATAGGAAATCTCCTTCAGCTTCAGCGCGCCTTCGAGCGCGAGCGGGAAGCTGGTGCCGCGGCCGAGATAGAGCACGTCACGCGATTTGGCGATCTCGCGTGCGAGCTTCTCGATCTGGGGCTCGGTGGTGAGCGCATCCGTCATCAAACGCGGGATCTCGACCAGGCCATGGACCAGCTTGGTCTCGTCCTCGTCGGACAGCTCGCCGCGGGCCTTGCCGGCCGCGATCGCAAGATTTGCCAGCACCATGAGCTGGCAGGTGAAGGCCTTGGTCGAGGCCACACCGATCTCGGGTCCGGCGAGCGTTGGCAGCACGGTCTCGCTCTCGCGCGCGATGGTCGAGGTCGGCACATTGACGACGGCAACCGTGTGCACGCCCTCGGCCTTGGCGTAGCGCAGCGCGGCCAACGTGTCGGCGGTCTCGCCCGATTGCGAGATGAAGATGGCGAGATCGCCCTTGCGCAAGGGCGCCTCGCGATAGCGGAATTCGGAGGCGACATCGACCTCGACCGGCACGCGCGAGAAGCGCTCGAACCAGTATTTTGCGACGAAACCGGCGTAGCTCGCGGTGCCGCACGCCGTGATGTTGATGCGCTGGATGTCCTTGAAGTCGAACGGCAGCTTGACCGGCAGCGACACGCGCTCGGTCGCCATGTCGACATAGCGCGCCAGCGTGTGGCCGACCACTTCAGGCTGCTCGTGGATCTCCTTGGCCATGAAGTGGCGGTAATTGGCCTTGTCGACCAGCGACGTCGAGGCCGCGTGCCTGATCTTGTCGCGCTGGACGGCATGGCCGTCCTTGTCGAAGATGTCGGCGCTGTTGCGGGTCAGCACGACCCAGTCGCCATCCTCGAGATAGCTGATCGTATCGGTGAACGGGCCCAGCGCGATGGCGTCGGAGCCCAGATACATCTCGCCGTCGCCATAGCCGATGGCAAGCGGCGGGCCGTTGCGAGCGCCGATCATGAGGTCGTTGTCGCCGGCGAAGATGAAGCCGAGCGCGAAGGCGCCGCGCAGCCGCGCCAGTGCCAGCTTTACCGCCTCGACCGGCTTGTTGCCACGCGTGAGCAGATCGTCGACCAGATGCAGCACGATCTCGGTATCGGTCTCGGTGTGGAACACCGCGCCGTTCTTCTCGAGTTCCTGGCGCAGCTCGCGAAAATTCTCGATGATGCCGTTGTGGACGACAGCGACGCGCTCGGTCGCATGCGGATGGGCGTTGTTCACGGTCGGCTTGCCGTGGGTGGCCCAGCGGGTATGACCGATGCCGGTCGTGCCCTTCAGAGGCTCCGCTTCGAGCCGCTTCTCCAGATTCCTCAGCTTGCCCTCGGCGCGGCGGCGCTCGAGGTGTTTGCCTTCGAGCGTGGCGACGCCCGCGGAATCGTAGCCGCGATATTCAAGACGTTTGAGCGAATCCACCAATTGCTCTGCAACCGGTTCGCGCCCGAGAATGCCGACAATCCCGCACATGCGGCTCACTATCCCCCAAATCGTCGAAAAATCGCCTAAACGATACGCTCGGTTTTTAGCGAAGTTCCTAAGCAACCAGATACTCAATATTTATTGCTGATTGAGACAGCGCCTCGTCACGCCTGCTTCGACTGCGTCGAATTGGCCGGCGTTAAACCGCGTCCATTAACTTCTTGTCAACAAATTTGGCCAACGATTTCCCCTCCGGGAGATAAGGCCATGAAAGGCTCGTCCGACCGCAAAGGTCTGTCATCGACATTCGTGCACGCCAGCGAGAGCACAGGCACGCACCTTGCGCATTGGCCACCGCCCCAGCGCGCCATGGAGCGAGGCAAGGAAAGTAAGCCTGTCCTCGCCACGCAGGCCACCGGCGAACCGGCAAAGCGCGCCAGGCCGCGCGGCTGGCGCTTGAAGCGAGCGATGTTCTCGGATGTCGCCGACGACGACTAGCGGCCACGTAAGACGACCCTCATGGTGAGGAGCGCGAAGCGCGTCTCGAACCATGACGGCCCGGATCTCGCCCGCGGCCATCCTTCGTCGTCCGTGAAGAACGCTAATTTCAGACCGGATTGATCGTCGGCCCCACGAAGAGAGCGCTGAGGATTTGGCGCAACAAAATCCTCAGCCAGCGGATC
>NZ_JADPJJ010000006.1:0-6706 GCF_023073375.1 Bradyrhizobium sp. 197 | reverse complement strand
CCGTTTTAATTCGGCTCTCTCAAACGGCTTCTCTCGCCAAGGTCTTGATTTATATGGTGGGCGCACCAGGGCTCGAACCTGGGACCCGCTGATTAAGAGGCGAATGATTCGGTTGGAAATCAGGTCCATTTGGACAATTGTCCGTCTAAACCCTGCGTTGAACCTGCAATTGGATTTTGTTCTGTCGGAATGACGCGATAGCAAAGTCAGGCTGTTCTGGCGAGCTAGAGGATGTAGTGTCGGGGGGCGAGGCGCGAGATCGCTACCGCTTTTCCCCACGACGCAAATCTGCGATATTTTATCCGAACGTGCGCCGACACGCCTCTGAACGCAACCGAAAATCCAGGGGCTCATTGACGCCAGCGGACATTCCGCGCGCCGAATGTCAGCTAATCTCATGCCGTACCTTTGCAGCGGCGTCGCACATCGCCTTCAGCTTTCCTATGAGCAACGATCTCGAAGAGCAGGACGAAGGGTCTGATTATCGCAAAGCCGACGGTCCCGGATATGCGGATCATTTGAACCACGGAGTATAACTTCGTTACTTCTCCAGTCTTGATCTTTCCCGAGGCTGGGGATTTTGTTAAGGCTCATAGCTCATCATCGTCGCCATCGTCATCCTGATCGTCTTCGTCCGAGTCGACGGCCATCGCTTCGATGTACTCACGACGGACAGCCCGCTCACGACGGACAGCCCGCAGCTGTGCGGCCCGATGTCTGATCGGCCAGGAACAACCACCATCCCCCGGTCTTCTTTCCATAGATGGCAATCGCCGCTTCCCTTGCGGTCTCAAAAGGCTGACCATCCACTTCCACGCGCGGGTCGTTCCAAGTTGCGAGATATCTTTCTCTAAAGCGCCCATTCGCCTACGATATTAACTGGGGCGGTTAGGAGGAGATATGTCAGATCGGCGAGAACTATATCGCAGTCCAAATGGCGACACTTGGTTCATCGGGCGCGAGCCGACTACCGGACATGCTTTTATTGTCCATCAGCCCAATGCCCCTTCTGGTGGCCGCCTTTCTCATATTGAATTGGGCGACTTCTTGCGTGACGGAAAGGGACCCGAACAGCAAGCGTTGTTGAGACTGATCGGAACACTGGTTGAAGTACCGCCGTTTGCCTAGTGCTTGCAAACTTCAACGGAGCCGCTGTTACTCCGTTCGCTAAGCTTGAACGGCTTTAAGGTAAGCAAGCTCCAAACCGGCAACCACTTCGAAGCTGACGTTGGATTGTAGCAAACCACGTCCATGTTCGTGCCACCTTTTGGGCTGATGCTTGAAGCACGGCAGCAAAAAAACAAAAGCGTCGGAGGAAACCGTCATGACAACGAAGTTGGCAAGTGCCGTCTGTATTCTTTCGCTCGTATTCTGGGGCTCGGCCACAACCGTTCATACCGCATCGGCGCAAGCCCAGTCCACCCCCGCGCCCCCGCTCGCCGGTCCACCATCGGCGGAGCAAGTGCAGCCGTGGGGTCTGCCACCGCCGCCGCCCGGCATCGGGCCGGTTACTTTGTTTGCGGATATCCATGATCAACCGCAGGGCAAGTTTCTTGAGGGTGGGGCCTTCGACAAGGCAGGCAACTTCTGGTTTGTCGCGATTGGGAGTGGCTGGGTGTCCTACCTCACTCCAGACGCCAAGCTGGTCCCCGTGTTCAACTGCAACCCGAAGGGAGACCTCGGTCCCGCTTGCGAGCCGCAGGGGACGCGCTGGCATGACGGCAAGCTTTACGTCACGACCCGCCACCTCGGCGTCCTGGTCTATGATCCGGAGACGAAGAAACTAAGCTCGCTCGTTTCCACGTTCCGTAACGAGCTCTTCAAGGGTCCAAATGATCTCGACTTCGACGCCGAGGGCAACCTGTATTTCACCGACCCATGGGGAACAGGACCAGGACCCGATGCGGCTGATCGGACTGGCGCGGTCTACCAATATTCCAAGGACGGGATTCTCCGGCGCATCATCACCACCGGCAGTTTTCCCAACGGCATAGCAGTCTCGCCGGATGACGGGACGCTCGCTGTTGCCGATTATGCGAGCAACCGGATGCTGTATTATTCGTTCCTGCGAGGGCCGAATCCCGCGTGCTCACAGTGCGCCAATGATCCGTCGCACACGACATTCTTCTTCGCCACGGCCGGGAGCTACAATCCCGGCAACGGTGGGCCTGACGGCATCCACTATGACGTGCATGGCAATCTTTGGGCGGCGTGCGGCATCGGCGGAGTCATCGAGTACGACCCGCGTGGCTTCATCATCGGCTACGTACCGTTGCCAAATGGTGATTCCTCGGCCACGAACTTTGCCTTTGGCGGCGAGAATAACCAGTATATCTACATGGAAGGTGCCGTCAGCGGAACCGTCTACAAGTTCAAGGCGCCCTACCCCGGACTGATTGGGCCAGATGGCGTGCGGTTGGCCGCGCAACCATGACTTCGCCGCGAGGCTGCGGCGGTGCGCACCGCATCAGCCGCGCATCACCGCGTAGCCGCTGATTACCGCGATTTAATCTTCGCACTCATCGTTATTCACAGACGAACCTCTACACGTCCTGTGGAGACAACACTCAACGGGAGGAACTAGCTGAAACTTCGAATCGCACTTCTCGCACTGGCCGCGTTAGGTGGCGCAGCTCTTTCGACCGGGACCGCTTCAGCAATGCCACTGGCCCCCTTGGGACAGTTCCAGTCTTCGAACGTCGAGAACGTCGCAGTGGTCTGCGGTCCGCGCGGTTGCCTCCGCACAAGGCCCGTGTATCGGCGCGGGGCCTACGTCGTCCGTCGCCCCTATGTACGTCGCAGCTATGGATACCATCGGAGCTATCGTCGGTACTAACTTGAAAGAGGGCTTCGGCCCTCTTTTTTCTTCCTGCTAACGTTTGGCCAAAATCTGCTTATCCATCGAGATCCAGATACTCGACGCATTGCTTGCCAATAAAGACCTGCTTCTTCGGCGGTAGCCAGCATGACTTTCATCGTGCGCTGGGCATCAACGGGTTGCCATGCGTGCAGACCCTATCTGTCACTTCCGATCCACCCCGAACAGCGGACGTAATAGAACCGGCGCAGGTGGTCCGGAACGGGCCACGAGCAGACGTCGGCATTGGAGGCGGTGCCAACTAAGGCGGCCTCAGCTGCAGCACGCGACGCCATGGCATCAGTCCAGAATTTCCAGTTCAGCGGCTTCGTCAGATCACGCTGAATGTCACTCTGCGGCCATCGTCTGCAGGGTCACAATTTGCGAATTTCCACCGATCTCGCTTCGGGCCAAAAGTCAAACTGTCGCCGTCCTCGGGCTGCCGTGTTTGATACCCTAGTGGATGGCTGCCATGGCAGTTACGACAATGAGGATGATCGTTACGAGCGCACCTGAAAGATAGAGAATGGTTCTAATGCTGCCGCCTTTGGCCGCTTTGCCGCCACGCAAATAGACCGCAACGTGGATCAGACGAATTGCGATATAGACCCATACAATCGTTGAAAGCGTGGCGGGTCTTACCCCTACCATCATAGCCAGTATAGTCGGGACGACAAAAGGCGGCAGCGCCTCCACCGCGTTCATGTGGACGCGATCGATCCGGTACAGCAGGTTGTCGTGATCCAACGGCAGGACAGGTCCGGAGAGTGCCCCGGCCCTGCCCTTGGACGATCCTGAATAGATCGCCAGCAAAATTGAGAGGAGGCAAAGGACAAGCACCCCGCCAATGCTAAGCCAGTAGGCCGTCATACGGACCTCCACAAATGCGCTCACGTCGCATAGGGTACGTGAATATCATCCCTCGCGCGCAATTCGCTCGGCGAACCGTTTCAGATAGAGCGGCCAACCCTGATCACCTTCAACGCCTTGGCTCACGCCTTCCCAACCCTGGCCATGACGTTCGAGGTGACGGTGCTCAAGTTCCAACCGAGTCCGGCTTGGCGTCTCGGCAATGAACCGCACCTCCCACTCACTGGTCTTGTCTGGATCGGTTTCGATTTGCCAATGCGGGCTGATGTCCCAGCTTAGAAGTACGCGATTTGGCGGATCAAAAGCCAACACACGCGCCCAGCGGCACTCGCTGCCATCGACACCCCGATCATAAACGTGACCGCCGACGCGCGGCTCGAACACTGTCTCTGCGATGGGGACGGAGAGCAGATTGTGCTCGCGTGGCTTGAAGCTACCGAAGTCTTCGGTGAAGACCTTGAACGCACGCTCGATAGACGCCTCAACCACAATGGATTGTTTGATGGGTGCGGCCGATACACGGATGCTCATTTCTGGTCCTCCACCGATTTTTCCACGGCCACTTTGTAAGCTGCCAGCGTGCTGCTCCAGAACCGGTCAAGCCAGGCACGCATCTGGCCGAGCCCCGCTGGATCGATGTGGTAAATGTTGCTGGCTCCCTTCGGCTCGGCACGAACCAAATGAGATTCGCGCAGCACCTTCAGATGCTGAGAGACGGCTGACTGGGACACAGTCAGTTCACGGGTGAGTTCGGCTACAGTGCGAGGCCGCGCGCCCAGCAATTCGAATATTCGTCTGCGGGTCGAATCGCCCAGAGCGGCCAGTTGCACGCTGTCTTTAGCCATTCCTCGTCGAACGGTTGCAGTCACCATAGCAGATTTATCATTAGCCATAACTAATGATAAGCAGAAACTAATGATCGCGTCAACGGTGATGTTTAGCCAGACTTCAGCTTTGGGTCTTGGCTGTGTGAAAACGCGCAGGCGCTCAATCACGATAGAAGAACTTGTTCGTCCAAGATTGTTTTGGTCGTCAAACGCGCAAGCGGTTTCAGCTTAGAGATCAAACTGAAGAATATCATTCCTCGTCGCAGTTTTTACAGAGCCAGGGTCAATGGCTGACTCCACACCTGCTTGATTGGCGTCGGCTTATCTCCTCATAGGAGACATCGCGGCCCTGTAAGCGAAGGTCAGCAACGGGCCAGAAGCCGGCTTTTCCGGCGGAGACACGCAAACGCCCGATATTACTCAATCCGTTCGGCAATCTGATCCATGCTGTTCTGATGCAAAATCAAGCGGGCGGCTCGGCCGTCTTCTCCCGGTTCGAACGTGACCTGCGCTCCTACGCACTTGTAGAAAAAATGCCACTCCGAAATCGGAAAAGCCCGCAGCGCCGCTTGGTCGGCGAGCCGAAGGTAGAGCCGGTCGGCGGCTGATGTCACTTCGAAGTCCCAGTTCGGGCGTAGTCGATAGCGTCCCAAGAGACGCGCGAAACACGCTGAATCGACTGCATTCTCCTTGCGGTACCAGTTCAAGCCGCACCGTCGGTCCAACACGTGAACACCTAGGTCGACCACTGCATCAATACACGTGTTGCTGAGCACAGCCACCCCGCGCTTCCACTCCGGAACACATCTAACGAAGGAGCGGAATCCACCGGTACCGCCTGAGTGCGAAATGGCAATGCCACCATCCGGATGAGGTGGGCCTAATTCCAATCCACCTTGGCTCCGTGGCGTAATTAGCGGGCCTATCATGGACGAAATGGGCGAATCCCTGTCGCAAAGCCCGTCCATGAATCGCAACAGATCGGAAACGTTTGACCGGAACGCGCCCGCCGCGGCCAGCACGTCAAAATTCCAGTTCGACACCGGATCGAAGCTGTCGTCATGTCCGGATGAAATATTGTCCGTCAATCGAGAAGGGATCGCGATCACCGTGTCGTCCATTCCCAATGGATCGAGAATGCGAGATCGGATCAGGCTCTCATAGTCGCCCGCATTTGCGCGGAGGACCAGGGCGTGGCCGAGCAAGCCCACTCCAAGGTTGGAGTACTCGAAGCTGTCGCCGGGCGTTCGTGCCAATTCGTGGGTTGCGAGAAACTGATAAAGACTTTCGGCCGTGTACCTAGCATACGGATCATTCGGATAATCTTCCCGCCCTAGATTCGTCGGTATTCGAGGGAGGCCGGAATAATGCGAGGCAAGATCGCGCAGGGTAATGACCTTGCCGTTGCGAGACGGAACACGTGTTCCAGCGGGAAGGAGTTCAGCGACCGGCTCGTCGAGGCCGACCTCGTCCTGGTTGGCCATGTCAGCTAATAGCAGAGCGGTGAAAAGCTTTGTGATCGACCCGACTTCGAATACGGTGTCTTCATTCACCGGGGCCTCGGCGCGCGCATCTCGGTAGCCGCGACTTATCACCTGATGGCTTTTGCTTTCGGTCGTCCCGATGACCATCCCAACACTCAATCGGCGCTCATCGACGCGGTCGACTAGCATCCGTCGAATCAAATCGCCTGTAGCAAAGGGCGGCGGAACAAAAGAACCATTCTTGTTCATGGAAGTTGACGCTCGCGCAGGTAACACGAGTTAGTTGAGCAAATTCTGCTCTTTCGGACAATCTATTTCGGAAGATTTCGGCCGAATCTCGCAAACCGGGGTCCAAGAGGGACCGAGTTTGCTGAAGTCTGCAATGGGTCAGAAGTGGCCCTCAGCGGTCATCGCCGAGAAGGTCAGCTACGGGCCGATTTTGTTGCAAAAGTCGGTTGAGACAAGTCACGAAGCGTGATTCCGTTGTGTTGACGCGAATCTCGGCGAGGTCGATCCATGATGGGCCGTCTGAAGAGTGACCAAGGTCAACTGTTCTACGAGTTTTGTCTTGGTCGCGGGGTATGTCTTTGCGATCCGCTCGGAACGGCTGATCTGCCGTGAAGTGCAGGTGAACCTCGCCTATCGCTCGTTCTGCAAGCTCGGTATCG
>NZ_JADPJJ010000105.1:0-7391 GCF_023073375.1 Bradyrhizobium sp. 197 | reverse complement strand
AATCGAAGGTAGATTTCAGATCGAATGCGTGAGCGACATACGCGGGCGCGCATAGCCGCGCTTCTACGGGAGCGCCAGAATCGTCCGCAATTGCTCCTTTAATTGCTCGATAGAGAACGGCTTGCCGATTGCGGGCGCATGGCTGAACTCCTCCTCAAGCGGCGGTCCGCCATAACCGGTGCTGAACAGGAAAGGGATTTTCCGGTCGCGCAAGATGCGCGCTACCGGGAAGACACGTTCACCCGCCAGGTTCACGTCAAGCAGCGCCAGATCGAACGATGCCCTGGAGGCAAGTTCGCACGCCTTTGGCACGTGGGCGGCCGAGGCGACCACCTTCAATCCCAATTCCTCGAGCATGTCTTCGATCATGAGGGCCACCAAGCCCTCATCTTCGACCAGGAGAACTCTGGCGCCGGACAGCTCAACCATTGGACGATGCAAGCACAATGGGAAACACCATACGGCAGCGGGTGCCCTCCGGCTCGAACACCAGATCGAACTCGCCCGCGAGGTCATGCTCGACGCAACGCTCCATCAGTCGCGTGCCGAAGCCACGCCGCTTGGGTGGCGAAACCAGGGGCCCGCCGCGTTCGCGCCACTCACATTCCACCGCGCTTTGCGGCAGTTTGTTCGGGCCAAGCCGCCAAGTGAAGGACACAGTCCCATCGGGCACCGAGAGTGCGCCGTACTTCGCGGCGTTGGTCAGAAGCTCGTTCAGCACCATGGTGATGCTCAGTGCGGTGCGCGCGTCCAGATCGACGTGGGGCCCCTGCGTCGTCACGCGTCCGCCCGACACCGGAGCCACGATATCGTAGACCAGCCTTTCTAAAGGTGCCTCCTGCCAGTTTCGCCTGGTGAGCAGGTCATGCGCGCGGGCAAGCGCAAGCAGCCGCCCAGTGAACGTTGGCAGGAATTCCGGCAGGTCGGCGGCGTGGCGCGCGGTCTGGCTCGCGAGCGACTGCACGGTGGCCAGAGTGTTCTTCACACGATGGTTGAGCTCGTCAATTAAGATCTTTTGGGCGTTCTCGGCGCGCTTGCGCTCGCTGATATCGACCAGCATGTTGATGGCGCCGACCAGATTTCCCGCGGCGTCTCGCAGGGGCGTCGGATAAGGAATAAAGGGTACGCGTCTGCCGTCCGGGCGTTCGGCCACCGCTTCGGCACCGCGGACCTCACGGTTTTCGCGCAGCGCGACGGCCATCGGGCACTCATTGTGCGGCAGTGGCGTGCCGTCGGGCCAATAGAGTTTCCAGGTCACACACCATTCGTCGCCCGGCTGCGGCGTTCTGCCCGCCATCTCGACCGCCGCCCGATTGTAGAAATTGATGCGACCCTCGGCATCCGTCGTGTAAATGGCTGCTGGCAGCGCCTCGAGGAGATCGCGCATGCGTTGCTCGCCGTCGCGCAGGCGGTCCTCCAGTTGCTTGGTGGTGGTGACATCCTGGGCGACGCGCACGCCATAAAGGAATCGGCCTGCCGAATCCCGCACCGACGAGCTGAAAATGTCGAGATGGCGCACCGACCCGTCGGGCCGCAGTGCACGCTTGCGAACCGTGTAGTTGTCGATGTCGACGCGGACTTGACGCGCGTACAGCTCGGCATCCTCGGTCTGGTCATCAGGATGGGTGTAGTCGATGAAGGTCATCCGCAACAGCTCGTCGCGCGACCGGGCGGTGATGCGGCAGAGGGAATCGTTCACCCGCAAGAAGCGGCCGTTCTCATCGGTCTCGGCGATGCCGACGCTGGCGGCCTCATAAGTTGCTGCGAGCCTGGCTTCACTAGCGTTCCGTGCCTCTTCGGCAACACGGAGTTCAGTGACATCTGTCGTGAAGCAGCGCGTGTTGACGAACTTGCCGTCCACAATGCGGCTGTTCGACGTAATCAGCACATTCCTGATGGAGCCGTCACTTGCCCGCAGCCGCGCAGGAAAACGATCGAGCGGCTCACCGCATGAAAGGCGCTGAAGGATATGGCCGATCACCGGCGCGTCGGCATGAAACTCGGCAACGTGGCGGCCGATGTACTCCTCGGGCCCGTAACCAAGCAGATCCAGTTCGGCTTTATTGGCGCGAAGGATAATCCCCTCTCCGCTCACGATATGGAGACCAACAGCGCTGTTGTCGAAAAAATCCTCCAACTCCTGCGTCTTCCGGCGGACTTCCTCCTCCACCTGCTTGCGTCCGGTGATGTCCTGGAAGCAATTGATGGCACCTTGGATGCAGCCAGAATGATCGCGCAACGCCCGGATGTTGACCAGGGCCGAGAAGCGGGAGCCATCCGGCCGTGCCATTATGACTTCGGCATTGCGCGTGGGCGCTCCCAGACGAACCGCCGCGGCCATGGGACAGTCGGCATGGGCAAGCGGAGTTCCATCGGGCAGGTAGAGCTGATGCGAACCGCAGAAGCGCTCCTTCTTGGCAGGGTCAGGTGTTCGCCCCCACGATTCCACGGCCTCGGTGTTGTAGGCGACGAGCAGTCCCTCCGCGTCACAAAGATAGACAGCGCCGGGAATGGCATCGAGCGCGGCGTGGCCGGCCGCGACCAGCGCTTCGAACTCTGTGGGCCTTTGGCGGGGGGAGAGCGGGAATTCTTCGACGTTTGACATGAGAGGCGCTCGGCTCTCGGGGGCGAGAGGAGCGACGGCCCGATGCGGGCCTCGCCTATTTGAAATGAACATGGGCGGACGCCCTGCGGTCCGCCGAACCCACCCTAACGTATGGCGCGCCATTTGGTTCCGCGGAAGGGCCGGCAAGTCACCGTCACATCTGAGAAAAAGCGGCCCGCAAATTGAGGCGGCCTCAATCTACGGACGGCAATACGGCTACTCGACGGGCGCGGTCCCACACTTGAATTGCGACGCCGTCCACATATTGCTTGGCTTGGGCAATGGCAGCGTCATCGTCTTCGCACTCGACGATCACGGGGGGCTCCTGAATGTGCCCTTCTTTATCAAAGCGATAGAGGCGATACTCCGCCATAGCCAGCACTCATGGGCGCTACTGTGATGCGCAATAATTTACCCACTGTTCCATCCAATGCAACACTTTGGCAGGGCTGAATTAGGTCCGCGGCTCAAATCAAAGCAGGCGTCGAGGTCGGCAGGCCAGCACCGGGGCATCGCATACGAACAACTCGGCAGCCCAGAACGGATCACGAACGCGGCTGCGCCAACGCCATGTCCTCTTCGCGCAATCGCGTCGGTTTGCCCGGATCGCGCTGACTCCCCACTAACCGGTGAACTGAAGTCTCAGGAATGCCGGCTGGCCTCAGACGGGCCAAACAACAGGCGACTTCGATCAACATCAAGGAGCGGAGGCGTCCCAGGCAACTGAGGCCGCTCACCTCCTTACGATTGGGAACTTCATGGTGGCCCGCCCCGATTGTTTGGCGGAAAAGCGCCGTCTGGCGGGCACGTCGCCGCCGGGCACCCACCAGAGGGTTTAGCATAAAGAGACAATCATATTGGGAAAGTTGCCGCCCATAGCGCATCATTTGCAATTTACTCCTCCGAGAGTCGCCGGCTCAAGAACTCACGTTCAAGATCTGAGAGACGAG
Organism: Bradyrhizobium sp. 197; assembly: GCF_023073375.1. Taxonomy (NCBI): domain Bacteria; kingdom Pseudomonadati; phylum Pseudomonadota; class Alphaproteobacteria; order Hyphomicrobiales; family Nitrobacteraceae; genus Bradyrhizobium; species Bradyrhizobium sp. 197. Next base: position 3,836 of record NZ_JADPJJ010000105.1, on the reverse strand, counting down.
TGCTCAGCAGACGGCGGTAGCGGTGGACATTGTTGCGATGGAAGCGAAGCCGCGCGAGCTTTTCGTCCATTGTCATCTGAGGCTCCGAACTTCAGGCCGAGCGCACGCTCGGTAATCCAAGGCGACAAGGCTTCCCACCGGGCGGCGTTCGAGGGCCCCCGTCCAGGGCACACAACGCGTTCAGGATCTCGTCAAGCGATACCGGCTTCTTAAATCCGGCTGGTGCGCGCATGGACAGGCAAGATTGAATCCCAGAGGCGTCGGAACCCCACGACGCCAGGATCGCGCGCTCTCGGCCAGCGTCAGGGAGCACGTGCAAGCGGGTTCGCTGTTGAAGCAACTTACTACGCTAGCCGCAATCGTGCTGACGCGGACCGTACCGGCCTCGCCTCTTTCTGGTCAGTCCCCAACAGCAGTAGTACTTAAGTACCTGCCCGCCTAGCGTCATGTCTCATCGAGAATTTTCCGTACTTTCTCGGCCAGCGCGCGAAACGTAAACGGCTTGCTCAAGAAGTTGACCCCCGCATCAAGTCGGCCGTTGTGGACTATTGCATTGCGCGTGTAACCCGTAGTGAACAACACCTTGATCGTCGGATGCAGCCTTCTAGCGTGATCTGCGATATTTTTTCCGTGAAGATTATCCGGCAGCACCACATCGGTGAAAAGTAAATCGATGGTCCGAGACGATTCAAGAAAGCCGATTGCCGATGCTGCATCCGCCGCTTCAAAGACTTGATATCCGAGGTCACGGAGAACTCCGGATGAATAGGCACGCAAATCATCATGATCTTCCACAACTAAGATAGCCTCGTTCCCCCGTAACATTGTTGCAGTTGGCGGGATGCGATTTACCTGGTCGTCGGGGCCTGTCTGGGATCGAGGAAGATAGATTTTGACTGTCGTGCCATGACCTAGTTCGCTATAGATCCTGATGTGCCCACCCGTTTGTCGCACGAAACCGTAGACTTGGCTCAAGCCTAGGCCGGTGCCTTTGCCGACCTCCTTTGTGGTGAAAAATGGCTCGAATACGCGGTCTACGGTAGCCTTATCCATTCCGCTTCCAGTGTCTGTAACGGCCACCAAAACGTATTGGCCGGAAGGGACGGGTTCTGGCAGTGCAGTAACATACTCATCGTCCAACCATGTATTGCCGGTCTCGATTGTAAGTCGTCCGCCGCCGGGCATTGCATCTCGGGCATTGACAGCAAGATTAAGGATCGCATGTTCCAGCTCTGACGCGTCAGCCAAGGCGCTCCACAAACCGGCGTTGCCTACGATTTCAAGCCGGACCTGTTCTCCCAATGTGCTGTTAAGCAATTCCGTCATTCCCGCGAGCAAGCGGTCGACATCAATTGACCTTGGATCGAGCGGTTGGCGGCGCGAAAATGCCAACAATCGCGCGGTGAGCGTCGCCGCTCGCTGGGATGCGTGATGCGCCATTGCTTGGGCACGCATGATCCGCGCAAGCTGTGGTGCATCGGACATACTTGCAATTTGCCGGCCGATCGTCTCAAGGCCTCCCATTATCACTGTGAGCAAGTTGTTGAAGTCATGTGCAACCCCACCGGTAAGCTGACCGATAGCTTCGAGCTTCTGCGCCTGACGCAGCGCTGCTTCCGCCTCATTCCGACGCGCAATTTCTTCCGCTACACGCTGTTCAAGCGTGGCATTCAGCTGCTGAAGTCTCAGGGATGTCGCCGATACATCTTTACGCGCGCCATCAAGCGCTTTAGCGAGGTGCGTCGCATGAGTCGCCGCCTCCCTGGCGGAACGTTCGCGTGCCAGCGCTATATGAACCCTTGCCTCGGTTTTAAGTAATTCGATTAGTAGCGGAAGTCCCGGCTCTATTTCATTCCAACGGACACACAAATTCCTGCCGACAAACATCAAAATTGCCGCAGGGGCTGCACGAGACACGGCGGGAACGAGTGTGTTTGGACCAGGAAACGCCACCTCTCCAGAGAACTCGCAGCCGCGCGACGCCTGGTTTAAAAATGAGCGCCAAGACGGGCCGCCAGGCAGACGCTGATGAAATCCCTGAGCTGGCGCAAAACTGCCCGTTTCCTCATCTTTCAGGAAAACAAGAAATGCTTCGCCTCCCATTTCCCTGGCCAAGCGGGCCGAGGCTTCCTGCCTACCGGTGGCGTTGGCAAATCCATTCAAAAGGCACGCCCCATCATCGTTCAAGTGATCTACTCGGGAAATACGCAGACCACCGCGGTGCAATTGTGAAAGCCACTGAACTGGCCTTCCGCCCGCGCGATCTGACCGTGGGTATTACATCCCGTCAGTGGAACATCGGAAACTCTCTCCTGCAAGCTGGCGAGCTCTGAGCCGAACTCGTCTCCCATCCGCAGCCTGGTAGCGACGCAATCAAAGAAAAGGGCTGCGGCTGGACGCCCGCCTAATGCAGACAGGGCAGCATTTGAAGCCACCTTCGCGGCAGCGACCGCTGATTCTGTACTAGTCCTCATGATTCTTACAACTGACCCAGTGGGGACCTCAGCGGCGCATATAACTGCGCCCTCTGCGTCGACAGCAAGGGGCACCCGCAAGCGATGCTCGACCCCTGTCTCCACTCCAATGATATTATGCAGGAAGAATGGTAACGGTTCTTTCCGATCCAAGTTCTGAGCGGTTTCCTTGGCGTGTTCTTCGAACGCTTCGATAGCAGGGAAGCCATCGAGACTGATCACCCGCATTCCGTCGCTTGCCGTTACGCGATAGGCTTTTGAAGCGGGTCTCCAGCCGTGACTAACGCCTACCCCCAATGGCTTCGAAGAAAGAATTTCCAGGGCGACCGCGGCGTCGGACAAGACTTCGTCACCACAAAATACCGTTGTCTTTTGGAATTGAGCGTTGTCCCCCGCGCCTCCACCAAAGAATTGATATTGACCGGCTGTAGCTAATGTCAGCTCATCCACCAAGATATCAGCGTGTCCGGCTAGAGCATCAGCCAAAACGAGAGCGGATCGAAACGGAAACTGGCCGGGTGGTGTGGGTGTAAACCTGGAAACTATCTCTTGCGCGGCCGAAGCGGCATCCCGCGCGAGATTACGCCCGATACTGTGTGAAAAGACTACGTCCTCTCCTACCAGTCCCATTGCGCAGGCTAAGCCTTGCCCGCTCGTCACATTCGTAAACTCACCTGCAGACGAGGCACCGACAACTATCGTTTCGGGCAACTCCCTTTTGATGGCCGAAAGCATCGCTTGGTGATCATGCTGGGGAGCTGCAAATACGACCAAAGCGTCGGGCGATTTAGTTAGGGATTTTTGCACTTCAGCAGCCAAGTACTGGCCTGCACTCGCGCTATCTCGCAAATCGGTTGAAACCACCGATGCCCTCATATCCCCCCCAAAAACGTGAACGGTCGTAAACGGCTAGGAGGGGAAATGGTTCCAAATGGCGGTCCCCCTGGGACGGCGAGGGAGATCGTAGCAATGCGTTGAAAGCTGAGGCACTCGGGGGTGTGAGTAGAATGCGAGGTAAGAGTTCAATCAGTAAATACAATCGATTAGGGTGCGTCGTTCCAGAGAGGGCGGGACGGCGTTATTGAAGTACAAATGAAGTTGGGTGCCAGCTCCGTGTTCGCGTGACATGTGGATGCGCGCACCCTGGGGAAGGCACGATCGACGCGGCTTCAGCCCACGGGCAACCTGATGGATGCTGGGCGACTTCACCGTCGCTGTTTCGCTGCGAGCGTTTGGGGACGAGCCGAGCGATCCAACCACGCTCTAGGGTCTGTTGGGATTCAGGATTCTCATCGGGGCTTGGTTGTGATTCAAGCTTGGGATGGACCGATTCGTTTTGACTGACGCCCAATGGGCGAAGAT
>NZ_JADPJJ010000074.1:0-218721 GCF_023073375.1 Bradyrhizobium sp. 197 | reverse complement strand
TGCGGCGCTGCGCTAGCGCAGCGCCGCAGCCGACCAAATCATGAACCAGTGTCACCCATCCATCCGGGCTGTTCTGTTACCCATCCATCCGCTGGACAAAAGCGAGCGCGAGGCCTACGCCTCGCGCACCACGGTCTTCAGATAATTATACGCCTTGATGATCTCGATCAGGCGATCCTCTGTGGAGCGGTCGCCGCCGTTGGCATCGGGGTGGTGCTGCTTCACCAGCGACTTGTACTTGGACTTGACGTCGGCGAGCGAAGAGTCGGGGCCGAGGCCCATCACCTGGAGCGCCTTGCGCTCGGCGTTCATGATCTTGCGCGTCTCGGCCTTGGGCGCGGCCTGCGGGCCGGCGCGCCAGCCGGAGCGGCCGTTGAGCTCCTGGAACATGCTGAACGGATCGAAGGCGCCGTCGATCTCGGCCTCCGCGCCTTTCTTGACGCCGCCATTGGCGCCCATCTTCCAGGTCGGACGGTGGCCGGTCAGCGCATCTTTCTGATAACGCGCGACCGCGTCGGCATTCATGCCGGAGAAGAAATTGTAGTTCTGGTTGTACTCGCGCACATGGTTCAGGCAGAAGTGCCAGTATTCACGCTGGTTGTCGCGACCCTTGGGCGCACGATGGGCGCCCTTGTTCTGACACCCGGTCCATTCGCAGTTGGCCACGGCGTCGCGCGGCTTCACTTCCGGCTGCTTGCCTTTCGGCTTGACCCGGATGGAGTCGAAGAACTTTGATGAATCGATCGGCATGACTGACTTTGACTACGCAATGCAAAAACCTTCAAGTCTTGACATTGCAATTAGCTGAAAACACATAGCCAAAGCTCGGCTTCGGCGTTCTCAAGAACGGTCGCCAGAGGCGGCCTGCGCAAATAACGGAGAGCGATCTCGCACCTTAATGGCACATCCATGGCTATGACAGATACTATCAGCAACAAGTTGCAGGAAGCTTTCACGCCGGAAAGCCTGCAGGTCGTCGACGAGTCACATTTGCATGAGGGCCACGCCGGCCATCGGCCGAGCGGCGAGACGCACTTTCGCGTATATATCGTGTCTCAAGCCTTCAAAGGGAAGGGCCGCGTCGATCGTCACCGCATGATAAATGCGGCGCTGGCCGCGGAACTCTCCGGCAGCGTGCACGCGCTGGCCATCCACGCGCAGGCGCCGGGGGAAGGCGCGACTTAGCTCGCCAATTCTCATCCTGAGGAGCGCGCATTTGCGCGCGTCTCGAAGGATGCAGGCCGCCGTTGCGGCGTCCTGGCCTGCATGGTTCGAGACGCGCCTTGCGGCGCTCCTCGCCATGAGGGGCAACAGGGTCACGCGAATCCTAAAACGACGTCCCGGCCCTTCTCGGCTTCGCCTCGTCCACCTCCGACTCGCGCGGCACCGGTGAAATACGGAGCGCGGTGATGCGGTTGCGTTCGCGGCGGAGGACGCGGAAGCGGAAGCCGTGGAAGGTGAAACTCTGGCCGCGGTCGGGGATCGAGCGCGCCTCGTGAATGACGAGGCCGGCAACCGTGGTTGCCTCTTCGTCGGGCAGATGCCAGTCCAGGGCGCGGTTGAGGTCGCGGATCGGCACCGAGCCGTCGACGACGACCGAGCCGTCCGGCTGGGCGCGCACGCCCGCAACCACGACGTCATGCTCGTCGGAGATGTCGCCGACGATCTCTTCCAGAATGTCTTCCAGCGTCACAAGACCTTCAACTTCGCCGTACTCGTCGACGACCAGCGCGAAATGGGTCTTGCGGCGGCGGAACGCCTTGAGCTGCTCGGACACCGGCCGCATCTCCGGCACGAACCAGGGCGGCAGCGCGATGGTGGAGACGTCGATGCGCGAGGTGTCGCCGTCCGAGGCGCGGATCGCGCGCAACAGATCCTTGGCGTGGAGCACGCCGATGATGTTTTCCGACTTCTCGCGCCACAGCGGGATGCGGGTGTATTCGGTCGCCAGCACCTCGCGCACCAGCTCTTCCGGCGGCAGATCGGCGTTGATCATCATCATCTCGGTACGATGGATCATGACGTCGGAAACCTGAAGCTCGCGCAGATCGAGCAGGCCGCCGAGCATGTCGCGATCCTGCTTCTCGACCTTGCCCTCGTGATGCAACAGGTCGACCGCGCCGCGCAGGCGTTCGGTCGGCGACAGGATCGCCTGGTGCTCGCCAGCGAGGCCAAACATGCGCATCAACAGACGCACGATGACTTCCACGATTCTGAGCAGCGGCCCCAGCACGTACATCGTCATCCGCATCGGGCGCGCCACCGCAAGCGCCATGCGGTCGGGCGCGTTGATGGCGATGGTCTTCGGCAGCACCTCGGCGAAGATCACCACCAGCACGGTCATCACGCCGGTCGCATAGAGCACGCCGACATCGCCGAACCAGGACGTGAAGATGCTGGTGGCAAGGGCGGATGCACTGATATTGGCGATGTTGTTGCCGAGCAGCAGCGCGCCGATCAGGCGCTCGCGCATGGCGAGCAGTCGCGAGACCACGCCGGCGTCGCGGTTGCCCTGCTTGGAGAGCCGCAACATGCTGGCGCGCGAGGCGCCGATCAGCGCGGTCTCGCTCGCGGCAAAGAAGCCCGAGACGAGCAGGCAGAGGACGACGATGGTGAATCCGAGCCAGTCCATGAACCACTCTGGTTTCTTGTTTTGACGCGTTTTCTTGACGCGAACCGGTACCCACTTCGCTCGAAAACGCTCTCACGCCGTTCAGCCGCGTATCACGCCTTGAGGGCGAGCTTGTCCTTGAGGAAATCGCGCACCGGAGCCGGCTCGACGTCCTTCGCGATGACGGCGCGCCCCACGGCCTCCAGCAGGATGAAGGTGAGCTTGCCGCGCTCAACCTTCTTGTCCTGTGACATCAGCGCCATCAGCGCATCGGCATCGGCAAGCCCTTCCTGCGCGAAGCCCGCGATGTCCTGCAAACGCGTCGGCAGTCCGGCCTCAATCAGATGCCGCTCGACGCGCGCCGCATCGGCTTCGCCGATCATGCCGAGCCTGGCCGAGAGCTGCGCTGCCAGCGTCATGCCGATCGCAACGCCCTCGCCGTGGAACAGACGATCGGAGAACCCAGTCGCCGCTTCCAGCGCGTGACCAAACGTGTGGCCGAGATTGAGCAGCGCGCGCTCGCCGGTCTCACGCTCGTCGCGCGAGACGACGCCGGCCTTGGCGCGGCAGGACGTCGCGATCGCATGCTCGCGCGCCGCGCCGCCCCTGGAGATGTCGGAATGGTTGTTCTCAAGCCAGGTGAAGAAGGCCTCATCACCGAGCACGCCGTATTTGGCGACCTCGGCATAGCCGGCGCGGAATTGCCGCGGCGACAGCGTGTCGAGCACGGCGGTGTCGGCGACGACAAGCACCGGCTGGTGAAAGGCGCCGAGCAGATTCTTGCCCTGCGGCGAGTTGATGCCGGTCTTGCCGCCGACGGAGGAATCGACCTGTGCCAAAAGCGAAGTCGGGACCTGCACGAAATCGACGCCGCGGCGCAGGATCGCTGCCGCAAAGCCGGCGAGATCGCCGACAACGCCACCGCCGAGCGCGATGACGAGATCGTTGCGCTCGATCTTTGCGGCGATCAGGGCCTCGCTGACCTTTTCCAGGCCAGCATAGGTTTTCGAGATCTCGCCTTCCTCGACGACGATGCGCGATGTCGGAATGCCGGCCGCTGCGAGCGAAGCCTCGGCGGGTTCGAGCCAGTATTTTGCGACGGTGCGATCGGTCACGACCGCGGTGCGCACGCCGGGACGTAAACGCGCGACCCGTTCGCCCAGCGAGGCCAGCACGCCGCGGCCGATGACGATGTCATAGGCGCGATCGCCGAGCGCGACCTCGACGTTGACGGGGTCGGAATGTTTCAAAGGCGCGGTCATCGTGCGGCACTCGCGACGTCGGCTGGTGGCGGGGACGCCTGTTCGCCGCAGAGATGGGCGCGCAGCGTCTCGATGGTCTCCTCGACGATCTTGTCGTGCGGCACGTCGCGCGAGGCGATGGTGAGGTCGGCATGGCCGTAGACCGGCTCGCGTTCGATGAGCAGGCGCGTCACGGTTCCTTCGGGATCGGCGGTCTGGAGCAGCGGACGGTCGGCGCGCCGGCGCACGCGGCGCACGATGACGTCAGCATCGGCCTTGAGCCAGATCGAGATCGCCTTCGCCGCGATGCGGCCCCGCGTCTCCTCGCGCATGAAGGCGCCGCCGCCGGTTGCCAGCACGATGGGGCCGCCGTCCAGCAGACGCGCGATCACACGGGCCTCGCCGTCGCGGAAATGCGGCTCGCCGTGGCGCTCGAAGATTTCCGGTATGGTCATGCCGGCCGCCGCCTCGATCTCGGTGTCGGCATCGACGAAGGGCAGCTTGAGCCGGATCGCCATGCGGCGGCCGATGGTGGATTTGCCTACCCCCATCATGCCGACGAGCACGATCGAGCGCGCGCCCAGCGCCGACAGGATGTCGGCCTCGGGCGAAGCTTGGATCGGCAACGCGGCGTCGGACATTTGTCTCGCTCGAATGGGTCTCGCTCGAACTGCCGCCAAAGGCGGCATGCTTTGGCCACCTATACGACCCCAAAGGGGGCCTCGCCAGAGGACTCTTGCCACGAAACGGCGAACATGTTGGATGATTTCATTGGTTAATTCGGCCGCCCGAGACCCTCTCCGAGACCTTGCCCGATGCCCAGCCTGTTCCGCTTCCTGACGGTCGTCGCCGTGATCGCCGGCATTGTCTATGGCGTGGTCTTCGCGCTGGCGAACTTCGTCAATCCCAAGCCGCGGGAAATGACGGTGACGATCCCGGCGGACAAATTTCTCAAGAAATAGGAGCTAGGCTGCCGGGCATGCGTGCCAGATCTTCCGCTAACAAGCCCTCAGATGCCAAGCTCACCGGCCTGTTCCTCGACATGCTCGCCGCGGAACAGGGCGCCGGCCCCAATACGCTCGATGCCTACCGCCGCGACCTCACCGATTTCTCGGAATTTCTCGGCCGCGTCGGCCATACATTTGCGGACGCCGAGACGCAGACGCTGCGCGACTATCTCGCCGACCTCGACACGCGCGGCTTCAAGTCCACCAGCGTCGCGCGGCGGCTGTCGGCGATGCGGCATCTCTACCGTTTTCTCCTCAACGAGCGCATCCGGACAGAGGATCCCGCGGCGATCCTGTCCGGCCCCAAGCGCGGCCGCGGGCTGCCAAAGGTGCTGTCGATCGCGGATGTCGACCGCATGCTCCGCCGCGCCATGGAATTGAGTACGGCGGAAGATGCCTCGCCCTCGAAACGACTGCGCGCTTTGCGGCTCTATTGCCTGCTCGAGGTGCTCTACGCCACCGGCCTGCGCGTCTCCGAACTGGTGGCGCTGCCGCGCACCGCCGCGAAGCGCGACGCCCGCATGATCGTGGTACGCGGCAAAGGCAACAAGGAACGGCTGGTGCCGCTCAACGAGGCCTCGCGGCAGGCGATGGCCGATTATCTCGCCGCGACGGAAGCCGCCACGGAAAACAACAAGACGGACAAGAACAGCGTGGCGGCCTCGAAATGGTTGTTCCCCTCGTTCGGCGAGAGCGGGCATCTGACGCGGCAGCATTTTGCCCGCGACCTGAAGGAGCTCGCGGTCGCTTCCGGCCTGCAGGCCCGGTTGGTCTCCCCACACGTGCTGCGCCATGCGTTTGCCAGCCACTTGCTTCACAACGGTGCCGATTTGCGGATCGTGCAGACGCTGCTCGGCCACACCGACATCTCGACGACCCAGATCTACACCCACGTGGTCGAGGAGCGGCTGAAGAGCCTCGTTCGCGACCTGCATCCGCTGGCGGAGAAATAGGGCTCGTGCCCCGGACGCAGCGCAGCGTGAAACGGTGCGCTGCAGAGCCGGGGTCCATGCCGCTTGCTGGGTCCGGGCTCTGCGCAGCAGCGCTATAGAAGCGCTGCAGCGCGTCCGGGACACGAGAGCCAGCCGGGACGACGATGAAACCGCCTTGACTTCGGCCACATCTCCGCAGAAAGAGCCGGGGCCTCACGATTGATTTGGCGGGCGGCCTAAGAGTGCACAAGCCAACTCATTGAAGAAGCTACACTTCTTTCCGAAGGCTCGAATCTGCTTCGCCGCCTCGCCCCGCCCTCCCTATATTGAGTTGATGCCAGACCAGATGCGCAGCTATCTCGATTTCGAAAAGCCCGTCGCCGAGCTCGATTCCAAGCTCGACGAATTGCGAACGCTTGCGGCCTCCGGCAGCGACATCACTGATGAGATCGGGCGAATCGAGGACAAGGCAGCGCAGGCGCTGGCCGACCTCTATCTGAACCTGACGCCGTGGCAAAAGACGCTGGTCGCGCGGCATCCGCAGCGGCCGCATTTCAACGACTTCATCAAGGGCCTGATCACCGAGTTCACTCCGCTCGCCGGCGACCGCAAGTTCGGCGAGGACGAGGCGCTGGTCGCCGGCTTCGGCCGCTTCCGCGGCGAGGCCATCTGCGTGATGGGCCAGGAAAAGGGCGATTCCACCGAGAGCCGCATCAAGCATAATTTCGGCATGGCGCGGCCCGAGGGCTATCGCAAATGCGTGCGGCTGATGGAGATGGCCGAGCGCTTCGGCCTGCCGGTGCTGTCGCTCGCCGATTCCGCCGGTGCCTATCCCGGCATCGGCGCGGAAGAGCGCGGCCAGGCCGAGGCGATCGCGCGCTCGACCGATGCCTGTCTGGCGCTGACCGTGCCGAACGTCGCCATCATCACCGGCGAGGGCATGTCGGGCGGCGCCATCGCCATTACCACCGCCAACAAGGTCCTGATGCTGGAGCACGCGATCTACAGCGTGATCTCGCCCGAGGCAGCCTCCTCGATCCTCTGGCGCGACGGCTCCAAGGCGCAGGAAGCCGCCAACAACATGAAGATCACCGCCCAGGACATGCTCCGGTTCGGCGTAGTCGACAGCATTCTGAAGGAGCCGGTCGGCGGCGCCCATCGCGATCCCGCCGCCATGATCGCCACCACGGGCGACGCCATCGCCAAGGCTTTTGACGAGCTCCGCGGCCTCGACGGCGGCGCCGTCCGCAAGCACCGACGGCAGAAATTCCTCGATATCGGCCGGAAACTGGGCTGATTGGGGCGATTTTTCGTGTCCCGGACGCGGTGCCGCTCCGCAGAGCCGGGACCCAGAAAGTTCCGGAGATCGCCTCAAGCATGGGCCCCGGCTCCGCAACGCACCGCTGAAGGAGCGCTGCGCTGCGTCCGGGGCATGAGAGACCTGTCCCGAGCCCCCGGTAACCCCGCATTAACCCTTTTTTTGCCCAAATCGGCGATCTCAGTACCAGTTTGGCCTGAGGGCCCAAGTAAAGCCTGAAGTTTAAGTCTTCGTTGACCACACCTTTGGGCCAACGGGCTCGTGATCCCCGCTCGGGTTGCGACCACATGCCCCAGAGGTTAGAATTTTAATCAATGGCTTCCGGGCATAAGCGCTGGAGCGTGATTTCGAAAAAGCCCGTTGCGACGGGCCCGGATGGCCGGTCGGATCATGCTTCAAGATTGGGGTTTGCGCGATGCCCGGCACGGTGTGGGGTCCATCTTGATTTCTCGTTCGCTTGCTCGCGCGGTTTTGGCTTCGGTTGCGCTTGCCGCCAGCATTGTGCTGGCTGGCTGCGACACCGATCAGGTCTCGCTCGCGACCAACGCCAAGGCCAACCAGCCGGTCCCGCCAAAACTTCTCGCCGCGATGGTCGAAAAGGACATGGACCTGCAGTCGCCGATCCTGGTGCGCCTGTTCAAGCAGGAGGCCGAGCTCGAGATCTGGAAGCAGGCCCGCAACGGCCAGTTCGCGCTGCTCAAGACCTATCCGATCTGCCGCTGGTCGGGCGATTTAGGGCCGAAGGTCCGCGAAGGCGACCGCCAGGCGCCAGAGGGATTCTATTCGATCAATCCCGGCCAGATGAATCCGCAATCGGCCTATTACCTCTCGTTCAACACCGGCTTTCCCAACGCGTTTGATCGCGCGCTCGGCCGTACCGGCTCGCAGCTGATGGTGCATGGCGATTGTTCTTCGCGCGGTTGCTACGCGATGACCGACGAGCAGATCGCCGAGATTTATTCGCTCGGGCGCGAGTCCTTCTTCGGCGGCCAGAAAGCGTTCCAGTTCCAGGCCTATCCGTTCAAGATGACGCCGGTGAACATGGCCAAGCACCGGAACAATCCGAACATGCCGTTCTGGAAGATGATCAAGGAAGGCTATGATCATTTCGAAGTGACGCGGCAGGAGCCGAAGGTCGATTTCTGCGAGAAGAAATACGTCTTCGACGCAACCAAGGCGCCCGACGCCAAGCGTGATCCGGTGTTCGACGCCTTGGCAAAATGTCCGGCCTATGTGATCCCCGAGGACATCGCCCGCGCCGTGCGCGAGAAGGATGCGCGCGACCAGGCCGAGTACAACAAGCTGGTTTCGCGCGGCACACCGGTGGCGCGCATGAACACCGGCATCGACGGCGGCATGAACAAGATCTTTGCCGCGAAGATTCCGGAAGGCTCGACCGGTCTGTCCGAGGGCGCCGAAGGCACGACCTTGCAGATGCTGGCGATGGCGAAGGCGCCGGGCACGATCCCCGGCCACGTCAATCCGCCGAAGCCGAATCTCGACGCAGCCGCGCCCTCGCCGCAGGCAGAGCCGGTCGTCGCCGTCAGCGCGCCCGCCAACGCCCGTGTCGCCAACGCCGCGCCGGCTGAGAAAGCCGGCTTCTTCTCCAACCTCGGCCGCAAGATGGGCATGGGCACCGCCGATACCACGGCGACCACGCCTCCGCCGCAGGCCACCGCGTCCGTCGCCCCGGCCGCGCCGTCGACAACGCCGCCCACCGCAGCGTCGAGACTGAAAGCCGCAGTGACCCGGTTCGTGCCGGGACACGACAAATCCAAAGATACGGCCAAGGAGGCGCCGAAGCCGATCGTGGCCGCCAAACCCGCCGAGCCGGCGAAGCCCGACACCCGCCTCGCCGCGACGCGCCCGGGGCTGAAGCCGTCGGTATCGGATGGTGCAGGTGAAGCGACACAGATCATGGGAGCTGCGCCGGTGGTGTCATCGAACTCGTTCGACAGCCGCTTTGGGGCGGTGAAGTAGGACGAATCTAATCGCTTACAACGGTTTCCTGCATTTTAGGTGCCGCCGTTGCGCCAGCAGCGTGCCTGATACTATTCAAGTCCAAGAAGCTGAGACTTGGACCGGGAGCAAACCGAGGAGATCGCTGGCACACTTTGGACGGAGAGCGAGATCTCCGCAGTGGTCGATAGCTATTTTCAGATGTTGACCTCCGAGAGGGCGGGCGTTGCCTACAGCAAGGCGCAGAATCGGCGCCAGCTCATGACGACCGTGCATCGGTCTGAAGGCTTGATCGAACGCAAGCTTCAAAACATCTCCGCCGTTCTCGATATGCTCGGAACGCAGTGGATTAACGGCTACAAGCCGTTAACGCACGATCAGGATGCTTTGGTGGCTGCCATCGAGCGTAACGTCGGACGAGCGCCGGATTTTCTTTGCCCTGCGAGCATCGACATTCAACCGCTGACGCTCAACGATGATGCCGTCTTCGTTGCTCCGCCATCTGTTGCAGACTTCGATAAGACAATGACACCCGCCGGCTGGTCGGAAAGTTGGTCCCAGCCGAGCGCGATGCCAGGAATCGTCAATTGGGGAAAGCCCCCTGGCGGATGACGTTCGCTGGGTTTCCGACCAGCGTTTTGGCTCATGTCTGGGCTACTTGCACTTGATGATATCCTGCTTAAGATATACAAATATATTGTATATCGTGGAGCAAGCAATGTTGGTTTCCAAATGGGGCAACAGCCTTGCGGTTCGCTTGCCCAAGAGACTCGTTGAAGCCTTGAACCTCGCCCCCGGCGACGAACTCGACGTCGTGAAGGCCTCGAAAGGCCAGATCGCGGTGGAGAAGATCGACAATCGGGCAGAATTTCTCAAGCAGGCGGAACAGTTCCAATTTCCCCTGCCCGAAGGCTACGAATTCGACCGCGACGAGGCGAACGAGCGGTGAGCGCTTTCTTCGACAGCAACGTCCTGATCTATGCCTTTTCGACCGACGTCCGGCGGCAGCGCGCATTGACCACGATTGCCGGCGGCGGTGTCATCAGCACACAGGTGCTGAACGAGTTCACCAACGTGTTGCGCAAGAAGCAGAAACAGGATTGGCCTGTGATCGAAGCTGCGGTGCAATCGATCCGGTTTCGCTTTCCGGATACTGCACCGCTCACCGCCGACACGCACGCCGCGGCGCTTGCGCTTGCCCGCGACCACACGCTTGCTTTTTACGACGCGCTGATCATTGCCGCTGCGATCGAAGCCGGATGCGACACGCTCTACAGCGAGGACATGCAGCACGGCCGCAGCATCGGCGGACTCATCATTCTCAATCCGTTTCTCGGAAGCACGCCGTGAACGCCCCACACCAAGCGATCTGACAGTCCGCAAGTTATCTACGGCGCCAGATACCGCAGCAGCTCCGGATTACCCCTCACCTCACCTGCCTCGCCTTGCAGCGCGACGCGGCCGCGGTCGAGCACGTAGGCGTAATCGGCGACGCGCAGCGCGAGATCGAGGTGCTGCTCGACGATGATGATAGCGATGTTTTTCGCGAGCTCGATCAGGCGTTCGGTGATCTCCTCGATCACGCCGATCCAGACGCCTTCGGTCGGCTCGTCCAGCAGCAGCAGTTTTGGATCGCCCAGCATGGCGCGGCCGATCGCGAGCATCTTGCGCTCGCCGCCGGAAAGCGTGCCGGCGGGCTGGTCCAGGCGCTGGCCGAGCTTCGGGAAGATGGTCAGCACGTGGTCGACCGCGTCGGCCTTCCTGCTCGCAAGCGAGCCGACCGCAAGATTGTCGCGCACCGACAGGCGCGCGAACACCGAATGCTCCTGCGGCACGTAGCCGATGCCGGCGCGCACGCGCTCCTGGGTGGCGCGGCGGCTGATGTCGCGGCCGTCGAAGGCGAGTTCGCCCTTCCACGCCGGCAGCTCGCCGACGATGGTCTTCATCAACGTGGTCTTGCCGGCGCCGTTGCGGCCGAGCACGGCGACGCCGCCGCGCCAGGGGATGCCGAGGTTGACGTCGAACAGGACCTGGCTGCGGCCATAGCCCGCGTCGAGATGCTTGATGTCCAAAAATTCAGGCACGGCGCAGATAGATCTCCTGGACGGATTTGTTGGCCTGGATCTCCGACACCGTGCCTGACGCCAGCACCTTGCCCTGGTCGAGCACGGTGAGACGGTCGCAGATATCGCGGATGAAATCGAGGTCGTGCTCGACGATGACGAGCGAGCAATGCTTTTTGATCGGCTGCAACAATTCGCCGGTGACGCGGCGCTCCTCCAGGCTCATGCCGCCGGTCGGCTCGTCGAGCAGCAGGAGTTTCGGCTTGCCGGCAAGCGCCATCGCGATCTCCAACCATTGCTGCTGGCCGTGCGACAGCGCCGCCGCTGCATCGAAAGCGCGGTCGGCAAGGCGAAATTGCGTCAGCATGGTCATGACCTGGTCGTGCAGCGCGCCCCGGGTGCGCGAGAAAACGAGGTCGAACAGCGAGGACTGCGCCTGGAGCGCGAGCAAGATGTTGTCGTAGAGCGTCAACGACGGCAGCACGCTGGTGATCTGGAATTTCAGGCTCATGCCGGCGCGGGCACGCTCGGTCGGCGTGAACGCAGTGATGTCGGTATTGACAAAGGAGACCTTGCCCTGCGTCGGCACCTCGGCGCCGGCAATGCACTTCATCAGCGTGCTCTTGCCGGAGCCGTTCGGGCCGATCAGGCCGTGAAACTCGTTCTCGCCGACGGTGAGCGCGGCGCCATCGAGCGCAGTGAGCTTGCCAAAGATTTTTTTGACGCCGGCGGCTTCAAGGAGCGGCATTGCGCTTCTCCTTTTCGGTCTCCCTGGGCCTTGCGCCAAAACTGCCGACCCGCTCGCGCTCGCCGAGCACAAAGCTGATCAGGCCGAGCGGCCGGAACAGAATCACGAGCAACAGCAGCACGCCAAGGATAATCGGCCAGACCTCGCGGTAATTGTCCGACAGCCAGAAGCTGACACCCTCGACGATGACGGCGCCGATGACGGCGCCGATCAGCGTGCCGGAGCCGCCGAACAGCACATAGAGCACGACTTGCGTCGAGACCACGACGCCGACCATGTTGGGCCAGACAAACCCTTCGTGGAAGGCATAGAGGCTGCCGGCGAGCCCCGCGACGGCGCCGCCGATCGCGAAGATGATCGCCTTCAGATGCTGCGCCTTGTAGCCGAAGAAGGCGATCCGCTGCTCGTTTTCGCGCAGGCCCGCCAGCGCAAGGCCAAACTGCGAGCGCACCAGGAAGCGGCAGAGGAGATAGACCACAATGAGGATGCCGAGCACGAGATAATAGAAGGACGGCCCTTCCGAGAATTCGTAACTGCCGAGCGTCATCGACGAAATCGAGGGGATGCCGTTCTGGCCGCCAAGATAGTACCAGCCGCGGGCGAGGCGATCGGCGGCGTAGGAGCCGGTGAGCGTGCCCAGGGAGACGAAGATCACGCTGGAGGGATGCCGTCCCAGCAGCAGGAAGCCCCCGAGCAACAGCGCGAAGGTCAGGCCGATCAGCGTTCCCGCGGGCAGCACCAGGAAGATGTTGGTGATATCGAGGTCGCGCGCGAGCAGCGCCACACCGTACCCGGCTGAGCCGAAGAACAGCGCCTGGCCGAAACTCATGATGCCGGCATAGCCCCACACCAGATCGAACGACAGCGCGAACAGCGCGAGGATAATCACGCGCGTAGCGAACACCGTGAGGTAGTCCTGCAGCACCAGCGGTGCGAGCAGCGCCGCGACGAGCACGACGCCCTCCACGATCGGCAGGACCTTTCGTCCCGAAGCGGCCTGCCCTGCCGTCCCGCTGCTACCCATTGCGACGTCCGCCTCCCCGCCGATCTCAGCGGGGATCGCCTGTTTTACTGCGCCCATCGATTTCGGCATTCGACCTTAGCATTCCTTGGGATCGACGAGCCCGTCGCTGCGTCCGACGATCTCGTAGTTTCCAGCCTTGGCGACCGCGGTGTACATCTTCATCTTGCAGTGCCGCTTGCCCGGCACCATCTCGGCCGGTCCGCCCGGCCCTTCAGCGATCTTGGCGTGGTCGAGGGCTGCGGCCACCGAGTCGCGGTCGACCTTGCCGGCCTCCTTGACGGCCGCTTCCCACAGCTTGAGGCCGCGATAGGTGCCGGTCGCGGCACTGCCGGCCGCGAACAGGAAGTTACCCGGAAAATCCTTCTCATAGGCCGCCTGGATCTTTGCGTCGAACGGGTTATCCTTGGTCAGCACCTTGAAATAATCGAGACAGCTTGCGAGCCCCTCGATCTCGGCGGCCTGGTTGATGTTGAGCGTGTTCTCGTCATAGTAGACGCAGGCGAGACGCCCACCGTTCTTGAGGAAGCCCGCTTCATAGAGCTGCTTGAAGAACGGGCCGACGCCGGGCGGAATGACGGTGTTGAAGACGACGTCGACCTTGTTGGAGATGATGCGGTTGACGGTCGAAGAGAAATCGACCTGGTCAAGCGGGTAGTATTCCTCGAACACGACCTCGCCGCCGTTGGCCTCGATCACCTTGCGGGCGTAGACGTTGAGCGTGTGCGGCCAGACATAGTTGGCGCTCGGCAGCGCGAATTTCTTGCCGCCGTTCTTGATCAGCCAGGGAATGAATTCGTCGCACTGCTGCGCCGGCGTCGGCCCGGTGCAGAACAGATAGGGCGTGCACTCCTTGCCTTCATAGAGCTGCGGATAGATGTAGAGCGTCTTGCCGCGCGCGACGATCGGATCCTTGATCGCGTTGCGCATCGACGAGGTGATGCCGCCGAGCACCATATCGACCTTGTCGCGCTGGATCAGCTTTCGGACGTTGCCCACCGCGACCGATTCGTTCGACGCGGTGTCCTCGATGTAGAGCTCGAGCGGACGGCCGAGCAGGCCGCCGGCATCGTTCATCTGCTTGACCAGCATCTTGGCGACGTTGGCGTCCGCCGTGCCGGCGTACGCAATCGGGCCGGTGAGGTCCGTCGCTATGCCGACCTTGATCGGACCTCCCGCTGCATTGGCCCAGGGCGCCGGAATCACCCAGCTGCCGACACCGGTCGCGACTGCGCCGGTTGCGAAGGCGAAATTGGAGAGGAAACGACGTCGGGTGAGATTGGTGCGTTCTGCAAACATATTTAAACCCCTCTTCCAGCGATGAGGCCCTGTGGCCGGAATTTGATGAAAACAATGGCGAGCACGAAGACGAGAACATCGGCGACGACGGGCGCCATCACCCAGGGCAACGCGGCGCTGAGCGTACCGATGACACCGGCGCCCGCGACCGGCCCGATGAAGGAGCCGACGCCGCCGACCATGACGGCGACAAATCCCTGGATCAGGAAGCGCAGGCCGAGATCGGCGTAGAGACTGAACACGGGGACGATCAGTGCACCGGCAAGGCCGGCAAGCGCGGAGCCGAACGCGAAGGTGGCGCCGTACATCAGCGGCGTTGAAATGCCCGAGGCGCGCGCCAGCGACGGGTTTTCCAGCGTGGCGCGCATGCGCAAGCCGAAGTTCGTGCGCGACAGCAGGAGATAGCAGCCCGCCATCACCAGCAGCGTGATGACGATGATGGTGAAACGCCAGGCCGAGATGTGCATAGCGCCGATGTCGATCGAGCCGCCGATCGGCTCCGGCACGGTGAGATAGAAGCCGCCGATCAGTCCGCGCACGGTCTCACGGATGATCAGGCCGAGCGCATAGGTGCCGAGCATGGCCACGATCGGCGCGGCGTAGAACCGGCGAATGATCAGCGCCTCCAGCACGAAGCCGAGCGCGCCGACCACGAAGGGCGCCGCGACCATGCCGGCCCAGATCGGCAGGCCCTTGGCGTAGGCGAGATAGGTGATGTAGGCGCCGAGCAGGACGAACTCGCCCTGTGCGAAGTTGAAGATGCCCATCATGCTGGCGATGATCCCGAGCCCCAGCACGATCAGGACGATGATCGCACCAAAGCTCAGGATCTCGAACGCCGCGACGAACGCGTTAGCCATGCGCTAAAATCCCGCTCGTCTGCATCCATGCCTCGCTCACATCTTCTTCCAGTCGCCGATCTGCTCGAAGGCGTGGGCGGCGCGGTAGATGGTGGTTTCCTCGAACATGCGGCCGACCAGCATCAGGCCGACGGGCAGGCCGTCGACCATGCCGCAGGGCAGCGACATCGCGGGATGGTGGGTGATGTCGAACGGCGCGGTATTGGAGATCATCTCCAGCGCGCGCGCGACGTAGTCTTCGCGGCTGGCCGTGGGCTCCGGCAGCTTGGTCGCCTTCATCGGTGTGGTCGGCAGCAGCAGCAAATCGTAGTCCTTGAAGGCCTTGTCGTAGGCCGCGGTCAGGCGTCGGGAGATGTTGAGCGCCTTGCCGTAATAGCGGGGACCAAAAGTGTTGTTGATGTAGGTGCCGAGCAGCAGGAACAGTTTTGTGGTCTCGGACAGGGAATCCGCCTGCCGCCGCCAGCCACGATGGAAATCCATCAGCGTGGTCGAATAGAGGTCGGACCGGCTCAGGCCATAGCCGTCGCCATACATCATGGTCTGGGTCATGCCCTCGGTCCCGATCGGCGTCCAGATCGCGGGGCCGACGAGATGCATCGGGATCGAGACGGTCTCGACCGTGGCGCCGAGGTCCCTAAAGCGTTTTGCGGCTTCGCGAACGCTTTCGTTGACGGCGGCTTCCGCGGTCGCCTGCTCAAAGCCTTCCTTGAGGATGCCGATCTTCATGCCTTTCACGCCCTGGCCGAGCGCCTTGGTGTAGTCCTCGACCTTGGGCGCCTTGATGCGCGGATCGTAGCCGTCGTCGCCGGCAAGCACTTCGAGCAGCAGCGCATTGTCGGCGACGGTTGCGGTCATCGGGCCGGTGTGATCGACGAAAACCTCGATCGGCATGATGCCGGTGTAGGGCACGAGGCCCCAGGTCGGCTTCATGCCGTAGGTGCCGCAGAACGAGGACGGCATGCGGATCGAGCCGCCCTGGTCGCCACCGATCGCCATGTCGACCTCGCCGAGCGCGACGACGACGCCTGAGCCCGAGGACGAGCCGCCGGCCGAATAGCCCATCTTGTGCGGATTATGCACCGCGCCGACCGCGTTGGTGTGGCTGCCTCCGGACATGCAGAAAGATTCGCAATGCACTTTTCCGGCGATCTCGGCGCCGGCATCTAGCATACGGGTGACGATGGTGGCGTCGAAATCGGGAACGTAGCCTTCGAGTGTCGCCGAGCCGTTCATCATGGGAACGCCGGCGAGCATGATGTTGTCCTTCAACGCGACGGTCTTGCCCTTGAGCTTGCCGCTGGCAGCGCCCTTCACGGTCGACTTGCGATACCAGGCGTTGCGCGGGTTCTCTTCCGGTGAGGGCCGATAGCCCGGCGTGCGCGGATATTTGACCTCCGGCACCTCGTCCGGCATGGCGCCGACGAGATTGTAGGCTTCGATCGAGCCCTGCATCAGGCCGCGGAACGAGGCGACATCGTCGTCGGTCAGTGAAAGGCCGCACTGGTCGGCGACACTGCGAAGTTGGGCTGGCGTGGGAAGGACAACTGTCACGGCGCTCTCCTCAAAGGCTTCTTGATCCCTGGCGTTGGATCCTCATGGGCGCGCGTGCACGGCGCGGGCCGGTCGGCTCCACTTCGATATTACAGACGGAAATATTTTCCTTTTCAAGTATTATTTCGCAAATGTGCCGGACCGGAGGGAAGACGTGAGGTCAGAGCGTCTTGATGAGCTTGAAGTCGAGGCCGTCCGCTTCGGCGAGGTACATCGGCATCTCGGCGCGGCCATCGCGGATGGTGACGGGACCGCGGCCTGCCGAATAGACGGTGTTGCGTGCCGCCTTCAGCAGCGGACGCAAGGCCAACGAGCCGGCACGGTTGGCGACGGACTCCAGGAACCGCAGCCCCTCATAGTTCGACTGACCGACCGAGCCGACCGGCGGCGCGTGCGGGCCGAACATGGCCTGATAAGCGCAGAGGAATTCGTCATTGGCGCGCGAGGCCATGCAGTTGAAATAGCCGGAGGCGCAGAACAAGTTCTCGGTGTTGTCGGCGCCGATGCCGAGCAGCACGGTCTCGTCCATCGCGCCCGCGAGCCGCAGCGTCGAGGTCGCGAGGCCCGCTTCCGCGAAGGCGCGGTTGAAGGTGATGCTGTCGGTGCCGATCAGCGAGATCAGCACCACGTCCGGCTTGGCAGCGCGGATGCGCGCCAGATGCGCCTCGTGATGGTCTTCGCCGACGGGGACGAACTCCTCGCCGACGACCTGGCCGCCGGCTTCCTTGATGTAGCGCTTCACCGCGCGATGCGACAGCCAGGGCCAGACATAGTCGCTGCCGATCAGATACCAGCGCGCCGCCTTCTTGACGTCCGCGAGCCAGTGGATCGACGGCCGGCTCTGCCAGCGCGGCGTCTCGCCGATCGCCATCACGCCCGGCGTACGCTCGCCGCCCTCATAGACCGGCGTGTAGATATAGGGGATCCGATTGCCGGTGACCTTGCGCAAGGCAACACGCACGGCGCTGATATGCGAGCCCATGATGAGGTCGACCTCGTCGAAGGCGATCGCCTGCTCGGCGCGCCGCACCACCTCGTCAATCGGGCCGCCGGAATCGTAGATCGACAGCTCGAGCTCGCGACCCAGAATGCCGCCGCGCCTGTTGATCTCGGCAACCGCCAGCATTGCGCTGTTGGTCGAGGTCGGGCCCCAGATTCCGGGCGAGCCGGTGAAGGTGAGAAAATTGCCGATGCGGAGCTTGTCGCGCGCGCCGCGGCGCTTCATGAAATGCGCGTCGATCGGAGACAGGTCGAAGTCGGTCGCGACGGGCGACAGATTCCGCAACAGCATGGACGGCGGCAACGCCGGACCGCCGTGAGCCGGGAAGTTTACCGTCGTGTGCACGCCAACTCCTGTCTGGCACCAGACCTGAAAGCACATTGAGCAGGCGGCCGCGGCATCCGCCCTTTTGTTAGGCAATATCCTATTTTGAAAATATTGAATATTCAAGAATTGAAGTGCATATAGATGCAGCATCGATTGCAAGACATTCACTCATTTGGGTCAAGACAAAGTCTTAGCCGTGGCAAAACCAAACTCCCCGATCACCGAACACCTCGCCTACCTGCTCGCGCAAGCTAACCGGGAGATCAACCGGCAGCTCGAACTGCGGTTGAGCAAGGAAGGCGTGCCCGTCGAGCAATGGCGCATCCTGAAAGTGCTGTCGGATGGCAACGGCCATTCGATGGGCGAGCTTGCGGATGCTGTGCTGCTCAACCATCCGACGCTGACCAAGATGATCGACCGCATGGTCTCGGACACGCTGGTCTACCGCGTGCAGGACCCGAACGATCGCCGTAAGGTTCTGATGTACATCTCCGATCGCGGCAAGGTGCTGAGCAGGAAGCTCAACTCGCTCGCGGTCGACCAGGAGGAGCACATCCTGGAAAGCTACGGCGACAAATCGACCAGCGAGTTGAAGCGGCTGCTGGAGAGCTTGATCGATAGCTCGAATTGAGCTGCGAACTCTCGTCGTCCCGGCGAAACGGGGCAAGCCGCGCGGCACACACTCAGTCGTTATCGCCCGCGAAAGCGGACGATCCAGTATTTCAGAGATAGTAATTTCTGAACCGAGAGGTTGCGGCGTACTGGACGCCCGGTCAAGCCGGGCGACGACAGCGTAATTTAAAGGCTAAGCATACCGCCCATGGCAGTGCTTGTACTTCTTCCCGGAGCCGCACGGACAATCCTCGTTGCGGCCGATCTTGCCCCAGCTTGCCGGGTTTTTGGGATCACGCAGCGCCGCATCGGTGGCCTGCGCTCCGAGCGAGACGTGGGCGAGCGCCATTTCGTCCTCGCCGGTGTTCGGATCGAACTTGTGCGCTTCCATCTGCGGCAGCACCGGGGCTTCCTGCTCCGGCGGCACGATCTCGACCCGCATCAGCTGCGCGGTGACGGCCTCGCGCAGATGCGCGCTCATCTCCTGGAAGAGATTGAAGGCCTCGGTCTTGTACTCCTGCAACGGATCGCGCTGGCCGTAGCCGCGCAGGCCGATGACCTGGCGCAGATGGTCGAGCATGATCAAATGCTCGCGCCAGAGATGGTCGAGCGTCTGGAGCAAAATGGTCTTCTCGACGTAACGCATCACGTCGGGGCCCCATTGCCCGACCTTGGCGGCCATGTGCTCGTCGGCGCGGGTCTCGATGCGCGTGAGCAGCTCTTCGTCGGCGATGCCTTCTTCCTTGGCCCAGTCCTCGACCGGCAGGTCGAGATCGAGCACGCGCTTGAGCTCTTCCTTCAAGCCCGCGACGTTCCACTGCTCGGCATAGGCATGCTCGGGCACATGCTTGGCGACGAGGTCGTCGATGAAGGCGTGACGCATGTCAGTGACGGTCTCGGCGACGCTGTCGTCCTTCATCAGGTCGACGCGCTGGTCGAAGATCACCTTGCGCTGATCGTTCTGGACGTTGTCGAACTTGAGCAAATTCTTGCGGATGTCGAAGTTGCGGGCTTCGACCTTCTGCTGCGCCTTCTCAAGCGCCTTGTTGATCCAGGGATGGATGATGGCCTCGCCCTCTTGCAGGCCGAGACGCTGCAGCATGCTGTCGAGGCGATCCGAGCCGAAAATGCGCATCAGATCGTCTTCCAGCGACAGGAAGAACTTCGAGCGGCCGGGGTCGCCCTGACGGCCGGAACGGCCGCGGAGCTGGTTGTCGATGCGGCGGGATTCGTGGCGCTCGGAACCCATGATGTAGAGGCCGCCGGGCTTCTTCACGGTCTTGGCGGGCTTCGAACCCTTCGCCGGCTCGATCTCGACCTCTTCCTCGGCCTTCAGCACGATGTCGCGGAAGTGCTCGATATCGGCCTTGATCTGTTCGATCTTCTTGGCCTTCTCGGCCTCGTCCTCGATGCCCCCGGTCTCCTGAAGGATCCGCATATCGAGCGAGCCGCCGAGCTTGATGTCGGTACCGCGGCCGGCCATGTTGGTCGCGATCGTGATCGCGCCGGGCACGCCGGCTTCCGCGACGATATAGGCTTCCTGCTCGTGGAAGCGCGCGTTCAGCACCGCGAACAGCTTGGCCGGCTTGCCGGCGCGGGCGGCGGCGTACAGCTTCTGCATCGAATTTTCGTTGCCGAAATCGATCTGCCGGTAGCCGTGCTTCTTCAGATATTCGGCGATCACTTCCGATTTTTCGATCGAGGCGGTGCCGACCAGCACCGGCTGCAGTCGCGCATTGGCGCGCTCGATCTCGGCCAGGATCGCGGCGTATTTCTCGTTCTGGGTGCGATAGACCTCGTCGTCCTCGTCCAGACGAGCGACCGACAGATTGGTCGGGATTTCCACGACCTCGAGCTTGTAGATGTCGAACAATTCGTCGGCTTCGGTCAGCGCCGTACCGGTCATGCCGGCGAGCTTTTCGTACATCCGGAAATAGTTCTGGAAGGTGATCGAGGCCAGCGTCTGGTTCTCCGGCTGGACCTGGACGTGCTCCTTGGCTTCCAGCGCCTGGTGCAGGCCTTCGGAATAGCGCCGGCCCTGCATCATGCGGCCGGTGAACTCGTCGATGATCACGACCTCGTCGTCGCGGACGATGTAGTCCTTGTCGCGGGTGAACAGCGTGTGGGCGCGCAGCGCCTGGTTGATGTGGTGCACGACGGAGACGTTCTCGACGTCGTAGAGCGACTCGCCCTTGAGCTGGCCGGCATCGCGCAGCAGCGTCTCGATCTTCTCCATGCCGCCTTCGGTGAGCGTCACGGTGCGCTGCTTCTCGTCGACCTCGTAGTCGGTCTTGTCGAGCTTGGGCAGGAAGCCGTCGATGGTGTTGTAGAAGTCGGAGCGGTCGTCGAGCGGGCCGGAGATGATCAGCGGCGTGCGCGCTTCGTCGATCAGGATGGAGTCGACTTCGTCGACGATCGCATAGAAGTGCGGCCGCTGGACCATGTCCTCGAGCCGGTACTTCATGTTGTCGCGCAGATAGTCGAAGCCGTATTCGTTGTTGGTGCCGTAGGTGATGTCGCAGGCATAAGCCGTCTTGCGCTCGGAATCGTCCAGGCCGTGGACGATCACGCCGGTGGTCATGCCGAGGAAGCCGTAGATCTGGCCCATCCAGGCGGAGTCGCGGCTGGCGAGGTAGTCGTTGACGGTGACGACGTGGACGCCCTTGCCGGCGAGCGCGTTGAGATAGACCGCGAGCGTCGCAACCAGCGTCTTGCCTTCGCCGGTCTTCATCTCGGCGATGTCGCCCTCGTGCAGCACCATGCCGCCGATCAGCTGGACGTCGAAATGGCGCTGGCCGAGCGTGCGCTTGGCGGCTTCACGGACCGTGGCGAAAGCGGGGACCAGGAGGTCGTCCAGCGTTTTGCCCTCAGCGATCTCTTTCCTGAAGTCGGCGGTGCGGGCCTTGAGTGCCTCGTCGGAGAGTTTCGAGACCTCGGGCTCCAGCGCGTTGATCGCGCTGACGCGGGACTGATATCCCTTCACCCGCCGGTCGTTGGCGGAGCCGAAAAATTTGCGGGCGAGCGCGCCGATCATGCCTGGTTCCTGTGTTCGCGATTCAACCGCGTTGCAGCCGAGAGGTTGTCACCCGCCTGCCCATCAACTCACCGTGACGCCTGGTGGCGCCGGAGCCCGGACTGCGGGGGGTCCATCCGCCATATGGGTGGGAGTTGGGCAAGTCTGGGTTCAACGGCCAAAAACGCAGCAAAATAAACGCCATCGCCATGGACGCGACCGGGCAGAGATATGGCCCGGTCAGGGCCTTGTCAACGGCGGGCGCATTGCGGCTAATTCATCATTTTGACAGACTTTTCGCGTTGCCAAGGCCCCCTGAATTGGGCGAGTGTCCGCCCCGCTCGAGCAGCCCCCTGCTTCAACAAAAGGATTTTCCATGACCACCTCGTTCCCGGTAACAACCGGCCAGCGTTTCCGCCACGCGTCCGCCCTGGCTGGCTGCCTCGCTTTGGCGCTGTCCCTGGCGTTCGCGGGTCCGCTCCGGGCCGCCGACGATCCGGTACTGGCGAAGGTCAATGGCGCGGAAATCAAGAAGAGCGACGTCGCCATGGCCGAGGAGGAACTCGGGCCGAGCCTCGCCCAGATGGACCCGGCGACCAAGGACGAGAACGTCCTGTCCTTCCTGATCGACATGAAGATCGTCGGCAAGGCCGCCGAGGACAAGAAGGTCGCCGACGGCGAGGAGTTCAAGAAGCGCCTCGCATTCGCCCGCAACCGCCTGCTGATGGACAGCCTGCTCGCCGGCGAGGGCAAGGCCGCCATCACCCCGGACGCAATGAAGAAGGTCTATGACGAGGCCTCCAAGCAGATCACCGGCGAGCAGGAAGTTCGCGCGCGCCACATCCTGGTCGAGACCGAGGACGAGGCCAAGGCGGTGAAGGCCGAGCTCGACAAGGGTGCCGATTTCGCCGAGCTCGCCAAGAAGAAATCCAAGGATCCGGGCTCGGCCGACGGCGGCGACCTGGGCTTCTTCACCAAGGAGCAGATGGTGCCGGAATTCTCGGCGGTCGCCTTCGCGCTCGAGCCGGGCAAGATCTCCGATCCCGTGAAGTCGCAGTTCGGCTGGCACGTCATCAAGGTCGAGGAAAAGCGCAGCCGCAAGGCGCCGGACTTCGAGCAGGTCAAGGCCCAGATCGAGCAGTATGTCACCCGCAAGGCCCAGGCCGACTACGTCGCCAAGCTGCGCGCGGAAGCCAAGGTCGAGCGGCTGGACCAGCCGGCCGATGCGGCAAAGGACGCCAAGCCGGCTGATGCGGCCAAACCTTCCGATGCCAAGCCCTCCGATGCGAAGCCCTCCGACAGCAAGATGGCGCCCCCGGCGAAGAAGTAAGAATTCGCTGTCACTTCACGGACGCCAATAGTATCTAACGTCGCAATGGCCGGGCCAAAAGTGCGAAGCACGTCTTCGCACTGGATGTCCCGGCCATCTGCATGTCCAGACCTCACCAAGGCGCCCCGATGTCCTCCTCCGTTTCTCCCCTCGCCCCGAAAAACGTTCCCGACATGCCCGTGATCGCGGGCGTCCGCCTTGCGACGGCCGAGGCCGGCATCCGCTACAAGAACCGCACCGACGTTCTGCTCGCGGTGATGGACAAGGGTACCGCGGTCGCAGGTGTCTTCACCAAATCGAAATGCCCGTCCGCGCCGGTGGAATGGTGCCGCGCCAAGCTGAAGGGCGGCAAGGCGCGGGCGCTGGTGGTCAATTCCGGCAATGCCAATGCCTTTACCGGCAAGACCGGCCGCAGCTCCACCGCGCTGACCGCGAAGATCGCGGCCAAGGCCGTCGGATGCCCCGAGGGCGAAATCTTCCTGGCCTCGACCGGCGTGATCGGCGAGCCGCTGGATGCGACCAAGTTCGACGGCGTGCTCGGGCGTCTCGCGGAAACCACCGAGGCCGGCGATTATCTGGCGGCCGCCAAGGCGATCATGACCACCGACACCTTCCCGAAGGTCGCGACCGCGACCGTGAAGCTCGGCAAGGCCAAGGTCACGATCAACGGCATGGCCAAGGGCGCCGGCATGATCGCGCCCGACATGGCGACGATGCTGTCGTTCGTCTTCACCGACGCGCCGATCGCGCCCGCCGCGCTGCAGGCGCTGCTCAAGAGCGGCGTCGAGGACACCTTCAACGCAGTGACGATCGACGGCGACACCTCGACCTCGGATACGCTGCTGGCCTTTGCCACCGGCGCTGCCGCCGAACACGGCGCGCCAAGGATCAGCCGCGCCGGCGACCCGCGCCTGAAGGCCTTCGTCAAGGCGTTCAACCAGGTGCTCGCCAGTCTTTCCGAGCAGGTGGCCCGCGACGGCGAAGGCGCGCGCAAGCTGGTCGAGATCACGGTCGAGGGTGCCAAGACCAAGACGTCGGCACGCAAGATCGCGATGTCGATCGCCAACTCGCCGCTGGTGAAGACCGCGATCGCCGGCGAAGACGCCAATTGGGGCCGCGTGGTGATGGCGGTCGGCAAGGCCGGCGAACCGGCCGACCGCGACAAGCTCTCGATCTCCTTCAACGGCATCCGCGTCGCCAAGAGCGGCGCGCGCGATCCGTCCTATGACGAGGCGCAGGTGTCGGAGGCGATGAAGGCACCGGAGATCTCGATCAAGGTCTCGCTCGGCCTCGGCAAGGGCCGCGATCGCGTGCTGACCTGCGACCTCACCAAGGAGTATGTCGCGATCAACGGGGATTACAGGTCGTAGCCCATCTCCTCGCCCCGTTCTTGCGGGGTGAGGGGCCGCTGCCGCATCGACGCTGACAACCGGACTCGCGGAGAGTCCCTCTCACCCGGATCAAATCACCCCGAGATCCGTGCGTCCGCGAGCGCCTTCCGGAACAGAGCGTTCATCGCGTCCGAAATGCCCTGGGTGGGGCTAACCTCGAAATAGAATCCTGGCGAAGCGCAGCTCTCCATGTTCTGCGCGATCTCGCTGTTCGGGGACGGCCCCCATGTCCCGGCGTTGAAGGGCGCGATCCAGTCCTTGTACCAGCTGTCAGTAGGAGGCTGATACGTTGTGTACAGCACCGCGACCTTGATACCGCGGTTCTTCAACGTCGTGCACAGCGCGGGATTGATAGGTGACTGACAGCGCGGCGCTATGTTTCCCCAATTCTTATTGTACATCGTCTTCAGGCAAGAGGCATTGCTTTCATCGGCGACGCCGTCCGATACAAAAAACAAATACTTCAGGGGGGCGGAAGATGTGCCGACTCCCGGCGAGGCGATTGCGCTATTGATTGCGGGAAAGATGGCGGTGAAGGGAGTATCCTTATCGGCAGTAAAAGCGTCATTCTGACCGGCGACCGACATCAGGTCGATGTTTCCCGCCGCAGTCTTGGCGGACGTCAGGCTCGACGAGAGCGAAAACAGATTTCTCAATCCGATCGTCGCTGACGCAGCGCCGAAATCGTAGATCGCCATCCTGAACTGGTTCGTGTAGGTCTGCGTGTTCCGGGCTGTGTCCATCAAGTTCGCGCTCGCCTGGCGCACCACGTCGATTCGGGTAGTGATGCCATTTGCTTTGGCAATGTCGTAGTTGCTTGTGCCGGCCTTCTTGGAGGTGTCGTGACACGCGAATGCGCATCCACCGGTCTTTGCCTGCAAATTCGTTATGTCGGTCGGTGTCGCTGCGACACCCATCGACGGAGAATTGTCCAACAGGAGATAGAAGTCGATATAGAGCGGCATGTTGGCCGTGGCCGTGGAAGTGCCCGACATCGCCACCGTGCTCTTGCCGATCACGCCGAGAAACATCGTGTTGATGGTCGCGGAAAAATTGACCGTCGAGGTTACCGTGGAGCCAGTCTTTGAGACGACCGGCGTCACGCTGGTGAGCGTGTATCCGTTCTGATTTGCCCGGTTGGCGTCGAAGATGTTCTTGGCGTCGGTGACTCCGGCCGCAATGGATCCGTCCGCCATCATGGTGCCAGCCGCGAGGTACGCCGGCGAATTCTTGGCAATCGAACCGACGCTGGCGGCGTCCGCCGCAGCCTGCAGCTTGGATCTGATCTGCGTCGCCCGCGAATAGTCGATCCCGCAGCCGACCGCGGTGATCAGCGGGACGCAGGTCAGCGCGAAGATCACTGCGATATTGCCGCGTTGATCGAGACCGAACCGTTGGAGAATTGTGCGAAGCGCGGCACGCATA
The DNA here is from genome assembly GCF_023073375.1 of Bradyrhizobium sp. 197. Lineage (NCBI taxonomy): Bacteria > Pseudomonadati > Pseudomonadota > Alphaproteobacteria > Hyphomicrobiales > Nitrobacteraceae > Bradyrhizobium > Bradyrhizobium sp. 197. The sequence goes on along the minus strand of NZ_JADPJJ010000074.1, from coordinate 193,013 downwards.
GGTGGGGATCCCGGAATCTGAGCTTTTCCACTCTAGGAACCGTCGATTAAATATGACTTATGGAGACCTCGGAAACCGGGCCGTAACGGGTTAACGGACCGTTACGGATGATCTTCAGCGAGCGACATTCCAGGCATGGCCGATCTCAAACTGACACTGGTGGTGGCCTGCGCGCTTGTCGATGCCGACAAGCGCGTCCTGATCGCGCAGCGCCCCGAGGGCAAGACGCTGGCCGGCCTCTGGGAATTTCCCGGCGGCAAATGTGAACCCGGCGAGCGGCCGGAGCAGAGCCTGATCCGCGAGCTCCACGAGGAGCTCGGCATCACCGTCGCCGAACCCTGCCTGGCCCCGCTGACCTTTGCGAGCCACGGCTACGAGACCTTTCATCTGTTGATGCCGCTCTTCATCTGCCGGCGCTGGGAAGGCATTGTGACGGCGCGCGAGGGCCAGAATCTCGCCTGGGTTCGCGCCAACAAGTTGCGCGACTATCCCATGCCGCCAGCGGACATTCCGCTGATCCCGCATCTGATTGATCTGCTGATGTGAGGCCGCGCTGGTGCCCCGGACGCAGCGCAGCGCTCCTTCAGCGATGCGCTGTTGAGCCGGGGCCCATGCTTGCCGCAGGGCTGGGTCCCGGCTCTGCGCAGCAGCGTAAGAACGCTGCAGCGCGTCCGGGACACTCAGTCCCCTCTCGCCTTCTTCACCGCCTCCGCCAGGCTTGCCTTCGCCGACCCCGGCTTCAGCGGCTGCTGCTGGCTCGCATGCGGGGCCCAGCCCGAGAGCCAGATGATGTCGAATGTCGCGCGAATGCGGCCGTCGGCATCGGCAAAGCGTTCGGCATAAATCTCGGCCATCCGCAGCAGCGTCGCGCGCCGCGACAACGTGCGGCGCCGCTCGATCAGCACATTGGCCGCGCCCATGCGGCGGAGATCCTGCATCAGCGCGAATGCATTGGCGTAACGCACCACGACGCGGTCGACATCGGTGACCGGCAGCGCAAAGCCTGCCCGCTGCAACAGCGCGCCGACGTCGCGCAAGTCAGCGAACGGCGCCACGCGCGGCGACACGCCACCTTCGCATTCAGCTTCCGCCGTGGCGAACGCCTGCCGCAGCTCGGTCAGGCTGTCGCCACCGATCATCGCGGCGAGCAGCAGACCATCCGGCTTCAGCGCACGACGGATTTGCGCGAGCACGCCTGGCAGATCGTTGACGAATTGCAGCGCCAGCGCCGACACGACAAGGTCGAGGCTCTCCGGTGCAAAGGGAAGTGTCTCCATACCCGCTGCGTCGAGCGCGATCCGCTCGACGCAAGGCAGTCGCGTGCGCAACGCCGCAAGTCCCTCGCCGGGCGTCCAGAGATCGGCTCCCGCGTGAAACTCGCGCATCACAGCAGCCAGCCGGTCCGACATGTCCTCGGCGACCCGATCGAGCAGGAAGGTGACCTCGCCCTGCGCCTGCGCGCGCCGCTGCCGCGCATGCAGCAAGGCGCGATCGAACAGAGCGGGCGGGGTCTGGGAGGGCTGAACCATGCCGCTGGTTACGCCGATCCAAGTCGTTCTGGCAATCGTCTCTCTCGTGTCCCGGACGCGGTGCGGCACGCAGTGACGCTCCGCAGAGCCGGGGCACGAGAGTGCTGCTTGAGCCGACAAGCGCGGAACGCTAGCTTCTCCCCATGGACGCCTCCGCTCCTTCCCGCTCACTTTCCGCACCCTTGCGGGCCGCATGGACGGCCGGCCGCCATGCCCTGTCGCGTGCGGCGCGGCTCGCGCTCGACATCGCGCTGCCGACCTTGTGTGTGTCCTGCCGCGAGCCGGTCGATGGCGAGGGCGTGTGCGCGGCCTGCTGGGCGCGGCTATCGTTCATCGAACGGCCCTACTGCCCGCGGCTCGGCATTCCCTTTGTGTATGACCCCGGCCCCGACATGCTGTCGATGGAGGCGATCGCGAGCCCACCGGCCTACCAGCGGGCGCGCGCCGCGGTACGTTATGACGACGTCGCGCGCACCCTGGTGCATGCGCTGAAATACCAGGACCGCACGGATTTGGCGCCCGCCATGGGCCGCTGGATGGCGCGCGCGGGCGACGAGCTGCTCAGCCAGGCCGATATGCTGGTGCCTGTTCCCCTGCATTGGCGAAGGGCCTGGCGCCGCCGCTACAACCAGTCCGGGGCGCTGGCGCGGATTATCGAGAGGCAGAGCGGAGTGAAAGTGAAGGCCGAGGTGCTGCGCCGGGTACGCGCCACCGAGCAACAGATCGGCCTGTCGCGGGCCCAGCGCGCCACGAATGTGCAGGGCGCATTCCAAGTATCGCCCGACCGTCAGGCGGAGGTCCAGGGTCGGCGCATTGTCCTCATCGACGACGTCCTGACCTCGGGTGCGACGCTGGATGCCTGCGCGCGGGCCCTACTCCGCGCCAAGGCGGCCCAAGTGGACGTGCTGGTCTTTGCCCGGGTTGTCGAGAGCCGGTGAAGTCCCATATAATTCAATGAATTCATGACAAGAGAGCGCCAGACAACATGACCGCTGCTGTCGAGATCTACACAAGGCCGGGCTGCGGCTATTGTTCCGCCGCCAGGTCCCTGCTGACCCGCAAGAAGGCGACCTTCACGGAGTTCGATATCGCCAAGAACCCGTCCTGGCGCCAGGAGATGTACGATCGCGCCGGCGAAGGCACGACCTTCCCGCAGATCTGGATCGGCGGAACCCATGTTGGGGGCTGCGACGAACTCTATGCGCTCGACCGCGGCGGCAAGCTCGACGGCATGCTTGAACCTGTGAAGGCGGAGTCATGAACGAGATCGGGACCTTCACCGCGGCCATGGTGCAGATGCGCACCGGCCTGATGCCCGAGCCGAGCCTCGCGCAGGCCACCAAACTGATCCGGCAGGCTGCGGCCAATGGCGCCGACTACGTGCAGACGCCCGAAGTCAGCAACATGATGCAGGTCAACCGCAAGGCGCTGTTCGAGCACCTCCAGAGCGAAAACGACGACAACTCGCTGAGGGCCTACCGGGCGCTCGCGGCGGAGCTGAAAATCCACATCCATGTCGGCTCGCTGGCGCTGCGCTTCTCAGAGGAGAAAGCGGTCAACCGCTCCTTCCTGATCGGGCCCGAGGGCAGTGTGCTCGCGAGCTACGACAAGATCCACATGTTCGACATCGAGCTGCCGGACGGCGAGAGTTATCGCGAATCCGCCAATTACCAGCCGGGCGAGACCGCCGTGATCTCCGACCTGCCCTGGGGCCGCGTCGGGCTGACGATCTGCTACGACGTGCGCTTCCCCGCGCTCTACCGCGCGCTGGCCGAGAGCGGCGCATACTTCATCACGGTGCCCTCGGCCTTCACCCGCAAGACCGGTGAAGCGCATTGGCACGTGCTGCTGCGTGCACGCGCGATCGAGACCGGCTGCTTCATCTTCGCCGCCGCGCAGGCCGGCCTGCATGAGAACAAGCGCGAGACCTATGGCCATTCGCTGATCATCGATCCCTGGGGCGAGATCCTCGCCGAGGGCGATGTCGAGCCGGGCATCATCATGGCCAGGATCGATCCGGCCAAGGTCGAGACCGCGCGCCGCGCAATCCCCTCGCTCCAGCACGGCCGCCGCTTCGGCGTCGCCGATCCCAAGGCCGGGCCGGACCATCTGCACCTCGTGCGGGGATCGGCATGATCCGCTACGCGCTCCACTGCGACCGGAACCACGACTTCGAGAGTTGGTTCCAGAGCTCGTCGGCATACGATTCGCAGGTGAAGCGCAAGCTCGTGACCTGTCCGATCTGCGGCTCGGCCAGGATCAACAAGGCGATCATGGCGCCTCGCATCGTCGGCAAGAAAGGCCGCGGACCCGCGACGCCGCCCCCGGAGCCCGTGGCTGCGACCACGCCCGAGGCTACACTGTCCGGACCGACCTCGCTGATGATGGCGCAGGAGAAGGAGCTTCGCACCAAGCTCAAAGAGCTGCGCGATCACATCGTGAAAAACGCCGACAATGTCGGCGAGCGTTTTGCGAACGAGGCCCGCGCGATGCATTACGGCGACAAGGAGCACCGTCCGATCTACGGCGAGGCTTCGCCCGACGAAGCCAAGTCGCTGATCGACGAAGGCATCGAGGTGTTGCCGCTGCCGACGCTGCCGGAAGACCGGAACTAAACTGCCACCAGCACCGCCACGCCGACCACGATCAGCCCGATGCCAAGAATCTCGCGTGCCGCGATTGGCTGCTTGAACGAGTAATACGCCACGGCCTGCGCGAACAGCACCTCGATCAGAGCGAGCGTGCGGACGTTGGCGGCGGCCGTCAGCGCGAACGCGAGGAACCAGAACTGCGAGGCGAACGCGCCCATGAAGCCCGCGAGCAGCGAGGGCTTCCACAGCCCCAAAATCGCCTGAAGCACCTTCGGCGCGCGCCAAAGCAGATAGATCGTCAGGATCAGCGTCTGCACGAACAGGCCGAGCACCAGCGTGAACGATGCTGCCGTTACAAAGGACACGCTGGGCACGTTGATGATAGCACCGCGGAAACCGACCGCTGACAACGCGAACGCCGCCGCGGCGACCAGACCGGTGATGGTCGGCTTGAGTTCGGCAAAACTCTTCTCACCGCCGGGCCGCAGCGCGGTGACGACGACGCCGATGGTCGCGATCACGATCGCCAGCACCTTGAGCCAAGTCAGGTGATCGCCGAGGAAGACGAAGCCGAAGATCGCCGTCTGGATCGCCTCGGTCTTCAGGTAGGCCGTCGTCACCACGAAGGACCGGTCATTCATCGCCAGCAGCATCAGGCCGGTCGCCACGATCTGGCTGAGCGCGCCGAGCAGCAGCCACGGCCAGAACACGGTCGGCGGCATGCCGAGATAATCGCCGGTCGCGACCAGCACCACGGCGAGAAACAGCAGCGAGAACGGGAAGCCGAACAGGAAGCGGATATTGGTCGCGCCCCAGGTCCCCAGCGGCTTCGTCAGCGACCGCTGCATCGCATTGCGCGCGACCTGGCCGAGCGCGGCAATGACGGTGAAGGGAATCCAGAGGCTGGCGATGGTGAACATGGGGGATGGCGAGTGGGTGAGAGAGGAAGTTGAGGCAACGTGCCGCTAGCGCTCAAGCAGGTCAATCACGCGGATGTCATGGGTGCGATGCTTGCGCGGCAAATTCAGTGTCGTCCTGGACAAGCGAAGCGCTGATCCAGGACGACGCCGAATGCTTGGAAGCGGCGTGGCCTCACACCATGCCTTCCGCCACGACCATGTAATTCACGTCGATGTCGGACGAGAGCGTCCATTTGTCGGCGAAGGGGCTGTAGACGACGCCGGTCTGTTCGGTGATGACGAGACGGTTATCGAGCAGGTATTTCGTCAGCTCGTCGGGAGTGACGAACTTGTTCCACTCATGAGTGCCGCGCGGCAGCCAGCGCAGGACGTATTCGGCTCCGACGATGGCGAGCGCGAAGCTCTTCCAGTTCCTGTTCAGCGTCGAGACCACCATCAACCCGTTCGGCTTCAGCATCGCGGCGCAGCACTTCAGGAAAACGCCGACATCGACGACGTGCTCGACCACCTCCATCGCCAGCACGATATCGAAGCGCTCGCGCGGGTCGATCTCTTCCACCGTGGTGCAGCGATAGTCGATCGACAGATGCGCCTTGTCGGCGTGCAGCTTCGCGGCGGCGATGTTGCTGACCGACGGATCGACGCCGATGACCTGCGCACCCAGGCGCGACAGCGGCTCGCACAACAGGCCGGCGCCGCAGCCGATGTCGAGCACGCGCAGGCCGCCGAGGCAGTTCAGGCTGCGCAAATTGCGTTCGAACTTGCGGCAGGCCGCATCGCGGATGTAGCCGAGCCGCAGCGGGTTGATCCGGTGCAGCGGGGCCATCTTGCCGTTCGGGTCCCACCATTCGGCCGAGAGTTTTGAGAACTTTGCGATCTCGGCGGCGTCGACGGTCGAGCCCGGCTGGGCGCTGTCGGTTGCGGAAGTATTTTGCTGCATGCTCATCGTAAGCGCGGTCCTACCGCGCGGTGATCGAATTACGGAAGGCGAGCGGCGAGGCGATCGTCTTGATTCTCTCAAAGCCCTTCCCAACGCCGCGGATCGTCACGTCGCCATAGTTGAGAATACGTCCAGGAATCGACTGATCGACGTCGACGCTCTCGACCTTGTCGAGACTCATTTCGAAGGTCTTCCGGGTAATAAAACCGGTCTTGTGCACAACCCTGAGGTTGGTGACATCGGTCTCGGTGGTCCAGCGATGGAACCAAGCCTTTACGGTCCAGTACAGTGCTCCCAGAGCCGCCAAGCCGGCCCCGACGAGAAAGAGCAGCACGAGCCCTTCGACAATGGTCTGCCGTGACAGGACGAACAGGGCCAGAGCCACGATCCATGCGAGGATGGCCGGAAAATAGAAGATCCAGTGCGCATTGGTCGAATACAGCACCCGCTCGCCCGGTTGCAGGATTTCGTCGATATAACGCGCCATAACCTCGATTAACCCATTGCCCGGATTGGCCCGCGCAGGAACCCGCTTGCCCCCGGCCCCGCCCCTCTGTATACGCGCGGTCGGTATCGCAGGCACCCGTCCAGCGCGGGTCACCATACTTATCCTTATGAGGGAATGCACGCGTCGTCATGAGCCGCCTCGTGATGAAATTCGGCGGCACATCCGTCGCCAACATCGAACGTATCCGCAACGTCGCACGCCATGTGAAGCGTGAGGTCGACGCCGGCCATGAAGTGGCAGTGGTCGTCTCGGCGATGTCCGGTAAAACCAACGAGCTGGTGGCCTGGTGCACCGAGGCCTCGCCGATGCACGATGCGCGCGAATACGACGCCGTGGTCGCCTCGGGCGAACAGGTGACGTCCGGCCTGCTTGCCATCGCGCTTCAGGGCATGGGTATCCAGGCCCGCTCCTGGCAGGGCTGGCAGATCCCGATCAAGACCAGCGACGCCCATGCCTCGGCCCGGATCGAGGACATCGACGGCAACGAGATCATCAAGCGCTTCAGGGAGCGCAAGGAGGTCGCCGTAATCGCCGGCTTCCAGGGCATCAACCCCGAGACCAATCGCATCACCACGCTCGGCCGCGGCGGCTCCGACACCTCGGCTGTGGCGATCGCCGCCGCCGTCAAGGCGGACCGCTGCGACATCTATACCGACGTCGATGGTGTCTACACCACCGATCCGCGAATCGTGCCGAAGGCGCGCCGGCTCGACAAGATCGCGTTCGAAGACATGCTGGAACTGGCCTCCCAGGGCGCAAAAGTGCTCCAGGTCCGCTCGGTGGAACTCGGCATGGTCCACAACATGCCGATTTTCGTCCGATCGAGCTTCGACAAGCCCGAGGATATCGACCCGCATGCCAACCAGCCGCCCGGCACGCTGATCTGCAGCGAGGAGGAGATCATGGAAAGCCACGTCGTCACCGGCATCGCCTTTTCGAAGGACGAGGCCCAGATCTCGGTACGCCAGATCGAAGACAAGCCCGGCGTTGCGGCGTCGATCTTCGGCCCGCTCGCGGATGCCAACATCAACGTCGACATGATCGTGCAGAACGTCTCCGAGGACGGCAAGACCACCGACCTCACCTTCACGGTCCCGGCTGCCGACTACACAAGGGCCAAGGAGACGATCACCGCGGCCAAGAGCCAGATCAATTATGCCCGGCTCGACACCGCCACCGACGTCGCCAAGATCTCGGTGATCGGCAGCGGCATGCGCAGCCATGCCGGCGTCGCCGCCCAGGCATTTTCGGCCCTCGCCGGACGGAATATCAACATCCGGGCCATTACAACCTCCGAGATTAAATTCTCCGTCCTGATCGATACCGCCTATACCGAGCTTGCGGTGCGGACCCTGCACACGCTCTACGGTCTCGATCAGGCATAGGCTAATTTTCTCTTAGCGGTCGCAGCAAACGCGAAGGTGTACACAGCTTCGCGTTTGGCAGGCGTTTTGCTTGGCAAAACAAGCCCTAATTCGCTATACGGCGAAGAGGGTGGGCTGCCGCAAACTGTGCCCCAGTTGAGGCGGTGCTGATTCGGCTCAGGTGACGGCTCCAGCGGATCGGCTGGGCCGGCGCCGGACGAGCAAATTCGTTGTTTTTCTGGATTTCTGGGCGAGCCGCCGCGGGCCCCTTCGGCCCCGGCAGACGGTGGAGGGTTGACGGCACATGCGGAGCGCGTCGGGAGGTCCCCGCGTCTTGTTGAGACGGCTCCGCGAAACCATGGCGGAGCAGGTCTCGGCCCAGGAGCGGCTGGACAAGATCGTGGTGCTGATCGCCGCCAATATGGTGGCCGAGGTGTGCTCGGTCTATGTGCTGCGCGTCGACAACACGCTCGAGCTCTATGCCACCGAAGGCCTCAACCGCGAGGCGGTGCACCACACCGTGCTGACGGCCCATGAGGGCCTGGTCGGCCTCGTCGCCAGCGAGGCGACCCCACTCAATCTGAACGACGCACAGAGCCACCCGGCGTTCTCGTTCCGCCCCGAGACCGGCGAAGAAATCTATCACTCCTTCCTCGGCGTGCCGGTCCTGCGCGCCGGCAACACGCTCGGCGTGCTGGTGGTGCAGAACCGCGCCAAGCGCAACTATGTCGAGGAGGAGCTCGAGGCGCTCCAGACCACCGCGATGGTGCTGGCGGAGCTGATCGCCTCCGGCGAGCTGTCCGCGCTGGCCCAGCCCGGCCAGGAGCCCGCCGCGCGCCATTCGGCGCAGAAGGTCGGCGCCATCCTGTCGGAAGGCATCGCGCTCGGCCACGTCGTGCTGCACGAGCCGCGCGTCGTCATCAAGGACTACATCGCCGAGGACCTGCCCAAGGAGATCAAACGGCTCGACACCGCGCTCGCTAAGCTGCGCGCCGACCTCGATCGCATGCTGGAGCGCGGCGACGTCGCCGAGGGCGGCGAGCATCGCGAGGTGCTGGAAGCTTACCGCATGTTCGCCAACGACCAGGGCTGGTCGCACAAGCTGCACGAGGCGGTCGCCACCGGCCTCACGGCGGAAGCCGCCGTCGAGCGCGTGCAGTCCGACACCCGCGCGCGCATGCTGCGCTCGACCGATCCCTATTTGCGCGACCGGCTGCATGATCTCGAGGATCTCGGCTATCGCCTGATGCGGCAGCTGGTCGGCCAGGATCACGCGCCTTCACGTGAACAATTGCCCGACAACGCCATCGTCATCGCGCGCGCGATGGGCCCGGCGGCGCTGCTCGACTACGACCGCAAGCGCCTGCGCGGCATCGTGCTGGAGGAAGGCACCGCCAATTCCCACGTCTCGATCGTGGCGCGTGCGCTCGGCATTCCCGCGGTCGGCGAAGTGCCGAACGCACCTGGTATCGCCGATCCCGGCGACGCCATCATCGTCGACGGCACTTCCGGCTCGATCTATGTCCGTCCGTCGCAGGAGGTCGAGGCCGCCTTCGCCGAGCGCGTGCGCTTCCGCGCCCGCCGCCAGGCGCAATATCTGGCGCTGCGCGACCTGCCCTGCGTCACCAAAGACGGCCAGAAGGTCGAGCTGATGATCAATGCGGGTCTCGCCATCGACCTGCCGCATATCGAGGACACCGGCAGCGCCGGCATCGGCCTGTTCCGCACCGAGCTGCAATTCATGGTCGGCCAGAGCCTGCCGCGCACCAGCGACCAACTCGCGCTCTATCGTACCGTGCTGGATGCCGCCGGCACCAAACCCGTCACGTTCCGCACCCTCGACATCGGCGGCGACAAGGCGCTGCCTTATATGGAAGCGGTGATCGAGGAGAATCCCGCGCTCGGGTGGCGCGCGATCCGGCTCGGGCTCGACCGTCCCGGCCTGTTGCGCGGCCAGATCCGCGCGCTGCTGCGCGCTGGCGGCGGCCGTGCGCTGCGCATCATGTTCCCGATGATCTCGGAGGTCGGCGAATTCGATTCGGCGAAGGCGCTGGTCGAACGCGAGCTGACCTATCTGCGCCAGCACGGCCACACCCTGCCGGAGCGGATCGACATCGGTACCATGGTCGAGGTGCCGGCGCTGCTCTATCAGCTCGACGAGCTTCTGAAGAAGGTCGACTTCATTTCGGTCGGCTCCAACGATCTGTTCCAGTTCCTGTTCGCGGTCGACCGCGGCAACGCAAAGGTCGCCGGGCGCTTCGACACCATGTCGGCGCCGATCCTGCGTGCGCTGCGCGACATCGCGCGCAAGTCGCAAGCGGCAAAGAAATCGCTGTCGCTCTGCGGCGAGATGGCGTCGAAGCCGATCGGCGCGCTGGCGCTGATCGCGATGGGCTACCGCTCGCTGTCGCTTTCGGCGACCGCGCTTGGCCCGGTCAAGGCGATGGTGATCGATCTCGACGCCAAGAAGGCCGAAGCGATGCTCGGCCCCTTGCTGGACGCCCCCGCCGGGAGCGTCTCGATCCGGCAGAAGCTGACGGAGTTTGCCGAGGCCGAAGGCCTGGCGTTGTAGCGGGCCTGTCGCCCCTTCCTGCCGCCTCGCCCTTTTCCGCATCTTGAGACTGAACCGATGTCGTCACTGCCCGAAGCCAAACTGGACGTCCTGCTCGCGCATCACGCCTCGCTCGAGGCCGAATCGCTCGGTCAGCTCGCCTCCGAACGCTATGTGCAGATCACGCGTGAACTCGCCGAGCTCACGCCACTGATCGAAGCGGTCAAGGCCTATCGTTCGGCCGTCAAGGAGCTCGCCGACACCGAGGCACTGATCGCCGATCCCGCGACCGATCCCGAGATGCGCGGCATGGCGGAAGCCGAGCGCAGTGAGTTGACGCCAAAGATCGAGGACCTGGTCCAGAATATCCGCCTCGCTCTGCTGCCCAAGGACGCCATGGACGACCGCAACGTGGTGCTGGAAATCCGCGCCGGCACCGGCGGCGACGAGGCCTCGCTGTTCGCCGGCGATTTGTTCCGGATGTACGAGCGGTTCGCGAGCCTTCAGGGCTGGAAGGTCGAGGTGATCTCGGCGAGCGAAGGCAGCGTCGGCGGCTACAAGGAAATCATCGCGGAGGTGCAGGGCCGCGGCGCGTTCTCGAAGCTGAAATTCGAATCCGGCGTGCATCGCGTGCAGCGCGTGCCCGACACCGAGACGCAGGGGCGCATTCACACATCCGCCGCGACCGTCGCCGTGATGCCGGAGGTCGAGGAGGTCGACATCGACATCAAGAACGACGATTTGCGCATCGAGACCATGCGCGCGGGAGGCGCCGGCGGCCAGCACGTCAACAAGACGGAATCGGCGATCCGCATCACACATATCCCGACCGGCATCGTGGTGATGATGCAGGACAGCCGCTCGCAGCACAAGAACCGTGCCTCCGCCATGAACATCCTGCGCTCGCGCATCTACGATGCCGAGCAGCAGCGCGTCGATGCCGCCCGCTCGGCCGAGCGCAAGGAGAAGGTCGGGTCCGGAGATCGCAGCGAGCGCATTCGCACCTACAATTTTCCGCAAGGACGCGTCACCGATCACCGCATCAATTTGACGCTGTACAAGCTGCCGCAGGTGATTGCCGGAGAAGCGATCGGGGAACTGATCGACGCACTGACCACCGAGCACCAGGCCGCGCAGCTCGCCGCCCAAGGCGCGGCGGCGTGACCGGCGCCGCGGCCTGATTGGCCGAAATCCCCCCGCTCAGGACTGGCTCGATTGCCGGAATGACTTCAACAAGCGGCTCAACGCCGGGCTCGCAGCGCGACGGAGCTCCTCGAGATTTTTCCTTGAGAGTGCCTGGAGCTTCTGCTCGCCTTTCCTCGTCAGCCTGAGATGAACACGCCTGGCGTCCTCGGGGTCAGTGACTCGGCCGACCAGTCCCAGCTTCGCCATGCGGTTGATCAGCTCGCCGGCCGAGTGGTGTCGTATCAGCAGAAATCGCGCGACGTCACCGACGGTCGCGGGACCCGGACGGACAAAGCCCTTGATACCAAGCAGCGCCTGATGCTGCTGCGGCGTCAATCCCTGCAGGTGTGCGGCCGCCTCACTGAACGTCAGGAAACTCCGGATTTGATAGCGGAACTGCGCAAGCGCCGCGTAGTCGGCCTCGCGCATCGCGCCGCCCTTTGTGGGCACAGCACGCGCCGAGCGTGTCGTCTGCCGCTTCGATGGAGCCATATCCTGCCTGCGACGTCGAACCGGCCGATGGAACGGGCGGCATCACCGAGACTAGCAAGGAAGGCCAGGCGGAACCAACCGACCGGCGCCGCGAATACACAAATATCGCCGCCCTATTCGAAGTTGGACAGCAGGATCTTCACCAGGATGACCTGAAACGCAATCGGGATGCGGACGCTCTTTCGCCGGATCGAGCGCTGGAGCGCGCTGGCAATCTCGGCGCTGGTCAAGGCACCGGCGGATGCGTTGGTAATCAACTCCGCCCACATCTGCGACAACGAGCCGCCGTGCGGGATCACCGGCTTGATGGTCACGCCACAGCCCTGCGCCCAGTCGACGATCTCCCGCATCGTGTGAGGACCGCAATTGCGCGCGGTCGCGAGACGTTCAGCCGTCAGCGCGCGCAGCAATTCGCGCGAGGGCGACCAATTCCCCTTCGGCGGCTGCTCGGCAGTGAGCTCGACCGCGAGCTCCTTGAGGACGTTCTGGGCACGCACGCTCAGCTTCTTCATCGGGCCAGGTACGCGCTTCGCCTGAACGGGGCCGACGATAGGCCCGCGCCGGCGCGGATCGGGCAGGCGCGAGGCATCGCCGGACTGCGGTGTCGCCCGCTGGCCGTTGACCTCTTCCGCCGGCCACGCCGCCTCCGGCCGCTCCGCTCCCTGCGGCCAGGACTGTCGCTTCCGGGCACCTGTCACTGTCGTCTGCCGCGCCATTTCTCTCGCCGAACCCGCCAGTCTCGTACTCACAAAGACTAATATATATCGTGATCCGATATGTTTTCACGAGATAATTTTCGTTATTCGACCAAAGGCGAAATTGACAGAAGGCGTTCACAAGCAATGTCTACGTCCAAGAGCTACACGCGGACGTGACGTGCCCGGCGCAGCAGGCCAGCGAGGTCGGCGGCGCCGGACAGGTCGTGCTCGCGCCTGCAAACAAGAACAAATGTTCGGAGGAAACGATCATGACTGACAATCTCATCCGCCGCGGCCTCTCGCGCCGTGGCCTGCTTCAGACCACCGCGGGTCTCATCGGCGGCGCGGTTCTGCCCGGGATGCCGGCGTTTGCCGAGGACAAGCCGGCGATCGGTTCCTACCCCGCGGGGGTCTCGGGTTCCACCGCTTTCATCGGCATCTCGGTGCCGCGCACCGGCACCTACGCCGTGCAGGGCGAGGACGAGCTCAAGGGCTACCAGCTCGCGATCGAGCACATCAACAGCGGCCATGATCTGATCAAGAAGATATCGCCCAAGACCAGCAAGGGCGTGCTCGGCAAAGAGCTGAAGTTCGGCGTCGCCGATTCCGCGGCCAAGCCGAACGAGGCGGTGCAGGCGCAGCAGCGCTTCATCAGCGAGAACAAGGCGATCATGATCACAGGCGGCACGTCCAGCGCCGTCGCGGTCGCGCTCAACAAGCTCGCCCAGCGTGAGCACGTGCTGTTCGTGTGCGGCATTTCCGGCTCGAACGACACCACCGGCAAGGACTGCGTTCGCTACGGCTTCCGCCAGAACTTCTTCGGCCAGACCGCGGCTGCGGCGATCGGCCCGGTGATGGTGAGGGAATTCGGCAAGGGCAAGAAGGCGGCGTATCTGACGCCTGACTACACCTACGGCCACACCGTCACCAAATCCATGCAGGACTTCCTCGCGACCGCGGGCTGGACCACCGTGACCAACCAGGTCGCACCGCTCGGCGCGCCTGATTATTCCTCCTATCTGCTCAACGTCGCGAACTCCGGCGCCGACGTCCTGATCAACGTCAATTGGGGCCACGACGCCGTGCTGTCGACCCAGCAGGCCAAGCAGTTCGGCGTGCTCGACAAGATGAAGCTGATCGTTCCCTACCAGGTGCCGTTCATCGCGCGCGAAACCGGTGGCCTGATGCAGGGCGTCTACGCCGCCACCGACTATTGGTGGACGATCGAGGACAAGTTCCCGCTGGCCAAGATGTTCAACGAAGCCTTCGAGAAGAAGTACGGCTACAAGCCGGAATGGGGCGCGGAGAACGCCTATGTCAGCTTCGCGCATTGGGCCCACATGTGCGAGCAGGCCGGCAGCTTCAGCCCGCCCGACGTGATCAAGGCCTACGAGAAGGGCGAAACCATCCCCTCGCTGGTTGGCGACGTGCATTACCGCCCCGAAGATCACCAATGTGTCCGCCCCGTGATCATCGTCAAGGGCAAGCAGCAGAAGGACATGAAGAACAAGGAAGACTGGTACGACGTCGTCGAAATCGTCCCGGGCGAAGGCCTGATGCAGAAGCCGGACGCGTTCGGGTGCCATCTCGGCGACTACACCTGAGCCCGCACTAACCCCTGTGACGCCGCGGGCTGCACTCTGGACCTGCGGCGTCACCTTTTTTGATGCGCCCCTTCGCGTGTTACAATAGCGATCGTTGCATGATTAATTGGCCCAATCTCGTTTCGCAGCTTTTCAACGGGCTCGCGCTCGGCGCCCTGCTCGCGCTGATCAGCTCCGGCCTGACCATCATCTACGGCACGCTCGGCGTGCTCAACCTCGCGCATGGCGCGATGTTCATGATCGGCGGCTATGCCGGCTTCGTCGCCTACCAGTACACGGAGTCGTTCATTCTCGCCGTCATCGCGGGCTCGCTGTTCGTGATGCTGCTCGGCGTCGTCATGGAACGCGTCATCATCCGCCATTTCTATCACCGCCCCCACGAGGATCAGCTGCTCGTGACCTTCGGGCTCGGCATCTGCTTCGTCGAGCTGGTGCGCCTGATCTTCTCGAGCCAGTCGCAGCTGGTGCCGCCGCCGGCGCTGTTCCAGGGCATCACCAATCTCGGCTTCATGTTCTATCCGACCTACCGCCTCGCCGTGGTCGGCATCGTCGCGATCGCGCTCGGCGCACTGTTCATCATCCTCTACCGGACCCGGCTCGGCATGATCGTGCGCGCCGGCATCGAGGATTCGGTGATGGTCGATTCGCTCGGCATCAACGTTTACCGCGTCTTCATGGTCGTGTTCGGCATTGGCGCAATGGCCGCCGGCTTTGCCGGCATCGTCAACGCGCCGGTGGCGTCGCTGACGCCGGGCATCGGTGACGACATCCTGGTCCAGACCTTCGTGGTGGTGGTGATCGGCGGCGTTGGCTCTTTCCCGGGCGCGATCCTCGGCGGCCTGATCGCCGGCGAGATCATCAGCGTCACCTCCATGTTCAACCCCGGCTATGCCTATGTGATGCTGTTTGCAGCGATGGCGCTCGTACTCGTGGTGCGACCGCATGGCCTGCTCGGCGTCCAGGGCCGCGAGTAAGCGATTTCCTGATGTTCAAGCAACGCCCGTTCCTGATCGAAGCCCTGACTGCGATCGGCTTGATCGCAGCCCCCTTCGTGCTGCCCCATCTCGGCTTCGCGCCGAACACCGTGAACCGGATCCTGGTCTGGGGCCTGTTCGGGCTCGGCTTCGACATCCTGTTCGGGTTCACCGGCTTGCTGTCGTTCGGTCAGTCCGCCTTCTACGGCACCGGCGGCTTCGTCGCCGCCTACCTCCTGACCCGCGCCGGGTTCAGCAACGTGCTGGGCGCGCTAATCATCGGCATGATCGCAGCCGCCGCGACCGGCTACCTGATCGGCCTCATCGCGTTGCGCCGCACCGGCATCTATTTCGCCATGATCACCGTGGCGATCGCGGAAGTGTTCTTCTTCGTCGAGTTCAATCCACTCTCCGATTTCACCGGCGGCGAGAATGGCCTGCCCGGCGTGCCGACGCCGAGCTTCAATCTCGGCTTCACCACCATCCACTTCACCAATGGCTGGTCGCTCTATCAGTTCATCGCGCTGTGCTATTTCATCGGCGTCGTCATTGCGCTCAGGATCGTACGCTCGCCGGTCGGCGCCATCTTCAGCGCGATCCGCGACAATCCGCTGCGCGCCACCGCCGTCGGCCACAACATCCACGGCTACAAGCTGACCGCCTTCGTGATCGCAGCCGCTTATGCGGGCTTCGCCGGCGGCCTGCTCGGCGTGCTCCAGGCCTTCATGCCGCCCGACGCCTTCACCTTCGATACCTCCGGCCAGCTCGTGATGCAGACGGCCATCGGCGGCCGGGGCACGCTGTTCGGACCGCTGGTCGGCGCAACTGTTTGGCTCTTCCTTCAGGATTTCCTCCAATCCGCGCTGGGTCTCGGCGCAGCCTGGAAGCTGGTGCTGGGTGTCGTGTTCGTGCTGCTGGTCTGCTTCCTGCGTGGCGGCATCATCGGCGGTCTTGCCGATCTCTACCGCCTTGTCTCGGGCAAGCAAAAGCGGACGGACGCGGAGATAGAGCAAGAGGCCGCTGACGCTGAGGCCGCGCAGCAACCCGCACCGGCGCCGAAGCAGGCCAAGGAGGCCAAGCAACCCGCCTATTCCGGACCGATCCTGAAAGCCACCGGCCTGACCAAGCGCTATGGCGGCCTCGTTGCCAATAGCGACATCGATTTCACCGTCAATCAGGGCGAGCTGCGCGGGATCATCGGTCCCAACGGCGCCGGCAAATCGACCTTCTTCAAGATGCTGACCTGCGAGATCGCGCCGACCTCCGGCCAGATCGTGTTCGAGGGGCGCGACATCACGGGATTGAGGGTCACCGAGGTTTGCCAGCTCGGACTGACCAAAAGCTACCAGGTCAACCAGCTCTTCACCGGATTGACGGTACGGCAGAACCTGACGATCGCCGCGCTCGCCGAGCTGCGCGGAAAATTCCGGCTCGACTTGTTCCGCAAGCTCTCCGGCGTCAAGGGCCTGACGGAACAGGTGGAGCACACGCTTGCCCTCGTCAACCTGACCCGCCGTGCCGATACGCCCGTATCGGAGCTCGCCTATGGCGAGAAGCGCAGGCTGGAGATCGGGCTCGCGCTCGCGACGTCGCCGCGCCTGCTGCTGCTCGACGAGCCGCTTGCCGGCATGAGCCCGCGCGAGCGGGTCGAGACCGTCAAGCTGCTCAAATCGATCGCGCGCGGGCGCACCATGATTATCATCGACCACGACATGGATTCGCTGTTCGAACTGGTCGAGCGCGTGACAGTGCTCCAGGAAGGCAAGGTGCTGCTCCACGGCACGCCCGAGGAAATCAAGTCCAACGCCGCCGTGCAGGAAGCCTATCTCGGCGGTGTTCACGGAGAGATCGCCGCATGAGCCTGATCGAGGTCAATGGCCTGAACAGCTATTACGGGGACTCCCACATCCTGTTCGACGTCGCCATGCGTGTGGAGCGTCATGAGGTGGTGGCGTTGCTCGGCCGCAACGGCGCCGGCAAGAGCACCACGCTGAAGAGCCTGATGGGCGTCGTGACGCCCCGCAGCGGCAGCGTGAAGTTCGACGGCATCGACATCGCCGGGCGCAAGAGCCACAGAATCGCGCAGGCCGGCATGCAGCTGGTGCACGAGGAACGCCGCATCTTCGGCGGCCTGTCGGTGGAGGAGAACATCATCCTCGCCGGGATCACTGCGCCGAAACGCTGGCCGCTCCAGCGCATCTACGAAATGTTTCCGCGGCTGAAGGAGCGGCGCAACAACCGCGGCACCGAGCTCTCCGGCGGCGAGCAGCAGATGCTCGCGATCGCACGGGCGCTGGTGCGCGATCCCAAGATCGTGCTGCTGGACGAGCCGTTCGAGGGGCTTGCGCCCGTCATCGTCCACGATCTCGTCAAGGCCTGCCGCGAGCTCGCGGCCGCCGGCCAAACCATCGTGCTGGTCGAGCAGAACCTGGCGGCCACGCTGGCGCTGGCGACGCGGATCTACATCATCAACAACGGCCACATCGTGCACGAGGGGCCGGCGCAGGAGCTCAAGGCCCAGCCGGAGCTGCTCCAGCGCTATCTCGGCGTCTAGATCGCGGCGATCATTCGCCTGGCGTGATCGGCGAGCACGGCCATGTCTTCCTTGCGCGTCTGCGCCGGCAGCAGCTCGATTCCGGCCCTGACCGGCATGACGTGCATGTGCAGGTGAAAGACCACCTGACCGCTGGCCGGCTCGCTGAACTGCTGAAGGATGATGCCTTCGGCGCCGAAGGCCTTCATCGCGGTAACCGCGATCCGCTTGGCGGTTCGGGCGACCGCGGCGAGGTCGTCATCCGCGATATCGAGGATGCCACGCGCCCGCGCCCTGGGAATAACCAGCGTGTGTCCGGGCGAGCGCGGCATGATGTCGAGGAAGGCGAGGCTGCGCTCGTCCCTGAAAACCTCGAAGCAGGGGATCTCGCCGCGCAGGATCTTTGCGAAAACGTTCTGATCGTCATAAGGCGCCATGGATCCCTCCTTCGCTGCGAGGCGCGATCTGACGCGCTCGTTTCCGTTGACGCAAGCAAGCCCGCCGATCTATCCACGGTACCAGGCAGGATGGTTCCATTGGCGGCCGATTTCGAACCCGGACACAGCATCGAGAGTGCGCGGCGCGCGCTTGCGGCACGGCTGCAATCGGCCGGCATCGAGCAGCCCGCCCTTGATGCGCGCCTGCTCGTCGGGGCTGCGCTCAAGCTTGATCTGACCGGCTTGGTCACGCAGGCAGCCCGGCAACTCACAGCTGAAGAGGCCGCGCGGCTCGAAGCATCCGCGAAGCGCCGGCTCGCCCATGAGCCGGTCGCCCGCATCCTCGGCGCTCGGGAATTCTGGGGCCTGCCGTTCCAGCTATCCGAGGCGACGCTGGTGCCGCGGCCGGACACCGAGACCGTGGTCGAACTGGCGCTCGAGATCTTTCGCGGGCTCACGATATCGGGGCAGCGCCCGCGCATCGCGGATATCGGCACCGGATCGGGCGCTATCCTGCTCGCGCTGCTGCACGAAATTCCCGGCGCCTTCGGTGTCGGCACCGATCTCAGCTTGACCGCGCTCAAGACGGCCAGAGACAACGCGGCAGCTCTGGGTCTCGCCGACCGCGCAAGCTTCGTCGCCTGCTCCTACGCGGCGGCGCTTCGCGGCCCGTTCGACCTCATCGTCTCGAACCCGCCCTACATCCCGTCGGCCGAAATTCCGAAACTGAGCATCGAGGTGCGCGAGCACGATCCGCATCTGGCGCTCGATGGCGGCAATGACGGTTACGACGCCTATCGCGCCCTGACCCCGCAGGCCGCGGAACGTCTCGCCCCCGGCGGAGCACTGATCGTCGAGGCCGGACAGGGCCAGGCCCGAAATATTGAAACCTTGATGACGGCCGCTGCGTTGGTGGTGGACAGTTCGCCCAAGGTCGATCTGGCGGGCATCCCGCGGGCGGTTTCGGCCCGAAAAATGCCCCCATAAAAGCCGGATTGGGCTGCAAAAAACCTCTTGGAATATCCCTTGGGAACGACTACCTTCTGATCAACAGATCGGTGCCGGCCCCGTAGACCTACGGGCGAAAGCCGGGCTCTCTCGAGCGAGAGCCTACCGATAAAGGTTCCAAACCGCAGGTCCTGTTGAGCGCGATGGCCATTGAGCTGCGCTGCTTACCGACCGCAACGTGAACGAAAGCCTGATATTGAGCTTTAAGACTTACGCAACAAAGCTAGGCTTGTTTCGGCAGGCGATATGAATGGGTTCGCTGGCGATAGATGCTGGCGGTGGGGAACGCGTCTTTGTTGAACGCGACGGTCGACGAACATCGGCAGGGATCAATCTGTTTGCGTGCGGTGCGCGCGAGCGATGTGAGCCGCTGTCATCAGGTCACTCTCAGCAATCAGTGATGCGTGCAACCTTTAGGGCTGGAATTAAAGGCAGGACATGAGAAACGGTCAGAACAAGCAGCGGATGCGCAACCGCAACAACAATAGTAGCAACAATAACAACAACAATAACCGGCGCGGCCAGAACCCGATGACCCGGGTCTACGAGTCCAACGGACCCGACATCAAGATCCGCGGCACGGCTTCGCATGTCGCTGAAAAGTATCTTCAGCTCGCGCGTGACGCGCGCTCCTCCGGAGACCCCGTTGCGGCCGAGAACTACTACCAGCACGCCGAGCATTATTTTCGCCTGATCGCGACGGCTCAGGAGCAGTTCCGCCAAAACCAGCAGCCGCGCGGCGACGAGCCCATCAGCAACAGCAGCGGCGACGACAGCGAAGACGACGGCGAGAATTTCTCGAATTTTGGCCAGGAGCCGGGTTTCGTCCCGCAGCCGCCGCAGCCGACTTTCGTGCGCGACCGCGATGGCCAGCGAGATCATCAGCAGCGAGATCATCAGCCGCGCGACAACCAGCCTTATCAGCGCGACAACCAGCAGCCGCGCGAACATCGCGAGCGCGACCATCGTCCGCAGCCGCAATATCAGCCGCAACCGCAGAACCAGCCGCAGCCCGTCGTCGTCGCCGAGGCTGGCAACGTCGATCGTCTTCCCTCCTTCATCACCGGCCCGCAGCCGCAGTTGAACGGCCCCCCGGGCGCCGGCCTTGAAGGCGCTGCTGGCGGCGAACGCTTTCCGCGGCGGCGCCGCCGGCCGAATGGCCCGCGCCCCGAGCGCGAAGCCGCTCCGGCGGCCTCGAGCGACGAAGTGGCCCCCGGCGAGTAAGCCGCAACCGTTTCGCCAGATATTCTGACCTGAATCGTCCCGGTCTTGCCGGGACGATTTTTTAGAGCGTTTTCGAGCGAAGTGGATACCGGTTCGCGTCAAGAAAACGCGTCGAAACAAGAAACTAGAGCTCCGTTCCGATGCAACCGGAACGGAGCTCTAGCTGCGCGTCACGCTTGTCGAGGACGGCACCAGCACCGGCTTCGCCAGCGAGGGAATCAGCCGCGCCCGCTCGCGCTTGGCGGGGATCGCGCGGTAGACCTGCTTGGTCGCCTCGACGATGTGCACGCCCGCGAAGGGCAGCGACAGCGCCGCGCCAGCGCGCTCCCACATCTGTGCGGATTTCAGTACCCAGCCTCCGGCATAGGGCGGCATGAACAGCGCCTCGCCCCATGCGGTCGGGGTAAACCAGGTCTGGCGCAACAGGTCGGTGATCTGCGAGCGCGAATAGGGCCGGCCGTGACCGAACGGCGTGCTGTCGGTGCGGGTCCACACCCCGCGCCGGTTCGGGATGACCGCGATCATCCGGCCGGACGGCGACAGCACGCGCCAAGCCTCGCGCAGCAGCGCGGCCGGATCGTCCGACATTTCCAGCGCGTGGACCAGCAGGATGCGATCGACCGCGGCGTCGGGAAGCGGCAACGAGAATTCATCCACCAGCGAGGCGAGCGCCGGCCGTCCGGTCGGCCATTTCAAGACGCCCTGCGCCGACGGCATGAAGGCGATGCAGCGTTCCGCATCCTCGCGGAACAACCCGAGATAGGGCGTGGGATAGCCAAAGCCGAGCACGCGCTGGCCCTCGATACGCGGCCACCGCTCCCTGATGCCGCGATTGATCATTTGCCGCGCCACAATCCCGAGGCGGCGGGAGTAGAACTCGCGGAGGTCGACGACATCAATGGTCATGACGGCAATGTAACATGCACGAGGTGGACCCTGCGCGCGGAATATTGCATTGCCTGCGCAACGTTAACGCCATATTTGTCTGGCGGGGCTGAGCGCGATGGAGATGACATGGCTGCCGAAATTCGTACTTTCACCTGTTTAAACGACAATTTCGGTTATCTGATCCACGATGTGGAAACCAAGGCGACGGCGTCGATCGACGCGCCGGAGGCCGGTCCCATCCTGAAGGCGCTGGAGCGCGAGGGCTGGCAGCTCACCGACATCCTGATCACCCATCATCATGGCGATCATGTCGGCGGGGTGGCCGAGCTCAAGCAGAAATACAATTGCCGCGTCGTCGCGCCGCATGACAAGACGACTAAGATCGCAGACGTCGACTTGCGCGTCGCCAATGCCGAAATCGTCAAGGTCGGCAGCTTGCTGGGGCGGGTACTGGAGACGCCCGGCCACACGCTCGACCACATCTCCTACGTGTTCGACACCGAGAAGGCGCTGTTCGCCGCCGACACGCTGTTCTCGATCGGCTGCGGCCGCGTGTTCGAGGGCACCTATCCGATGATGTGGGATTCGCTTTTGAAGCTGCGTGCCCTGCCCGACGACTTCAATCTCTATTGCGGCCATGAATACACGGCATCCAACGTCAAGTTCGCGCTGGCCGTCGACCCCGACAATGCGGCGCTGCAGGCGCGCGCGGCGGAGGTGGCGAAGCTGCGGGCCGAGAACAAGCCGACCATTCCCTCACTGCTTGGTGACGAGAAGCGAGCAAACGTGTTCCTGCGCGCCGATGAACCGTCGGTCGCAGCCAGGCTGCACATGAAAGGCGCGGATGCCGCCGCGGTGTTCGGCGAGCTGCGCGAGCGCAAGAACAAGTCTTGAAGACCAAATCCTGACGGGAATCGATGCCGACCGCAGCCGAGATCATCGCGCGCCTCGAACTCCGCCCGCATCCCGAGGGCGGGCATTACCGCGAGACGTTTCGCGACCAGACCACGGACGCCAACGGCCGGTCGCGTTCGACCCTGATCTACTTCCTGCTCGCGCGCGGCGAGCGCTCGCACTGGCATCGCATCGATGCAGTCGAGGTCTGGCACTATTACGCCGGCGGCGCGCTGACGCTGCGGATCGCCCATGACGGCTGCTCGCAGCATGAAGTGCGCCTCGGCACGGACCTTGTGAGCGGTGAGCGGCCGCAGGCGATCGTGCCGGCGAATGCCTGGCAGACGGCCGAGACCACCGGCGAGTGGACGCTGCTCGGCTGCACCGTGGCGCCCGCCTTCGAGTTCGCAAAGTTCGAGCTCGCGCCGAAGGGCTGGGAGCCTTAAGGCACCACCGTTCCGGCTTGCCCCGGCATGACGCTACCGCTTCCGCAGCACCATGTCCTTTGCCGCGATCAGGCCGCCGCCGGCGATCAGGATCGCGGCGACGGCGATATTGGCGCTGGCTTTTGCAAAACCGGCGGCGATGAGGAAGCCGGTCGAGAGCAGCGGCGTCGCGTAGGACGCGGCGCCGAGCACGCGGATGTCGCCGCGCTTCATGCCGATGTCCCAGGCGTAGAAGGCGGCACCGATGGGGCCGATGCCGAGCGCGATCACCGAGAGCCATTGCAGCGTGGTGTCCGGCCATACCGTGGTTTCAAGCAGGCCATGCATCAGCGCGGCAAGCACCGCGGTGGCGAGGCAGAATCCCGCGACCGCATCGGTCGGCACCGCCTTCAATCGGCGCGACAGCACCGAATAGGTGGCCCACACGAAGGCTGCGATGAAGGCCGCAACCAATCCCGGCAATTGCCCCTGCGCGAAGCCGGAGGTGCTTCCGGCGAACAGCAGCACGGTGCCGGCGAGGCCGAGCACGGCGCCGACGATGTGATGCACGGCAAGCCGCTCGCCTGGCAGCAACGACGAGAACAGCACGATAAGGAGCGGCCACAGATAATTCAGCAGGCCGGCTTCAGCCGGCGGCGCGAAGCGCAGTGCGAGGAAATACAGCGCGTGGTAGCCGAACAATCCGCCGACGCCGACGGTCCACACGACCAGTGGCTGACGCAGGCTTTTGGCCGCCTCGCCGCGGCCGATCCAGGTGAGCAGACCGACCAGACCGCCGATCGCGAACGTCATCGCGGCCAGCTGGAACGCCGGGATCGTTCCGGTCGCCACCGTCATCACTGACAGCAGCGACCACATCAGGATCGCGGTCAATCCGATCAGCGTCGCAGTGCGGGCGGTCATCAATCGAGGGCTCTGAGGACGCGGATGCCCGGCACGAGGCCGGGCATGGCGTCTTCATTATAGTCTTGTTGCGCCAAACGCCATATCAGGCGTGGTACTGGCCGCCGTTGATGGTCAGCGTCGAGCCGGTGATGAAGCCGGCCTCGTCAGCTGCGAGGAACACCACGGCGCGCGCGATTTCCTCGGGTTCGCCAAGACGATTCACCGGGATCTGCGGGATCACGTTCTTTTCCAGCACGTCCTTGGGCACGGCCTGCACCATTTCGGTGTTGATGTAGCCCGGCGCGATCGCATTGACGGTGATGCCGCCCTTGGCGTTCTCGATCGCAAGCGCCTTGGTGAAGCCGATGTCGCCGGCCTTTGCGGCGGAATAGTTGACCTGGCCGAACTGGCCCTTCTGGCCGTTGATCGACGAGATCGAGATGACGCGGCCGAACTTGCGGGCACGCATGCCTTCGATCACCTGGCGCGTCATGTTGAACAGCGAGCCGAGGTTGGTGTTGATCACGGCGTTCCACTGGTCGAGCGTCATCTTGTGGAAGGCGGTGTCACGGGTGATGCCGGCATTGTTGACGAGCACGTCGACGGGACCGAGATCTGCCTCGACCTTCTTCACGCCTTCGGCGCAGGCGTCGAAATTGCTGACATCCCATTTGTAGACGGCGATGCCGGTCTCGGCCTTGAACTTCTCCGCCGCGGTGTCGTTGCCGGCATAGCTCGCCGCAACCTTGTACCCCGCCGCCTTCAGCGCCTTGCTGATCGCCGCTCCGATGCCTCGCGTACCACCCGTCACCAATGCAACTCGTGCCATATCGTATTCCTTCCCTTGGACTCTTCCGACGTTTCTGAGTGATCGTTTTTAGTGATGGATTATGCGGCTGGTTGGACGGACATCAAGAACAAAACGCCCGGCGTTGAGCCGGGCGTTTGTATTTAGTCGAGGCTTGCGCGGTTGCGAAGAATATTTGATTTGCAACCGCTGCCTTTTTAATCGCGTGCAACGCACTCAGTCACGTGTGCAGCGCACGCGCAAATTACGCGTCAGTTACGCGTAAGCTATCTTCAGTCGCGCGCCAGACACATCGCGATACCCATGCCGCCGCCGATGCACAGCGTGGCGAGGCCCTTCTTCGAGTCGCGCTTTTGCATTTCGTGCAGCAGCGTCACCAGCACGCGCGCGCCGGAGGCACCGACCGGATGGCCGATCGCGATCGCGCCGCCATTGACGTTGACCTTGGAGGTATCCCAGCCGAGGTCCTTGTTGACGGCACAGGCCTGCGCCGCGAAGGCTTCGTTGGCCTCGATCAGGTCGAGATCGCCGACGTTCCAGCCGGCCTTCTTCAACGCGGCGCGCGAGGCCGGGATCGGGCCAGAGCCCATGATCTTCGGATCGACGCCCGCCTGCGCCCAGGACACGATGCGCGCGAGCGGCGTCTTGCCTTCCTTGGCGGCCTGCTTGGAAGTCATCAGCACCACGACAGCAGCGCCGTCATTGATGCCGGACGCCGAACCCGCGGTAACCGTGCCGTCCTTCTCGAAGGCGGGACGGAGCTTCGCCATCGCATCGACCGTTGCGCCATGGCGCGGATATTCGTCGGCGCTGACGACGACATCGCCCTTGCGTCCCTTGATGGTGACGGGAACGATCTCGTCGTTGAATTTACCGGCCTTCTGCGCGGCTTCGGCCTTCTGCTGCGAGGCGACCGCGAACTCGTCCTGCTGGGCGCGGGTGATCTGCCACTGCCGCGCAACGTTCTCGGCGGTGTTGCCCATGTGATAGCCGTTGAAGGCGTCCCACAGGCCGTCCTTGATCATGGTGTCGATGAACTCGACCGCGCCCATCTTGACGCCGCCGCGCAGGTACTGGGCGTGCGGAGCCATGCTCATGGATTCCTGGCCGCCGGCGACCACGATCTCGGAATCGCCGTTGAGCAGCGCCTGGTAGCCGAGCGCGACCGTGCGCAGGCCCGACCCGCAGAGCTGGTTGACGCCCCAGGCCGGGCTCTCCACGGGAATGCCGGCCATGATCGAAGCCTGGCGGGCCGGGTTCTGGCCCTGAGCAGCGGTCAGGATCTGGCCCATGATGACTTCCGACACCCGACCGGGCTCGATGCCACCGCGCTCAAGCGCGGCCTTGATGGCGATCGCGCCGAGATCATGGGCGGGAAGGGTCGCGAACGCTCCGTTGAAGCTTCCGACCGGGGTGCGGGCGGCGCTGACGATAACGACATCGTCTGACATGGGCATCTCCTGGGGGTTGAATGGGGGCAGACGGGGCTGGGGAAACGGCTCGCCAGTCTCGAACGGCATCCTGTTAACGTCGTTGAGGCAAGTCAATCGGCCGGTGACCGAATTCATGCCGCAGCGCATTCAAAATAGCGTTCTTGGTGCTTTCGCAAGCACGTTTTGGCTGCCCGATTAACCGTGCCGCACAAAACGGTAGCGTGACCCCTTTGAAAATGCTTATTTTGTTGCGTTGCGTACTCTTCCCGCCCTGCGGCATTGCCCGACAGGTTCCCGTTCTCCGCGCTTGCAAGTGAGAGCCCATGGCGAAATCAGACCAACCCACCACCATCAAGAAATACGCGAACCGCCGGCTCTATAATACCGGGACGAGCACTTATGTGACGCTGGAAGACCTCGCCTCCATGGTCAAGGACGGGGAAGATTTCCTGGTCTACGACGCCAAGACCGGCGACGATATCACCCGCTCCGTGCTTGCCCAGATCATCTTCGAGCAGGAGAACAAGGCCGGCCAGAACCTGCTCCCGACCACCTTCCTGCGCCAGCTGATCCGCTTCTACGGCGACAGTATGCAGATGGTGGTGCCGAAATATCTGGAGCAGGCCATCGCTTCGCTGACCCAGGAGCAGGAAAAGTTCCGGAAGCAGATCGCCACGTCGCTCTCCGGAACCCCGTTTGCCCCGCTGGAAGAACAAGTCCGCCGCAACATGGAGCTGTTCCAGCAGACCTTCTCGATGTTCAAGCCGTTCGCGCCTACCCCAGGCCGCCCCGCGGGCTCCGCAGAGCCGGCGCCCGATGCGGCTGCCGAAGCGCCGAAGGACAGCAATATCGACGATCTGCGCCAGCAGATGAAGGACATGCAGGAACGCCTCGAGCGGATGTCGAAAAAGGACGAGTAGATCGTTCTTATGCGCCGGCTCCCCGGCAGGCCGGAGGATGCGCGATGTCCGACCGAAGCACGCATTGGGACAACGTCTACGCCACCAAGGGCGAAGCCGAGGTCAGCTGGTTTCAGAACACTCCGACGACTTCGATTGCGATGATCAGAGCGGCCAATCCGGAGCGCGAGGCCGCCATCCTCGACATTGGGGGCGGCGCATCGCGGCTGGTCGATGCTCTCCTGCAGGACGGATATCGCGACGTCGCCGTGCTGGATATCTCCGCCAATGCGCTTGACGCGGCCAGGAAGCGAATCGGCGCAGCCGCTTCAATGGTCGACTGGATCGTTGCCGACGCCACGACATGGCGCCCGGCGAAGACATACGATCTATGGCACGATCGGGCGGCGTTTCACTTCCTGACCGAGTCCCGCGACAGGACCGCTTACATCGAGCGCCTGCGGTCGGCGGTTGCGCCCGGCGGCCACGTCATCATTGCGACGTTTGCGCTCGGCGGCCCTGAGAAGTGCAGCGGCCTGCCGGTGCAGCGTCATGACAGCGCGAGCCTTGCGGCGGAGCTCGGGCCGGCGTTCGAACTGGTCGAAACGCGCAACGAAGCGCATCACACGCCATGGAATTCGACGCAGGCGTTTCAGTTCAGCCGGTTTAAGCGACGCAGCCAGCTCCCGCCGTTGCCAAGCCTGCCCCGGGCATGACGACGGAAAGTGCGAATCAAGCCGCCAGCTTCACCGCATGGGCAAAGTCCCAATAGAGCTTGCGCGCGCGTGTGTAGAGCGGGCCCGGCTTCAGCTCGCGGTCGTCGATGCGTATCACCGGCGCGACCTTTGCGAAATTGCCCGTAGAAAAGATCTCGTCGGCGGCGAGGAAGTCGGCATAGCGCAGCGTCTTCTCGACCACGGTGACGCCGTCGGCACGAAGCAGGCTGATGACGCGCTGGCGCGTGATGCCGTTGAGAAAGGTGCCGTTCGGCACCGGCGTGCAGACCACGCCATCCCTGGCCATGAACACGTTGGAATTGCCGAACTCCGCGACATTGCCGAGCATGTCGAGCATCAGCGCGTTCTGAAAGCCGCGCGAGGCGGCTTCCGCCAGCGCGCGCGAATTGTTCGGATAGAGGCAGGCGGCCTTGGCCTCGACCGGGGCGCATTCGGCGGTGGGCCTGCGGAATGGCGACAGCGTGATGGCGTTGCCCACCGGTTTTGGCATCGGCGCCTCGTAGATGCACAGGCACCAATCGGTGGTCTCGGGGTCGAACAGCACGCCGCCGCCCGAGCCGTTCCGCGCCCAGTACATCGGACGGACATAGAGCTCGGCATTCGCCGCGAAGCGCGCGATGCCCCCGTTTGCGAGTGTCAGCCAGGTGCCGGTATCGACCACCGGCTTCAGGCCGAAGTTGATCGCGGATTGATTGGCGCGGGCGACGTGACGGTCGAGATCGGGCGCGACGCCTTCGAACGCACGCGCGCCGTCAAACACCACCGAGCCGAGCCAGGCCGCATGCGTGCGCGGGCCCATGATCGGCACATTGCCGTCATGCCATTTGCCCTCGAAGAAGGTCCAGCTCGGCGAATATTCGATGGGCTTTTTGATCTCGGCCATGACCGGCCTCCCCTTGGCGTCGTGCCGTATTGTAGCGCCACTATTGGGCGCAATTTCTAAATGATTCCCTGCGGGAAAATGATGAGTTACCCTCTCCCACAAGGAAAACGGAAGCACCATGCCGCTCGATCCGCTCGCAAAGCGTTTGTTGACCATGATGGCTGCGGCCGCGCCGCGGGCGCGGAGCCGGCCGAGCGTGGAGGCGCGGCGCCAGTCATTGACAAAGCTGATGCAGTTCGCGCGCACTGATGCACCTGACGTGACGACGTCGGACGGCGCGCTGCCCGGTCCCGGCGGCGCGCTGCCCTATCGCCTCTATTCACCCGCAAGCGCCGATGATCTCGCGCCCGGCTTCGTGTTCTTTCACGGCGGCGGGCTCGTTGCCGGCAGCATTGCCACGCATGACCGCATCGCGGCGGCGCTGGCGCATGCGACCGGCTGCCGTCTCGTCTCGGTCGATTACCGGCTGGCGCCCGAGCACAAATTTCCTGCCGCCGTGGACGACGCGATCGCCGCGACCGAATGGGTGGCGCGCGAGGCCTCTTCGCTCGGCATCGACGCCGAGCGGCTGGTGCTCGGCGGCGATTCCGCCGGTGCAACGCTCGCCGCGATCGTATGCCAGGAGGCGACGCAGAGCGCAGGCCTCAGCATCGTCGCGCAATGCCTGATCTGTCCGGTGCTGGATTTCGAGGAGGCCTCACCTTCTCGCGAGGAATTCGCCGAAGGTCATTTGATCGATCGCGCCACCATCGAAGCCGACCTCGCCGACTATCTGCCCGAGGGCTTGGATGCCGCCGATCCCCGCATCTCGCCCCTGCGCATGACACGACTCGCGGGTCTGCCGACCGCGATCATCCACACCGCCGAATACGACCCGATGCGCGACGAGGGCAACGCCTATGCGCGCAAGCTGCTCGCCGCGGGCGTCGCCGTCGAGCACGTCTGCCACGACGGCATGGTTCACAATTTCCACGCCATGGGCGCAATTTTGCCGCAGGCACAGCTCGTACTGTCGCAGATCGGCGAGCAGGTCAGGCGGGCGGTAGGGAAGTGAGAGCGTGAATCAGGCGCGTGCGTCGAGCACCGCCCTGGCTGCCACGACATATTCGGGCCAACGCGCGTCCGCATAAATTTCGGCCTGCCGTGCGCAGGTGAGGTCGGGTGCATGTGCGGCTGCGATCGTACGCGCGAAGCGCTCTTCGGCGACCGTCACGTCACCAGGTTCGGCCGACGGTACGGTGGCGGCCACGGCATTCGGAGCGACGGCGAGGCCAGCCAGACCAGTGAGCAGGATGCGGCGTGACGTGTTCATGGCTGTCGTCCTTCATTGTCCGGGCTGCACTCTGGCGGGTGAGTGTGTCAGTGCGATCACGACAGCGTAACCGCACACATCCGTACAGTCCATCGCTTGCGGATAGCACTTGACCGCATGAACGATCACGTTCCATCTAGTGAACAGTTCCGCCATCACGGCAGACGCGTCGGATTGTCACGTGTCGCATCGCAGCCAATCGTCTCGCTCGGCGTTGCGCGCTTTCGCAATGGCACTGCTCTGCTTGATGATGCCAGCCCGCGCCTTCGCCGCCGATAGTGACGACGACGCTGTCGCGAAGCCGGCGGTTCCGAACATCTATCTCGATTTGCGCACGACCTACGCGACGATCCCCGCGGGCACGCTCGGGCTCGGCTTCGGCAACACATCATTGTCGGCGGCATTCGAAGCGCTGGCGGCGCGCAGAGGCGATGCGCTGCCGAACGGATTGCCGGCCGCGAAGTCGATCGCCGTCGATTTCCCGATGACCGTCGACGTCAACGATCGCGTGTCGCTCTATGGCGGGGTGTCCGGCTCCGCGACGAATTTCGACGATGGCTGGTCGTCGTTCGACATCACGAGCTGGAACATCGGTGTGCAGGCCGATCTCTACCAACAGAACGGCGGGACGATCCCGACAATCACGTTGCAATCCACCCTGACGCAATCGGTGCCCAACGAGCAGGGCATGACGAATTCGTTCAACAACATCCTGGAGTTCGACTACGCGCTCGACGAGGACGAGACACGCGGATGGCTTGCCGGTGTGCAATACACCTACACCGACATTGCCAGTCCGGTCGTCCGCATCCGGCCGAACACCATCCTCTATGCCGGCGGCTACTACCAATGGCCGAGCAACTGGAAATTCACCGGACGCCTGGGCGTGCAGTCGTTCGGCGGGGCGCAGGTCGCGGGCCGGACGCTGGCGGCGCCCTTCACCCAGCCGATCCTGCGCCTCGATCTCGACCGCATGGACGACAACGACAACCGCCTGTTCGGCATCACCGCGCAGATCGCCTGGCTGCCGAAGCCGTCCTACCAGGTGACGTTGCGCACACCGCTCTACGCGGTGCGCAACTAGCCGCCTCGGTGGCGCGTCGTCTACTCCGGCACCGGCACGTCGAAGGTGTTCAGCGTGACCGAGACCATGCAATAGACGCCGACGAGATAGGACAGCTCGGCCGCGCCGTGCTCGCCGAACTCCTTCACCGCAGCCCGCCAGGTCAGTTCCGGCAGCACGCCGCCGCTGACCAATGCGGACGCCACGTCGTAGGCGACGGCCTCCTGCTTGGTGAGATCGACCGGCCGCTGTCCGGCGACGATGGTCGCGAGCTTCTCGTCGGAAAGGCCGCGCTGCTCGGCGACCAGGACATGCGCATAGAGCTCGTAGCCGGAGCGGAAATGCGAACCGGTGACGAGGATCGCGACCTCGCGCACCGGCGCCGGCAGCAGCGGATTCGCCGCGATCGCCTTGACCAGGTCCCACACCGGCTTGCCGAAGCGCGGCTCGCGGATCCAGGGATTCCACGGCCCGAGCAGCGCGCCGTCGTCGCGCATGTTCACAAAGCCCTTGAAGTGGTCCGTGATACCCGCTCGCATGTCGTCATAGAGCGGCTTCTGTTCGGCACTCAGGTCTTTCGGATCGAGAATGGGAAGGCGCACGGCGGGATCTCCTCGTTGAGAAGTGCTGACACTCACCTACGTTGTTGTGTGGAGCAAGTGAAGTTGCCGTGACGGCCGTGCGATTTTGCAAGTGGTGTAGAGACACCAGCACAACCATGCTATGTCCCGTAATCTCTCATTGGCGAGGCATATGATCCCGAGAAACGTGGATGGAAAGAGGTCGCCAAGACCGATGCAAGGCGGGAGCTATCTGCTCCACTGTACACGTCTAGCTGGGCCGCGCGCGGCCCACAGCAGGCGTTGCCCGTAATTGATGGCTCAAAATTCCAGCGGCGCGTTGTCGACGACTTCCTTCATCACGAAGAAAGTGCGGGTCTGGCGCACGCCGGGCAGCGCGATGAGTTGCTCGCCATGGATGCGGTTGAAGTCCTCCATGTCGCCGACTCGGATCTTGAGGAAATAGTCGAAGTCGCCGGCGACGAGGTGGCAGTCGAGCACGAATTTCAGCCTGGTGATCGCCTGCTCGAAGATCGCAAAGCTCTCCGGCGTCGAACGGTCGAGCACGACGCCGACCATCACCAGCGTGCCCTTTGCCACCTTCTTCGGCGCGACCATGGCGCGGACGGCGGCAATGAAGCCGTGCTCGAACAGGCGCTGGGTGCGTCGATGGCAGGTGGCGGGGCTGATGGCGACGGTTTCCGCCAGCTCGGCGTTGCTAAGCCGGCCGTTATTTTGCAGCAATCGCAACATCTTAAGGTCGATGCGATCGAGGCGAGTGGACATGGAAGAAACTTCCGCCGTTAGCATCAACTTCGAAAGAAATACTACCTTTTGACGCCGGTTGTGCAAGATAGAGTACGGTACAGGCGCAATGTTTGAAAGCACCTTTTTGGAGTGCGATGGTAGCCAATTTCCAGACACCAACGCCAATCGGGATGACCTGACGATGCTCGAAAAATTCGCGCGCTATCCGCTGACCTTCGGTCCGACCCCCATCGAGAAGCTGGAACGGCTGTCAAAGCATCTCGGCGGCAATGTCGAGGTCTATGCCAAGCGCGAGGACTGCAATTCCGGCCTCGCCTATGGCGGCAACAAGCTGCGCAAGCTCGAATACATCATCCCCGACGCGATCGCCTCCAACGCCGACACGCTGGTGTCGATCGGCGGCGTGCAGTCCAACCACACTCGCATGATCGCGGCGGTCGCCGCCAAGATCGGCATGAAGTGCCGCCTGGTGCAGGAAGCCTGGGTGCCGCATGAGGACGCCGTCTATGACCGCGTCGGCAACATCATGCTCTCGCGCATCATGGGCGCCGACGTGCGCCTGGTCGACGACGGCTTCGACATCGGCATCCGCAAGAGCTGGGAAGAGGCGATCGACGAGGTGAAGGCGGCGGGCGGCAAGCCCTACGCGATTCCCGCCGGCGCCTCCGTGCATAAGTTTGGCGGCCTCGGCTATGTCGGCTTCGCCGAAGAAGTACGCAAGCAGGAAGCCGAACTCGGCTTCAAGTTCGACTACATCGTGGTCTGCACCGTCACTGGCTCGACCCATGCTGGCATGCTGGTCGGCTTCGCCGCCGATGGCCGCGCGCGAAAAGTGATCGGCATCGACGCCTCCTTCACCCCGGCGCAGACCAAGGCGCAGGTGCTCTCGATCGCGCAGAACACGGCCAGGCTCGTCGAGCTCGGCAAGGATCTCGTCGCAGACGACGTCGTGCTGATCGAGGATTACGCTTATCCCGCCTATGGCGTGCCGTCGGAAGAGACCAAGGAGGCGATCCGTCTCACCGCGCGTCTGGAAGCCATGATCACCGACCCCGTCTACGAGGGAAAGTCGATGCAGGGCCTGATCGACCTTACGCGGAAGGGCTATTTCGAGAAGGGCGCGAAGATCCTCTACGCCCATCTCGGCGGCGCACCGGCGCTGAACGGCTACGGGTATGCGTTCCGGAACGGGTAAGGTAGGCCGCACCTCGCGCCTCCACTCCGCTGTCGTCCCGGACAAGCGTAAGCGCAGATCCGGGACCCATAACCACAGGGAGGTGTTTGGCGAAGACTTGCAGCTCGGTACTCCTACCGATCGCAACCCATAAATCACGCGGCATGGATCCCGGATCTGCGCTCCGCTTCGCTGCGCTTGTCCGGGACGACGGCTGAGGTGTGGCGCAGCTACCGCGTCCTGACAATCTGCAGCAGCTCGTCGCCGTAATGCTCGAGCTTCTTGTCGCCGATGCCGGGCACATTGCGCAACTCGTCCAGCGTGGTCGGCCATGCGCGGACGATGCCGTCGATGGTGGCGTCGTGCAGCACGACATAGGCCGGCACGCCGCGCTCGCGGGCAATGTCCGAGCGCCACGCGCGCAACCGCGCGCGCAATTCAGGATCTACATCGCCCTGCGACGCGTCGGCCGCCGGCGCCAGATCACCGCGGCGGGATTTCGTGCGGCTGCCACGGCTGCGGGTGGCGGGCGCCTCCTCGCGCAGCCACACCTCGGTCTCGCCGCGCAACACGCCGCGTGACTGTTCAGTCAGCTTGAGCGCCCCAAAAGCCTCGCTGTCGCTCTGCAGATGTCCCATCGCCACGAGCTGCCGTAGCACCGTGCGCCACTGCTTCTCGTTGAGCTCGCGTCCGATGCCGAACACCGTAAGCTTGTCGTGGCCGAACTGCGTCACCTTCTCGGTGAGGCGTCCGATCAGCACGTCGATCAGGTGCATCGCGCCGAAACGCTGGCCGGTGCGATAGGCGCAGGACAGGAGTTTTTGCGCCAGCACCTTGCCGTCGCGCATTTTCGGCGGCGTCAGGCAATTGTCGCAATTGCCGCAGCTATCGCCCATCACGATCTCGCCGAAATAGGCGAGCAGCCGCCGGCGCCGGCAGTGCGCTGTTTCGGCGAGGCCGACCAGCGCATCGAGCTTGCCGATCGAGACCCGCTTGAAGTCGTCGGAACCGCTCGACTCGTCGATCATGCGGCGCTGCTGCACGATGTCGGAGAGGCCATAAGCCATCCAGGCGGCCGACGGCTTGCCGTCGCGGCCGGCGCGGCCTGTCTCCTGGTAATAGGATTCGATGCTCTTGGGCAGGTCGAGATGGGCGACGAAGCGCACGTCGGGCTTGTCGATGCCCATGCCGAAGGCGACGGTCGCGACGATGATGATGCCGTCCTCGTTGAGAAAGCGATCCTGGTTGCGCGAGCGCACGCTGCTGTCGAGGCCGGCGTGATAGGGTAACGCCGCAATGCCGGCGTCGGCGAGCGCAGCCGCGACCTCCTCGACCCGTTTGCGGGACAGGCAATAGACGACGCCCGCATCTCCCGCGTGACGCTCCCGGATGAATTCCTTCAGTTGCGACACCGCGTTGCGCTTGTCGACGATCTCGTAACGGATGTTGGGACGATCGAAGCTGGAGACGAAGTGCGGGCTGTCTGCAAGCTGAAGCCGCTCGACGATCTCCTTGCGGGTCAACTCGTCGGCAGTCGCGGTCAGCGCGATGCGCGGCACGTCGGGAAAACGCTCGGCGATGATGGACAGGCCGACGTATTCGGGGCGGAAGTCGTGGCCCCATTGCGAGACGCAATGCGCCTCGTCGATCGCGAACAGCGCCACCTTCGTCCGCGCCAGCAACGACAGGCAGCGCGGCGTCACCAGCCGTTCCGGCGCGACATAGAGCAGGTCGAGATCGCCCGCGATCAGGCGCCGCTCGATGTCGGAGGCTTCCTGCGGGGTCAGCGACGAGTTCAGCGCGGCGGCGTTGACCCCGGCTTCGAGCATGCCGGCGACCTGGTCGCGCATCAGCGCAATCAAGGGCGACACGACGATACCGCAGCCTTCGCGCAGCAGCGCCGGCAATTGATAGCACAGCGACTTGCCGCCGCCGGTCGGCATCAGCACCAGGCAATTGCCGCCGTCCGTGACGTGCCGGATGATCTCGCCCTGCGCGCCGCGGAACCCGGGCAGGCCGAACACCGAATGCAGCACCGACAGCGCATCGCGGCCCTGGGCCGGCGCAGGCAGCTGAGCGGTGGAGGGAGAGGACATGGGCGTGATGAGACGTTGAGATTTCGGTCAACGCCAGTCGCATGCCGCTGGGGTCATGACAAGACTATTCGCGCGGCATCGGGCCTTCGTCCCCTCTCCACAAGGGGAGAAGGAAGAAGAAGCTACGCCCCGATCCTTCGCAGCGCTTCCGCGACCGTCACGATCGGCATGTCGCGCTTCCCGGCCGCCTGCAACGCATGGCGCATCAGGTGCGGCGTGCAGCCATACGGGCTCGGCGCGTTGGCGACGTCATGACCGTAGAAGATCAGCCATCCGCCGCTCTCGACCGCCTCATCGAAATAGCGATCGACACCCGCAATATCGATCTCGCAATCGACCAGGGGCGAGGCGCGCAGGAACTGGAGATCGATGACGTCGCGATTGACGCCGGGAAGGATGCCGCGCGCCGAGCGGAAGGTTTTGGCGAGCTGCGGTTTGCGCCAGACCGAGGCAATACCATAGGGGTAAGCGAAATTTTCCAGCGTAATCGAGGAATCGATATCGCGAAAATGGCCGCGGTTCCGGTCGATCTCGCGTGCCATGGCCGCCTCGTCGAGATTGACCGCACTCTGGTGCGAGAAGGTGTGGCAGGCGATCTCATGCCCGGCCCGGTGAAGCCGCACCACGGCGTCGTTTGACAGGCCGTGCCAATGGTCCGAGGGACGATCGACCAGGCTGCCGGCGAGATAGAACGTGCCGCGGCCGCCATGCTGCTCCAGAAGCTCGGCGCCCTCGCCTGCGGCGCTATCGGGGGCATCGTCGAAGGTGAAGCTCACCATGGGCGCATGCGCGGGCAGGTGGTGCGGCGCGGCACGGAAATGCCGGGCCAGCCGATTGCTCACGCGTCCCTGGAGTGCCGACCACACGAATCGCTTTCCCTGTTTGTGCCGCCCCGTCACTGAAGCATTCGTTCGCTGCTTGAGGCAAGCTTCACACTTGGTTAGTCCTAACGTCGAACCCGTTGTCCAGACCTAACCCACGAGCACCGACGCGTCGGCCTCCGCGCCGAGATATTGCAGCCAGTTCCGAAACAATGCCGCCGCGGCGCTACCGGCGTCGATATCGGCACGCAAATTCAGCGCAGGCAGGTCGTTGCCGAGCGCGGGGTGGCGCTGGTGTCTTGCCTGCTTCTCGAAGCGGCCAAGCTTCTCCTCGGTCGCAGCGTCAAAATAGCTCGCGGGCAGATGCGGATAATTGTCGCGCTCGCGCGCGAGATAACGGCCGATGTCGCGCAGATATTCACGCTGAAGCGACAGCGCGTCATATTCCGGGTGGCCCTGGAAGAACACGAAGCGGCTGGCATATTGCCGGACGAAGACATCGACGCCGGCCTTTGCCGAACGGGTCAGCACCCGGTAGCCGGCCTGCGCGAGGTCGCCCTCGACGATCTCGTTGACACGCGAATGCGAAACCTTGAGCGGCGCAGGCGCGGCGCGCGTCAGCGGATCGCCGGTCACGGCTTCGCAGTCGAAAATGCCGTGACATTTGGCCGGAAGCCGCCGCCGTTGGATACGGTCGAGATGCAGCACCGCGGCATGCGCGGCGAGGCACGACCAGATCGTCGAGCGCGTGTTGACCTTGGCCCAGTCGATCAGCTCGGTAAGATCGCGCCAGTATGGCTCCTGGTCGAGCTCGGGCGCAACCGGCTCGGCGCCGGTCACGATCAACCCGTCGAACTTGTGGCGCCTCAGCTCGGTGAGTTCCGAATATTCGCTCTCGACATGCCACTTCGCTTCCGGCGAGCGCTTCACCGAGGGCAGCGAGAAGCAGTGGAAGCGGATGCGGCGCGGGCCCGCGGCGGCCTGCAGCAGCTTCATGAACTGCCGCTCGGTCGCCTTCAGCGCCGGATCCGGCATGTTGTTGATCAGGCCGATGGTGAGCTCGGCGCCGTGGCGCTCGCGTGCAAGGTCGTCCTCTCCCGGCACCAACGCCGGGCTCGATATGCCTTGATCCCTGTCGATCAAGATCGTCATCGGTGCCGCCGCCTACTCCGCGGCCTGGAGGCGCGCGGACGGGCAGGCCTTTTCCAGCGCCTGGTCGATGTCCTCGATGATATCGGCGGAATGCTCGATACCGATCGAGAGACGAATCGTTTCCGGCAAGACGCCAGCGACCCGCTGCTGCTCCGCCGACATCTGCCGGTGCGTGGTCGATGCCGGATGGCAGGCCAGCGACTTGGCATCGCCGATATTGACCAGGCGCGTGATCAGCTTCAGCGCATCGTAGAAGGACTTGCCGGCTTCCATGCCGCCCTTGATGCCAAAGGTGAACAGCGAGGACGCGTTGCCGTCGAGATATTTCTGCACCAGCGGATAATAGGGACTGTCCGGGAAGCCAGTGTAGTTGACCCAGGCGACGCGCGGGTCCTTACGCAGGAATTCGGCGACCTTGCGGGCATTCTCGCAGTGGCGCTCCATGCGCAGCGCCACTGTCTCGATGCCCTGGATCAGCAGGAAGGCGTTGAACGGCGACAGCACCGAACCCATGGTGCGTTGATAGATACTCCGCGCGCGTTCGATATAGGCGGTGCGGCCGAAGCGCTCGGCATAGACGAGGCCGTGGTACGAGGCGTCCGGCTTGTTGTAGCCGGGGAAGCGGTCCGCGTACCTGGCCCAGGGGAAGTTGCCGGAATCGACGATGGCGCCGCCGAGCGTGGTGCCGTGGCCGCCCAGGAATTTGGTCAGCGAATGCACGGCGATGTCGGCGCCGTAATCGAACGGCTTGAGCAGGATTGGGGTTGCAACCGTATTGTCGACCATCAGCGGCACACCGTGCGCGTGAGCGATCTTTGCCAGCGCCTCGATATCGCAGACATTGCCGGCGGGATTGCCGATGGTTTCGGCGAACACGGCGCGGGTGTTCTCGTCGATCAGCTTTTCGACCGCCTCAGGCTTGTCGCTCTCGGCAAAGCGGCCGGTGATGCCCTGCCGCGGCAGGATGTGCGAGAGCAGCGTATGCGTGGTGCCGTAGAGCTGCGGCATGGAAACGATGTTGCCGCCGTGATCGGCGACGTTGACGAAGGCGAAATGCAGCGCCGCCTGCCCGGTCGCGACCGCAAGCGCGCCGACGCCGCCCTCGAGCTCGGCGATACGCTTTTCCAGCACCGCGCTGGTCGGATTGGCGATGCGGCTGTAGCGATAGCCTTCGGCCTCGAGATTGAAGAGCGCCGCGCCGTGATCGGCGCTGTCGAAGGCGTAAGCCGCGGTCTGGTAGATCGGCACGGCAACCGCGTGCGTGGTGGCTTCGGGCTCGTAGCCGGCGTGAATAGCGATCGTCTCGTTGCGCATCGTGCCACCTCCGCGTGGAGCGGGCCGCACTTATTGGCCTGTATTGAGGCATGTGCGTTGTCCGCCGTCCCTCTGTTAGAGGCGGGTGGTAAAGCGGACAATAATTCGTCTAGAGATCGAGGAAGTAACCCTAACGATTGTTGGGGAATTGGCTAAAATTCGAGTCAAATTGGATTAATGAGTTTTTGCGCTGCTGGCTGAGCGGTTTCCTTCTCCCCTTTTGCAAGGGAGAAGGTGAGGCCTTCGCTGTCTATCAATCCATCTGTTCCCACAGCCGATGGGCGAGCACGCCGGCCCGCTTCTCGATCGCGGCCGCCGCATCGAGCGCGAGGTCCTCGCGATAGCGCCCGGCGATGAGCTGCACGCCGATCGGCTTGCCATCGTGCAGCGTCACCGGCACCACGGCGCCCGGCAAACCCAGCACGTTGATCGCGGAGATGAAGCGGATCTCGCCCCAGAAGATCTCGCGCACGCGTTCGGCACTGACGGTGTCTTCACGCGGGCCCGGCGTCGGCTTCACCGTGGTCGGCGCCAGCACCACCGGATATTCCTCGAAGAACAGCTGCCAGGCGCGGATGTGGCCGTTGCGCGCGGCAGTCGCCTGCATCCAGGCCTTGAGGTCGAGCACATTGGCCTTGGCCTTCATGCCGCCCCACGCCTTGTGGAAGTCTTCAGACGTCACCTTCAGCATGCCGGCCTCCTGCAACACCATCGTCTCGTTGGTGATGATGTCGCACCAGGTCTGCCAGACGCCGTCGATGTCGGGCACATCGACCTCGTTGACCCGATAGCCGGAACGCTCCAGATGATCGGCGGCCTGACGCAACGCCGTGCGCACGGACGGATCGACGTCCATGTCTTCAGGAATCTTGGCGAGCGCTACCTTGATCGGCCCCTTCGGCTTCGGTCCCACCAGCGGCGCCGGCACCCACCAGGGATCGCGCGGATCGCGCTGGCTCATCACTTCCAGCGCGAGCCTGATGTCGGCGACGTGGCGGGCGAGCGGCCCCTGCGCCGACATCAGATGCGCCAGCATCGGCCGCTCGGCGGTTGCGCTTGCGTTGAACGCCGGAATACGACCCTGCGTCGGCTTGATGGTCGTAACGCCGTTGCAATGCGCCGGCCAGCGCAGCGAGCCGCCGATGTCGTTGCCGTGCGCGATGGTGCCGATGCCGGCGGCGACCGCCGAACCCGCGCCGCCCGAGGAGCCACCGCAGGTGATATCAGGATCCCAGGGATTGAGCGTCAGCCCGTGCAGGGGATTGTCGGTGAAGCCGCGGAAAGAGAATTCCGGGGTGTTGGTGAGGCCGATAACGACCGCGCCGGCCTTCTTCAGGTTGCGCACCACGGGCGAATCCGACGGCGCAACGAGATCCTTGTTCGCCGGCACGCCGTTGAAGTTCGGACGGCCTTCGTAATCGACATTCTCTTTGATCGTGATCGGTACGCCGTGCAGGAGGCCGAGTTCGCCGCCCTTCGCGCGCTGCTTGTCGGCCGCATGCGCCGCAGCCAGCGCCTCCTCCGAGAGATCGACGACGACGGCGTTCAGCCTCGGATTGACGGCACGCATCCGCTCGAGATGCGCCTCGACGGTCTCGACCGCGGAGATGGCGCCGGAGCGGATTGCGGCTGCGGTCTCGACCGCCGACCATTGCCAGGCCGGCCCTTTCGGGCGGCGTGGTGCCGATGATTTGCGCGGGGCGGCCTTCTTGACCGGCTTCGTTGCAGCCTTCGCAACCATGCCCTTGCGAACGGCGCTTTTCTTGCTGGAGGTCTTTGCTGCTTTCTTCGCAGCACTTTTCTTCCTGGTCGCCGTTTTCTTCGCCACGTCGCATCTCCTCAAATTGCGCTGCGGAAGTTATGGAGGTCACGCGCCCGTGTACAGGCGCGTTTCTGCATGGCGCGCCGCCGCGGCCGAAGGCGCGCGAGACACGCCCATGAACCTTTAGGTGTTTTCCCATGACCCATGTATTGGTTGAACAACGGAACGAACTACCGCAAAGATTGCCGCGTCGCGACCGAGTTTTTGACGCCCCCATTTGGACAGCGACCAATCGGAGCATTTGCCTGCAGCCGCATAGTATCGCCATGTCGGCAGCGATCGCCGATGGAAGCGTGTCGCGGACCGGATGGCGCCTCGCGCTCGACCAACGGGGTATGCGACGTCTTGCCGTCCGAGAATTCCTCTAGCGTCAAGACGAAATCGAAATGGGAACGCCACGGAGTGAATTCGCGGTCGAACCTCTCATAGGACGCAACCGGCGATCTCTTGACGCGGAACACAGAGTCGGAATTGAGGTACTGGGCATGGAGGATACCAAGCGCAGCGGCACAGCTTGCACTCCTTGTCGCAGAACTTTTCGAAGGTGCTGGAGCGATGGTAAGGATCGGATACGCCGCAAGGGTTCATCACTTCTCGCCAGCCTACAGATCAAGAACCAGGCGATCGCCTTTGCAGCCGCCACAGCATACCATCATCGATTTATTCGCGGCCTTTTCCTCGGCGCTCAACACAGAATCCCGGTGGTCCGGCTCGCCGGCGAGGACCTGCGTTTCGCATGAACCGCAAACACCCTGCTCGCACGATACCGGCACCTCGACACCGACCCGGCGGAGCGCATCGACGATGCGCTCGCCCGGCTCGACCCTGACGATGCGGCCGCTGCCGGCGAGTTCGACGTCAAAGCCACCGCTCCGCGCCGCTTCGTGCCTGGCCGAGAAATATTCGAGATGCACGCATTCCTTCGGTCGGACAGCGAAAATCCGTTCGAATGCTTGCATCATCGGCTTCGGCCCGCAGCAATAGAAATGCGTGTCCACCGGCGCACCGGCCTCGATGCTTGCGAGATCGAGTACCGAGCCGGCCTCTTCGTCGATGTGGAGATGAACATTCGGATCACCCGACAATTCATCGAGAAACGCAACTTCGGATTCGGCGCGAGCCGCGAAGTAGAGTCGATGCGTCAAGCCGAGCTGCGCGGCGCGGCGCTTCATGCTGATGATGGGCGTGACGCCGATCCCGCCTGCGATGAACACGCTGTTCCGCGCGATTTCGACCAGCGGAAAGTTGTTGCGCGGTCCTGATATCCGGATGTCGTCGCCAACTCGCAGCTTCTCGAAAATGAAGGCTGAGCCGCCCAGGCCCGCGTGCTCGCGTTTCACGCCGATCTGAATTCTGCCCGCACCGCCCTTGCCGAGTACAACCGAATATTGCCGAGTCAAGCCGTTGGGCAGGTGCACGTCGATGTGCGCGCCCGGCGACGCCTCGGGCAAGGGCGAGCCATTGGCCGATCGCAATGTGACCAGCCATATGTCCTTCGCGACTTCGACGATTCCGGCGACGGTAACCGCGAGATGGTTGAGCGGCTCGGCCAGTGAAATCGGCTGATCGCGCTTGGCTTCCCGGTCCTCGCCTGTCATGACCTCGACATGCATGGTCTTGAGACCGCGCAGCGCGTTGTTGATGCCCCATTGCTCGTCACGGATGAAGAAACGGGTGACGCGCTTCGCCAGGGCCTGCAACAAGCACGTGATTTCGAGACGAGCAAGATGCATCCCGACGCAGATATGCGGGCCGAACCCGAAGCCGATATGGTCCCGTGTGTCGCGACGCACATCGAATATCTCGGGGCTTTTCCAGGCACGTTCATCCCGGTTCGCAGAGGCATAAAGCAGCAACATCCGCGTGCCCGCTGGCAACTGGACACCGTCGAACTCTGCATCCCGCGTGAGCACGCGGGTGAAGCCGCGCACGGGCGACTCCCATCGAATGCCTTCATTGATCGCGCCCGATATGAGGCTCCAGTCGCGTCGCACCAAGTCCCATTGATCCGGAAATCTTGCGAACGCGCGCACGATGTTCCCCGTGGCAAAGATGGTGGTGTCGAGGCTCGGGCTAATATAATCACGCATCATGGCCGGACATTTGTCGCGCGGAATATCACCACGTTCCGCCGCCCTCCAGATCGCGGCGGCCCAGCCATCGGGGCGCAGCGATCCGATCGTCGCCGGGTTCCTGCAATAGGCGTGCAGCTCTTCGATCTTCGGCATGGCCGCCTGCGCACGTCCATTCATGGGTCCGAGCGCATCGAAGGTCGCGCCCGCCCATTTCAGCATGTTGCCGCGGCCTTCCTCAGGCAGACCGACAAGGCGCGAGACGATCGTGACCGGTAGATATTGCGCCAGTTCGCTCATGACCTCGAATTCGCCCAGCCGGACGAGACGCTCGACAACGGCCTCAGCCTCGTCCTTCACCGATGGCGATATTTTGCGCAGCGCGGGAACTGTGAGCGGCTCGCGGATAATCGAGCGCATGCGCGTGTGATCAGGAGGATCGCTTGTGATGGTGTTACCGAGGCCGGCGGTATTAAGTACATCGTTGGCAGCGACGCCCTTGGCGCTCGAAAACAGTTCGTGATTCAGCAGTGCAGCCTTCACATCGGCATGGCGACTTATGGCCCACAGATTGTGCTTAGGCAGATACACGACCGAACCGAGTTCGCGGATGGCTCGATAATGATCGTAAGGATCGAGGATCACCTCGTCGGAGTAGAGGTCAACATCGTAAGATGACGAGTGGAGCGCACCGGGCGCATTCATATCGCGCTCTCCGTCCACGGATCGACTGCGAAGTTCTCCAGATTGGCGCTAAGAGCGCATTCGAGCTCTGCAAACGACACGTCCCGGACGGATCCGGCGCCGGCGAGTTTTAGCGCATGTGCAGCCGCCTGCCCCATCGCGAAGCATGGACCCATCACGCGCACCGAGGCAAGGGCTGCCGTGTCTCCATCGATGCAGCGCCCGGCTGCGACGAGATTGTCGGCGTCGCGATGGATCATGCTGGAAAGCGGCACATAGTGCATGTGGTCTGGATCTTCAAACTCTTCCCAATAGACGCGCTCGGCGGAGTTGTGGGCCTCGACGGGCCAGGTGCAGCGAGCCACCGCGTCCTTCGGTCGCCGGCCGCCGCGCACTTCATCAAGGGTGAGATGATGATCGGCCACGTACCAGCGTGTCTGACGAATGCCTGGCTGCCCGTAGGATCGGATGCGGGCGTTGGCCATAACTTCAGGGTACTCCGATTTGAAGAATTCCATCAGCACATCGGCTTGGTCCTTGCCCGCCAAAGCCGCAT
Organism: Bradyrhizobium sp. 197; assembly: GCF_023073375.1. Lineage (NCBI taxonomy): Bacteria > Pseudomonadati > Pseudomonadota > Alphaproteobacteria > Hyphomicrobiales > Nitrobacteraceae > Bradyrhizobium > Bradyrhizobium sp. 197. The sequence goes on along the minus strand of NZ_JADPJJ010000074.1, from coordinate 149,188 downwards.
CGGCGGCGGCGATCGGTTCTGTGGGATTGGGGATGTGCGTCATGTTGACGGTTGCGATATCACGGCCGGGGTATTTGAAAATGAACCCGTCCCTGCGGGGCAAACCGAATTCGCTACTGCGGCGCTGCAAGGCTTCCTCGACCTTGAACCCGTCGATCAGGTCGGCCTTGTCAACGTCGAAGCCTTCTATGATGAACATCTGAGTTCCCCATTGTGCTTCGTTGGGTTCGCGCACCGGAAGTCCCGCGTGCCATGCGACGGTGGAATCTCCGGAAGCATCGATGAATCCGTGAGCGGAGATTTTGAGGTCGCCCCAGCGGGTCGCCACATCAAGCGTCGTGACCCGACGGTCCACCATAGAGGCGTTGCGGACCACGCCTCCGAGAACGAGTTCCACCCCGGCGTCGCGAAGCGCACGTTCGGTCCAGCGCCCCGTCAACGCTTCATCATATTGCAGCACCAGCGTATTCAGAGCGCGACGCGCATGAATAGCATTGCGCTGCCAAAGGTCCTTCAGCAGGTCGTCGACAGGACCGAATGTGAGCCGGCGTGGCCGCGGTCCATTGTCGTAGAGCCCGCAGATCGTTCCAAGCAATGTCCCGACCAACTGCCCGCCGACATTTGGCATCGCTTCAACAAGGACGGTCTTGAGACCGAGTCTTGCGGCTGTCAGTGCCGCCATCGAACCTGCAGCACCGCTGCCGACGACGCAAATGTCTGCTTGCAGTCTTGTGGCTCCAGACGCCCTGGAAACGATATGAGTTGCAGAGTTCATCGCCATTTCAGCAGCGCCTTTTCGAGCCGGCCGAGCAGCCAGGAAATCACCAGCCCTGTCGCCGAGAGCAGGAGAACGCCCGCCACGAGCCGGTCCGTCTGCATGAGATTTCCGGCGAGCAGGATCAGCGCGCCGATGCCATATTCGGCACCGATCATTTCGGCAGACACCAGGAGGATCAGCGCGATCGCCGCACTGATCCGAAACCCGGCAAGGACGCCGGGAAGCGAGCCAGGCAGGATGATCTTGAACACTATGGAGCGCCAGGAAAGTCCGAAGCTTTGTCCCATGCGGATCAGGCCGCGCGGAACATTGTCCACGGCGCTGAATGTGCTGATCACGGTCGGCGAGAAGACGCCGAGGACGATAACGGCGGTCTTGGAACTCTCTCCGATGCCGAGCCATACGATCAGCAACGGCAGGATGGCGATCATTGGAATGGGATAAAGCCCGGAGACGATGGGCAGCGCGCCGGCCCGGGCGATCGAGAAAACACCCATGGCGCAGCCGACGATCAGTCCCATGATCGTGCCGATGAGCCATCCGCTCGCCACGCGCGAGAGCGAAGCGGACACCTGGCTCGTGAAATCGTCGGCGGCCGCCATCTTGAGGAGTGCGCTTCCGACCTGAACCGGGCTGGGGAGGACCAACGGTGAAAGATATCCGGACGCTGCCGCCAGCTGCCAGATCGCCATAAGGCCGATGATCGCCGCCCAGCCGATCCAGGCATTCGGCCGAGGGTCGAATCCGCCACCACGGAATCTGACGACCGCTTCCGGGCCTTCATCCTTAGAACCCGTGGAGTTGCGCTGGGACGCGTCCTGCACCAGTTCGAGTGCGCTAGACATCGGCAACCTCGCGATCCGCCATCACGGCTTCTGCCTTGATCAGCGACCAGAGTTCATTGTGCAGTCTCGCCATTTCGGCCGCGGATTCCGGAAGCACACGCTGGTCGCGCGGGATGTCGACTGGGACGATCTTCTTGAGCCGGCCGGGCCTCCGCGAAAGCACGACGACCTTGTCTCCGACCCTCAGCGCCTCATCGAGGTTGTGTGTCACCCAGATGCCGGTGGCGGATTCGCGCCGGAAAATCTCGAGCAAGTCCTCGATCAGAAGGTCACGTGTCTGGGCGTCTAGCGCGGACAGGGGTTCGTCCAACAGCAACACCGCCGGGGTGACGGCAATCGCGCGCGCAATGCCGACACGTTGCTTCATGCCGCCCGATAGTTGCCTGGGCAGGGCCTCCGCGAAGTCCGAAAGCCCGCACATCGTTAGCGCGCGGCCGACGCGCGAGGCGAGTTCGCCTGCCGGAAGCTTGTGCTCTTCGAGCGCAAGGGCCACGTTTCCCCTGACCGTGCGCCAGGGCAACAAAGCGAAATCCTGGAACACGTAGGTCAGCGGATTGAGCGAACCCGCGGGAGGCGCCCCGCGCAGCCTGACTTCGCCGGATGAAGGCGCGATCAGCCCTCCGATGATGCCTAAAAGGGTCGATTTGCCGCAACCCGAGGGACCAATCAGGCAGACCACCTCCCCGCTTTTGACATCAAAGCTGACGTTCTGAAGGGCATTGGTGCCGCCATACCAATGCGAGATCGCAGCAACCGACAGATCCATGGCTCGCTTCCTCTCTCGACTTCCTCAGGGAGGATCGACGGCTATTTAAAGTTTTCCTTCACGACCTCTACGAAGGACGCATCGGCAACTTTGTCGACGGTGACGCCGGCATCGACAAAACCGCGGGCCTTGTACCAGTCGAGCTGCGCGGCGACGTTGGCGATATTGTAGCTGGCCTGCTTGTTGACATAGGGCAGGCCATCCATCACCACGGCCCGCGAGGTGTTGGTGTACTTTTCAATGATTGGGAAAAGCGCTTCAGCATCCTTGCCGAAGACATGCTTGCCACCAGCGTCGAGATGATTGAATGCCGCGTCGTATTCGGCCGTTGCGCGCTTATAGGCCTTGATGAAATGCTCTACCACGCTGCGGCGCTTGTCGATCATGTCCTTGGATGCGATGACGCCGGACACCTGCCACGGTGTTTCCGCCGCAACCCAACCAAGTAGTTTAACCGCGCCTCCCGCGCTCAGCGGATTGGCAACGAAGGATGGCAGCGCCGCAGCATCGACCGCGCTGGACTTGACGGCGCCAACCATGTTGGCGACCGACTGCAGTGGAACGACCGAAACGGCCTTGTTGTCCCAGCCATATTTGTCGGTGAGCATTCCAACATTGTAGTGGAACGTCGAACCGAGCTGCGTTACCCCGAAACGCTTGCCCGGCAAGTCCCTGATGCTCCTGAGGCCTTTGTCGTAAGCCTCGTTGGAAGCAACGACACCGATGAACTGATAGCCACGCTCCTCCCAGGCTTCCCCTGCGATGATGCGCAACGTACCCTGACCGGCCAGATTATACATGCCGGCCGTGAACCCGGTGACGCCGATATCGCAAGCGCCCGCCGAAACGGCCACGGCGACGGGTTGCGCGGCATCGAAATAGGCAAGGGTGATGTCGAGCCCTTCGTCTGCGTAGTAGCCTTTCTCGACGGCAATGAAATTTGCGGCCGACGAGGTGAACCTCAACCCACAGACCTTCACGGGATCGGCTGCGTGGGCAACCGAAGCCAGAGTCGAGATCGCGCAGGCCACAAGCCCAGCAATCGTGCGGTTTCTCATGAGAGATCCTCCCGTTTCCTTTTGGTTGGTTGGAAACAGAGAAGCCTGCTCAGACCTATTGACACAATGAAAGCTTTTGCCATCCTCTATGCCTTGAAGGCATAGCAATTAGTGACGACATGACTGCCGACAGGACGAGTGAAGATTCCGTCGAATACGGACAAGTCAGGAAAACCGCTGCGGACAGGCGGCGCCTGAGCCTCCGCCAGATTGAGGTGTTCCGGGCGGTTATGGCGTCAGGCACCTTGAATGGCGCGGCCAAAGTCCTGGCCACCACGCAGCCCAGCGTTTCGCGCATCGTACAGCGTTGCGAGGACATTCTCGGTTTGACCCTGTTCAAGCGAACCAAGGGGCGGCTTGTCCCCACAGGGGAGGCCATTCGGCTGCTGGGTTTGGCAAGCAAGGTCTTCGATGAGCTGGACGAGCTAGGGAATGCGGTTGAGCGCCTCGTCAACGGAGACGGAGGACTATTTCGAATCGGCGCCACCGGCAGCCCGGGTCGTGCGGTGGTGCCCAACGTCATCGCCCGCATGCACGAGGACCTTCCGAAGCTGCAGTTTCATATCGATGTTCTGATGTTGGAGCAGATCATCGACTACCTGCTCCTCCAAAAGGGAGAGTGTGTAGTTTCTATCTTTCCAGTAGCTCACCCTTTGATCGAAAGCGTGCCCGTGCGTCCATGCAAACTCGTTGCGCTTGTTCCGTCTGCTGATCCGTTGGCGGCTTTCGACAAACTGACGGCTACGGACCTCAAGGACAAGTTCTTGATCCTTTTTGAGCCTCATACGCCCCACGGCTCGATCGCGGAAAAGCAGTTTAGAGAAATTGGGATCGAGCCGCACGTTGGCATACGGGTCCGCCATATCGAAACGGCGATAGGCCTTGTGCACGAAGGCGTTGGGATAGCAATCGTCGACGATGTCGCGGTCGTCGGTGAGACCGGCCGACGCTTCAGCACGATAGACATCGATGGCAGTCCGGCCCTTTCGGTGCATCTGAGCTGGAACCGTGAACAGTCGCAGTCGCAGATGTTTCGGCATTTCAGGCGGCTGCTTCACCTACCCGCGCAATGAGGGACGCCTGCCAGCACGCACTCGACATTGCCAGCCGGAATCCGCAGCCTGGACTTTCGCCGCCGGCGGTCCTTCTCGATACTGACTAATTTTCTTCTCGGGTTTTGAGCGGCCCGAGACATAGGTGACAGGTCGTACCGGACACATGGGTTACACTTTTCGCTTTTTTGCGAGCGGGAGGTGTGGATGCCGTGGAAAGCGAGTTCGGTTATGGAAGAACGCCTGCGCTTTGTCGCCCGCCTGTTGGACGGGGAGGCCATGACGGACGTGTGCCGGGATTTCGGCGTCTCGCGCAAGACCGGCTACAAGATGTTCGATCGCTACAAGGAGCACGGTCTTGAGGCCCTGAGCGATCGCTCGCGGCGGCCGGTGCGCTACGCCAACCAGCTGCCGGAGCAGCTCGAGAGCCTGATTGTCCGGCTCAAGGGCGAGAAGCCGCACTGGGGCGCGCGCAAGATCCGGGAACTGCTGGTCCGACGGCTGGACGGCGATATCCGGGTTCCGGCCAAAAGTACCATCCATGCGGTGCTCGACCGCCATGACCTGGTCAAGCGCGCCGGCGGGCCGCGCCACCGCGCGCGCGGCACGCCGCTCTCCGCGGGCACGGGACCCAACGAGCTGTGGTGCGCCGACTTCAAGGGCGAGTTCAAGCTCGGCAATGGGCGGTACTGCTATCCGCTGACCGTCACCGATCATGCCTCGCGCTTCCTGCTGTTGTGCGAGGCGCTCGATTCCACGCGCGAAGAGCCTGCCATTACCGCCTTTGAACGGCTGTTCCGCGAGCGTGGCTTGCCGTTCGCCATCCGCTCCGACAACGGCGTGCCCTTTGCCAGTCCCAATGCCCTGTTCAATCTCTCAAAGCTCGCGGTCTGGTGGCTGAGGCTCGGCATCGTCATCGAACGCATCAAGCCCGGCCATCCACAGCAGAACGGCCGCCACGAGCGCATGCACCTCACCCTCAAGAAGGAGACGACCCGTCCGCCGGGCGCCAACAGCCTGCAGCAGCAGGACCGCTTCGACGCCTTCGTCCGCGAGTTCAATACCGAACGGCCGCATGAGGCGCTGCAGATGAAATGCTCCGCCGAACTCTATCGCGCCTCACCACGCCGTTACGATGGCTTGCCCGAGTTGATCTATCCGTTCCACGATCGCGAGGTTCTCGTGACCGCTTGCGGGCGCCTTTGCCTGCATCGCAAGCGAATCAACATCTCGACCGTGCTGGCCGGCCAGAAACTCGGCATCAAGGAGGTCGACGACAGCATTTGGCTCGTCAGCTTCATGCACGATGATCTGGGATACTTCGACCTGGAGCAGAAAACCCTGCAACCCCTCGACAACCCGTTCGGCACGAGGTTGTCACCCATGTCTTAGGGACGACCTGTTACCGATGTCTCCGGGCTGGACAGTTGACGATTGGCGGAGAGAGTGGGATTCGAACCCACGGTACGGTTTCCCGCACACACGCTTTCCAAGCGTGCGCCTTAAGCCACTCGGCCATCTCTCCGGAGCGCACTCTCTTGAAGGGGCGCCGATGATTTTGCAAGGGATCGCGGGGAAATCGGGTTAAATTTCCGTAAGATCTTGTATTTCATAGATAATATCGGACGCGGCCTCAGCGCTCGGAACCCGCTACGGGCCGAACCGGCGGCAGGTTTGGGGCGACGATTCACTTGAGAATGCCCAACCACGACCGGGAGCACCATGACCATCCGTAACGCCATCATCGCGCTGAGCCTGATTTCGGCCCTTGCCGCCGCCTTCGCCGGACCGGCCGCTGCACAAATCTGCACCCGGCAAGGGGTCGACGTGAGCTGCGACGACGGACGGCGCGGGATGCTTTCGGGCGATGCCATCCTCTGGCCCGACGGCACGCGCTCGAGCTCGGCGCCGCACCAGAGCGTAATCATCGGCAACAAAAGCTCAGTGCATGTCGGGCCTGGCCTGTTTGTCGGCCAGGGCAAGGGCATGGTGCCGCTGGACGATCCGAACGCGCCGAACAAGCGGCGATGCGCGATTTTGGAGGGCGTGTCGTATTGCTATTGACGGGCTGTAGCCACTCACCTCGGCCTTTCCCCAGAAGAACCGGGCGAGCAAGAGCTAAATCAACCGCACACCTGAGATCGCGGACTTCAGCCAGCGCAACGCCTGAGGCGGCTGTGCTTCGAGCGGCGCCACCGCGGCCTTTTCGGTCCGGCACTTCTCCAACTCGGCGACAAAATCCGCCGACCATTGCTGGATGGTGTGGCCGCGCAGCTTCTTCATCATCGCTTCCCAGCGCATCTTGCGCTCGGTGAGCGGCATCGCGGCCGCGACCGCGACCGCGCGCGCCATGCCGTCGATGTCGTGCGGATTGACCAGGAGGGCAGTGTCGAGCTCGTTGGCCGCGCCGGCGAATTTCGACAGCACCAGCACGCCGGGATCGGCCGGATTTTGCGCGGCGACGTATTCCTTGGCGACCAGATTCATGCCGTCATGCAGCGGCGTCACCACGCCGATCTGCGCGGTGCGGTAGAGACCCGAGAGCACGGCCTGGCTAAATCCCTTGTTGAGATAGCGGATCGGTGTCCAGTCGGCCTCGCCGTGGCGCCCGTTGACGTCGGACACGAGACGCGCGACCTCGCTCTGGAGATTGCCATAGGCCTCGATGGCACCGCGCGAGGGATTTGCGATCTGCAACAGCGAGATGCTGCGCGCAAACTGCGGATGCTCGGTCCAGAGCCGGTCGAATGCGCTGATGCGGTTGACGAGGCCCTTGGAATAATCGAGCCGGTCGACGCCGATTGCCAGCCGCTCGCCGTTGAGACTGCGGCGCAGCCGCGACACGTCCGGATGCGAAACCGACTTCGCCGCATATTGCGCGAACTTCTCGGCATCGATGCCGATCGGAAAGACTTCGCAACGAGTTCGGCCATACTGCGAAATCGCGACCCCGTCCTCGACAACGAGGCCCAGTTCACCCGCCACATAGCCGAGAAAATTCTGGCAATCGTCATTGGTCTGGAAGCCGAGCAGATCGTAGGCCAGCATCGCCGTGATCAGCTCGCGATGATTGGGCACGCCCTGCATCACCGCTGCGACCGGCCACGGCGTGTGCAGGAAGAAGCCGATCGGGTCGTCGACGCCGAGATGGCGCAGTTCCGCGCCGAGCGCGAGGAAATGATAGTCCTGCACCCAGAACGCCGTTTGTGCTTTCCGGAAGCGCATCAAGGCGCGCGCCATGAAGGCGTTGACCTCGCGATAGCTCACATAGTCATCACGCGAGACGCGGATCAGGTCGCTGCGCGAGTGCAGCGCCGGCCACAAGGCTGAGTTGGCAAAGCCTTCGTAGTAGCCGCCATAATGCGCCGCCGGCAGATCCAGCGTTGCGATCGCACCCGAACCCAGTGCTTCAATCTCGGCAAACGGTTCCTTTTGATGGCCATCCCGCACGCGACCTGAGGAACCCACCCAGATTGCGCCTGAATTCTCAACGACCGGAAGCAACGCAGCCGCGAGCCCGCCCGTCATCGGCTCGTTAGGTTTGCCGCGCGCAACACGATTTGAAACGACGATTAAGTTCACAGGTCGTCCCCTCCTGTTCATTCCACCCCATTTAACTGCCGTTCATCAATATGGTTCCTGATCATCATTTCTTCGGATTGAAACCAAAATCAGGCGCGCGCGTTGGAACCAGTTTTTCCTGATGGGAACATGCCGATTTCGTTCAACAAAAACCGGTTTGGTGGCCGGGACATGCAGCACGAATAGCGCGCGCACCGGAACCATTGCGAGCGCCCAATGTGGCTTCGAGGTGTCGGCGCCTTATTCCAACCTTGTGTCGTCGAGCAGACGCGCGAGGAACGTGCGCACATCGTTCGGCGCATCGAAATGGCCGTCGACGCCGATGGCGCGGCGGCCCACCGAGAACGAGAGCCCGTTCATGTCGGGCATGATCGCGAACACGGTCTCGTCGGTGACGTCGTCGCCGATGAAGATCGGGCGGCGCCCCTTGAATGGCTCGTGCGTCATCAACTCGCGCACGCCGGTCGCCTTGGTGAAACCGGAATGCTTGATCTCGCAGACGAACTTGCCCGGCAGCACCTCGATCGGCGCATTGGGCAGGTCGGCGCGGATCAGCGAAACGGATTCATAGATCGCTTTCTCCGCATGTGGCGCGAGGCGGTAGTGCAGCGCCAGCGAATAACCCTTGTCCTCGAGCAGAATGCCGGGACTGAGCTTGGCAACCGCCGCGAGCCGCCGCTTCAACTCCTTGTCCAGCGGCGGCGCGCTGACGGCATCGGCTTCGTTGTCCACCGAAAGCCGCATCTCCGCGCCGTGGCCGGCGACGGCGCGGAATACATCGGGCGCGAAGATCAGATCGATGTCGTTGAGCGAACGGCCGCTGACCATCGCAAGCGCGCCCGACGTGCGCTCCGTCAGCCGGTTCAGCGTTTCCGACAGGCTTGGCGGCACCCACACCTCACGCGGCGTCGGCATCAGGTCGAGCAGCGTCCCGTCGATGTCGAGCAGAATCGCTGTCTCGTTGAGATGCGGCACGAGTGCGTGAGGCACCGGCACCGCATCGGGCGCTTCAATGTCGACCATGGTGCGCTTTTGATCCAGTTCAGCCAGTTCCGATTTCATAATCTACTCCATAGACGCAAGCGGCCGCGCGATTTCTTCGAGCGATTTGCGTTCCGATGAGACGGCATAGCGCCATGCCACGATCGCGGCCGCGATCATCAGGAATGCCCCCAGCAAATAGCCGGCAAACACGCTGGTGCGTGATCCCGTGTCGATCAGCACGCCGAATAGCGCGGGGCCGATTACGCCGCCGATGCCGGTGCCGACCGCGTAGAACACCGCGATCGCCAGCGCGCGGACCTCCAGGGGGAAAGTCTCGCTGACGGTGAGATAGGCGGCGCTCGCGGCGGGCGAGGCAAAGAAGAAAATCACCATCCACGCGATAGTCTGCTCCTGTGCGCTCAGCGCGCCGATCGAAAACAGATAGCCGGACAGCGCCAGCAACAGGCCCGACGCGCCATAGGTGAACATGATCATGATGCGGCGGCCGAGCGTATCGAACAGCCGGCCGAGCAGCAACGGACCAAGGAAATTTCCGGCGGCGAAGGGGAGCAGATACCAGCCGACATGATCGGCGCTGATCCCGTAAAAATCGGTCAGCACCAGCGCGAAGGTGAAGAAGATGGCATTGTAGAAGAAGGCCTGCGCGATCATCAGCACGAGGCCGACCATCGCCCGCTGGCGATAGACCGAGAACAGCGTGTGCACGACCTCCCGGATCGGTGTGTGATCCCGCATCTTCAGCCGGATCTTGGTAAAACGCCCGTCGCTCGTATCCTGGTCGCGCCCGATCACCGAGCGCTCGATCTCGTCGACGATCTTGTGGGCCCGGTCGGGATGGCCGTGGATCATCAGCCAGCGCGGGCTCTCCGGAATCCACATCCGCATCAAGAGCACGACGAGGCCGATGGCCGCGCCGATGAGATAAGCAAGGCGCCAGCCGAGATCGGGACCGATCACAGCGGGATCGAGCAGCACGATGGCCGCCACCGCGCCCATGGCAGCACCGATCCAGAAGCTGCCATTGATGACGAGATCGGTCCAGCCGCGATAGCGCGCCGGTACCAGTTCCTGGATGGTCGAATTGATCGCGGTGTATTCGCCGCCGATGCCCGCGCCGGTGAGGAAGCGAAACAGCGCGTAGCTCGCGACATTCCATGACAGAGCCGTCGCGGCCGTTGCCGAGAGATAGAGCGCAAGCGTGATGAAGAACAGCTTCTTGCGGCCGATGCGGTCGGTCAGCCAGCCGAAACCGAGCGCGCCGAGCACAGCACCCGCAAGATAGGCGGAATTGGCGACGCCGAGATCGAGATTGGAGAAACGCATCGTGGGACTCTGCTTCAGCGCGCCGGAGAGCGCGCCGGCCAGCGTCACCTCGAGGCCATCCAGAATCCAGGTGATGCCGAGCGCGAGCACGACGCGCGTGTGAAAGCCGCTCCACGGCAGCGCGTCGAGTCGTGAGGGAATGCTGGTCTCGATGATGCGATCGACCGCGGTCGCCGTGGAGACCACAGGTCCATCATTCGGCGCTGGGCTTCGCTGCAATTCCATCGCGTTGTTGCATCTGACCAATGGACGCCCCGGCACGGGAGGTGGACGCGGTCGATCCGATCAAGGGGGTGCGGCATTCCGCCTGCCACCTGCGACAACGTCTGCGGCGAGGGCAGGTTCCCGTGGAACGACCGTTCGCGCCGCTGGTTTTTGGTGGAGCCGCAAGGAGTTGGCGCATGGCTCATGTCAGAAGGACGACACATTCTCGCAAAACAGCGGCGCGCAAGGGCACCAAACGCGCCTCACCGAAGCGCTGGTCACAGCGGGTGACGAAGGAGAGCGACGCGCTCGACCTCAAACACGGCGTGTTCAAGCTGACCAGCGCGAAGAAGATCGCGACTTCGCTGAAGCGCTCGGCCGAGCACAGCGCGCGCCGCAAGACCGGCGCCTACCGCTCGGCGCTGTCGATGCTGACGTTCTACATCAACCGCGCCGGCAAGACGCTGCCGCAGACGCAGCGCACGCGGCTGGAGCGAGCAAAGGTGGAGCTGAAGCGGGTGTTCGGGAGGGAGTGAGCGCGGAACGCGCGCCTCTCGCTCTGCCGTAACGAAGCCTTACGCCGCCCGGATATTCCCCATGAAGCGGTCGAGTTCGGCGCGCAGCCGGGTGCTTTCGGACGACAGCGTCTTGGCCGAGTGCAGCACCTCTTCCGAGGCCGAGCCGGTCTCGGCGGCGCCGCGATTGACCTGACCGATGTCGGTGGCGGCGGTCTGGGTGCCCTGTGCGACGGTCTGGACGCTGCGCGCGATTTCCTGCGTCGCCGCGCCCTGCTGCTCGACCGCGCTCGCAATCGACGTCGAGATCGACGAGATCTGGCCGATGGTGGCGCCGATCTCCTTGATCGCCGCAACCGATTCGGCGGTCGCGCCCTGCATGCCCGTGATGTGCGAGGAGATCTCGTCGGTGGCCTTCGCGGTCTGGCTCGCGAGCGACTTCACTTCGCTGGCGACCACTGCAAAGCCGCGGCCGGCTTCACCGGCGCGTGCCGCCTCGATGGTGGCATTGAGCGCCAGAAGGTTGGTCTGCTCGGCAATCGCCGTGATGAGCTTGACGACCTCGCCGATCTGCTGGGCGGCGTGCGAGAGCTTGCCGATGCGACCATCGGTCTCCTTCGCCTGCACCACGGCGGCTTCGGCAATGCGGCTGGAATCGCGCACCTGGCGGCCGATCTCTTCGACCGAGGCCGAAAGCTCTTCGGTCGCGGTCGCGACCGACTGCATGTTGCTGGAGGCCTGCTCGGAGACATCGGCGACCTGGCTCGACAGGCTCTGCGTGGTCTCGGCGGTGCGGGTCAACGTCGAGGCCGCCGATTCCAGCTGCACGGCGGAAGCCGAGACGTTGGAGACGATGGCGCCGACCGCGCTCTCGAAATCATCGGCAAAGCGAATCAGCTCGGAACGGCGGCTTGCGGCCTGCTCCCTGTTCTGGACTTCGCTCGCGGCGGCATCGCGCTCGGCCTTGGCCACGGCCTGCATCTTGAACTCCTCGACCGCGCCGGCCATCTCGCCGATCTCGTCCTTGCGGCCCAGGCCCGGCAGCACGACATCGAAATTGCCCGAGGCAAGCTCGCGCATCGCCTTGCACATCGCGATCATCGGACGCGAAATGCCATTGCCCAGCATCCAGGCCAACACGGCGCCAATGGCGAGGCCGCCGAGCGCCATCATCAGCATCGTCCGCTCGGTGTCGCCGATGGTGGCATTGGCGCTCTCCTCGATGCGCTGCTGATCGGCTGAGAGGTCCGACCGCAGCTCGCCCGAGAGTTTCAGGATGGCCGCCGCCGTCTTGGTCATCTCCCCGTTCGACTTGACGATGACCTTCACATTCTCGGTCAGCTTTCCGAACGAGGTGCGGTACTGCTTCAGGAGATTGCCGATCTCGGTGACGCGGTCGGTGATCTTCTGCTCGTTGGCATAGATCGAGACCAGCAGGGTCTCCAGGAACTTGATGCGGGCGGTCACGCCGTCGGCGCTCTTCGGCTCCGGCTTGGCGACGAAGGCGCCGACCGAGGTAGAGACCGCAAGGTATTGCGATGTGATGTCCTTGGCCGTGGTCTGAACGGATGCAAGCCCCGCCAGCGCGGCGGTGTCGGCGAGATCGTCGAACTTGAAGCGGATCTTATTGCCGACGCTGTTGAGCTCATCGGCCGCGATCTTGTTGTTCTCGCGTGTCAACGTGATGATCTCGCTGAACACCTTCGTAAAACGCTGGAACTCGGCTTCGAGCCTGCCGACCTGCTCACGGCGCGCCGCGCCCGTGGTCGCGGCCGTCGACTTGGCGATCGCCGCCTTCAGATTTTGTTCGGCGGCCTTGGCCGCGGTCTCGTCATCCGCCGCGCCGGTCAGCGCATAAGCCCGCGCCAGCCCCTGGTAGCTGATCAGCTCGCGATCGACCGTCCGTGCAAGGTCCGCTTCCGCCACGCTGGCGCGGTAGGAGGCCACGGCGGCCTGGATCCGCTCGAAGCCGAAATAGGCGAAAGCCATGCTGACGGCGAGGATGGCGAGCACCGCCACGAAGCCAAGGATGATTTTTGCGCGAAAGCGCAGGGTGAGCAGCTTCGATGTGTTCGGCTTCGACTTGACGGGCATTCCCCCACCCCATTCCATTCGCGGAAAACCAGGCGCAGCCCGGAAGCAGCCCGCTTCCTGACTCTTCTGCACGTTACGGGGCAAAGGATAAGCGGCGGTAAATTTGTGGCGCCGCAACTAGCGGTTAGGTGACGCGGGGGTGTCTTCATATGATCACTCCCCTCGTCGGAGCGGTTTGACGAAGACGCGGGGTTACCGGCCACGCGCCGCAACTCTTCGCTGAATAATGGGTCTGGCTTCGCCAGGACGACATTGGAAAAGCGACTGCCTACGCCGCCCGGATATTCCCCATGAAGCGGTCGAGTTCGGCGCGCAGCCGGGTGCTTTCGGACGACAGCGTCTTGGCCGAGTGCAGCACCTCTTCCGAGGCCGAGCCGGTCTCGGCGGCGCCGCGGTTGACCTGACCAATGTCGGTGGCGGCGGTCTGGGTGCCCTGTGCGACGGTCTGGACGCTGCGCGCGATTTCCTGCGTCGCCGCGCCCTGCTGCTCCACCGCGCTCGCAATCGACGTCGAGATCGACGAGATCTGGCCGATGGTGGCGCCGATCTCCTTGATCGCCGCAACCGATTCGGCGGTCGCGCCCTGCATGCCCGTGATGTGCGAGGAGATCTCGTCGGTGGCCTTCGCGGTCTGGCTCGCGAGCGACTTCACTTCGCTGGCGACCACTGCAAAGCCGCGGCCGGCTTCACCGGCGCGTGCCGCCTCGATGGTGGCATTGAGCGCCAGAAGGTTGGTCTGCTCGGCAATCGCCGTGATGAGCTTGACGACCTCGCCGATCTGCTGGGCGGCGTGCGAGAGCTTGCCGATGCGACCGTCGGTCTCCTTCGCCTGCACCACGGCGGCTTCGGCAATGCGGCTGGAATCGCGCACCTGGCGGCCGATCTCTTCGACCGAGGCCGAGAGCTCTTCCGTCGCGGTCGCGACCGACTGCATGTTGCTGGAGGCCTGCTCGGAGACGTCGGCGACCTGGCTCGACAGGCTCTGCGTGGTCTCGGCGGTGCGGGTCAACGTCGAGGCCGCCGATTCCAGCTGCACGGCGGAAGCCGAGACGTTGGAGACGATGGCGCCGACCGCGCTCTCGAAATCGTCGGCGAAACGAATCAGCTCGGAACGGCGGCTTGCGGCCTGCTCCCTGTTCTGGACTTCGCTCGTGGCGGCGTCGCGCTCGGCCTTGGCCACGGCCTGCACCTTGAACTCCTCGACCGCGCCGGCCATCTCGCCGACCTCGTCCTTGCGCCCCAGGCCCGGCAGCACGACGTCGAAATTGCCAGAGGCAAGCTCGCGCATCGCCTTGCACATCGCGATCATCGGACGCGAAATGCCGGTGCCGAGCAGGAAGGCGAGGACCGCGCCGAGCAGCGTGCCGCCGATGGCCAGCATCAGCACCAGTTGCTCGGTCTTCCCGATGGTCGCTTCCGATTCGGATTCCAGCCGCTGCTGTTCGGCGACGAGGTCCGCCTTCATCGCGGTGGCGCCCTGAAGGATCGCTCCGGCCGAGCCGCTCATCTCGGTGACGAGATCGTCGACCATCTTGGCGTTGGCGATCAGCTTCTCCAGCGCTTCGCGATAAGCCCCTAACAGCGCCTTGGCCTCCTTCAGGCCGGCGACGATCTTGTCGTCCATGGAATAGACCGCGCCGAGCGAATTCTCGACGAATTTCAGCCGCGCCAGCGCGCTGGTCGCAATCGCCTGCTCGGACGTCAGCACGAAATTGGTCGCCGCCGCGTTCGCGGTCTGGAACTGGGCGTTGACCTGCTTGGTGCCGAACTCGATCGACTGCGCCTCGGAATCGGAGGCGTTGTTGCCGATGTCGTCGAGCTTGTATTTCAGGAGGTTGGCGTTGCGCGTAAGCTGGTTCTGCACCAGCAGCGCGCTGTCACGCTTGGCCTGAAGAACCTTTGCGAAAGTCGCGGAGAAGTTGGAAAACTCCTTTGCGAGCTTGCCCAGGCTTTCCTGGCGCGCCGGCCTCTTGGCGCTCCTGGTGGCCTGGTCGATGGCGTTCTTGAGGTTGGCCTCGGTCTCCAGCGCCGCCTTGGCGTCGTCCTCCTTGCCGGTGACGACGAAATATTTGACGGCCGAGCGATAGGCGAGCAGCTCGCGGTCGATATTGCGGGCGAGATCGGCCTCGGTGACGCTGGCGCGGTAGGACCCGACCCCGGACGAGACCCGCTCGAAACCAAAATAGGAGAAGGCCATACTGCCGGCGGAGATCACCAGCACGGCGGCAAAACCCAGAATGATCTTGGCCCGGAACCTGAGGGTCGGCATTATAGTGCGCTTCGAGGACGACGCGATACGCCCGGACATTCCTACCCCCATTTTCTATTCAGCCGCGATCCGGTGGCGCCCCGCCCCCTGACCTGGCAGCGCAAAACTAAGGCAGAATCGATAAGGGGCGGTAAATTCGGCGCGCCCCGCAGATTTTCGGCTCAACCGGCCAAGGCGGCCCGCATGGGGATATAGAGGCTGGCATCCCACGTCGGCCCGGCGCGGCGTTCCGGATCCCGTCGACTCTTCCCCCAAATCAACGCAGGCCCGTCTGGATCAATGACTTTTCCATGACGAAGGCGACCAAAAATCCTAGTTGCAAAGTTCCGGGTCGCTGTCTCTAATTGGAAACAATCAAAATCAATCCCGGGAGGACTTCAACCGTGTCTACAGTCAAACTGACGGTGAACGGCAAGGCCGTTGCTGTCGACGTCGAGGACCGCACGCTGCTGGTCCAGCTGCTGCGCGAACACCTCAACCTCACCGGAACCCATGTCGGCTGCGACACCAGCCAGTGCGGCGCCTGCGTCGTCCACGTGGACGGCAAGGCGGTGAAATCCTGCACCATGCTGGCGGGCCAAGCCGACGGCGCCAGCGTCACCACCATCGAAGGCATCGCCAAAGGCGACGAACTGCACCCGATGCAGGCCGCGTTCCGCGACAATCACGGCCTGCAATGCGGCTATTGCACGCCGGGCATGATCATGTCGGCGATCGACATCGTGCATCGTCATGGTGGCGAGCTCGACGAGACCACCGTCCGTCACGAGCTCGAAGGCAATATCTGCCGCTGCACCGGCTATCACAACATCGTCAAAGCCGTGCTGGATGCGGCCGGGCGCATGAAGGTCTCGCAGGCGGCCGAGTAAGCGGCGCGCCTCGAAATAAGAACCACCGCTGCCGCTTTCGAGGGAAAGCGCGGTGAAAACAAATTCCGGTCGGGAGGACCAAACATGGGTGTTGAAGGCATTGGCGCGCGCGTCGTGCGCAAGGAAGACAAGCGTTTCATTACCGGCAAGGGCCGCTACGTCGACGACATCAAATTGCAGGGCATGACCCACGCCCATTTCATCCGCAGCCCGCACGCGCATGCCAAGGTGAAGGGGATCGATTCCTCCGCCGCCCTGAAGATGCCGGGCGTGGTCGCGGTGCTCACGGGACAAGAGATCGTCGACGACAAGGTCGGCAACCTGATCTGCGGCTGGGCCATCACCTCCAAGGACGGCAGCCCGATGAAGATGGGCGCATGGCCCGCGATGGCGCCGGAGACGGTGCGTTTCGTCGGCCAGGCCGTCGCAGTCGTGATCGCCGAGAGCAAGAACCTCGCGCGCGACGCGGCCGAAGCCGTGGTCGTGAACTACGAAGAACTGCCCGCGGTCGCCGACGTCCACGCCGCGATCAAGTCCGGCGCGCCGCAGCTGCATCCCGAAGCCCCCGGCAACCAAGTCTATGACTGGGTGATCGGCGACGAGGGCGCCGCGGACGCCGCCATCGCCAAGGCCGCCAACGTGGTGAAGCTCGACGTCACCAACAACCGCCTTGCGCCGAACGCGATGGAGCCGCGCGCGGCCATTGCCGATTACGATTCGGCGGAGGAGCATTTCACGCTCTACACGACGTCGCAGAACCCGCACGTGGCCCGCCTCGTGCTGTCGGCGTTCTACAACATCGCCCCTGAGCACAAGCTGCGCGTGATCGCGCCCGACGTCGGCGGCGGCTTCGGCTCCAAGATCTTCATCTATCCCGAAGAGATGGTGGCGCTGTGGGCCTCGAAGAAGGTCGGCCGTCCCGTGAAATGGACCGGCGACCGCACCGAGGCCTTCCTCACCGATGCGCATGGCCGCGACCACGTCACCCATGCCGAGATGGCGTTCGACGCCAACAACAAGATCACCGGCCTCAAGGTGAAGACCTACGCCAATTTCGGCGCCTATATGTCTCTGTTCTCGTCGTCGGTGCCGACCTATCTCTACGCGACGCTGCTGTCGGGTCAGTACAACATCCCGGCGATCCATGCCGAGGTGGTCGGGGTTTACACCAACACCACGCCGGTCGACGCCTATCGCGGCGCAGGCCGCCCCGAGGCGAGCTATCTGATCGAACGTCTGATGGAGACGGCGGCGCGGCAATTGAAGGTCGATCCGGCCGCGCTGCGCAGGTCGAACTTCATCACCCAGTTCCCGCACCAGACGCCGGTGATCATGGCCTATGACACCGGCGACTTTAACGCCTCGCTCGATGCCGCGATGAAGGCGATCGATTATGCCGGCTTCGCCGGGCGCAAGGCCAAGGCGAAAGCCGACGGCAAGCTGCGCGGCATCGGCGTGTCCTGCTACATCGAGGCTTGCGGCATCGCGCCGTCCAAGGCGGTCGGCAGTCTCGGTGCCGGCGTCGGTTTGTGGGAATCGGCAGAGGTGCGCGTCAACCCGGTCGGCACCATCGAGGTCCTGACGGGATCGCACAGCCACGGCCAGGGTCACGAGACGACGTTCTGCCAGCTCGTCGCGGAGCGCCTCGGCGTTCCGATCAGCCAGGTCTCGATCGTCCATGGCGACACCGACAAGGTGCAGTTCGGCATGGGCACCTACGGCTCGCGTTCGGCAGCCGTCGGTCTCACCGCGATCCTGAAGGCCATGGAGAAGATGGAGTCCAAGGCCAAGAAGATCGCCGCGCATGCGCTGGAAGCCTCGGAGGGCGACATCGTCATCGAGAACGGCGAGTTCAAGGTGGCCGGTACCGACAAGGCGATCGCCTTCCCGATGGTCGCGCTCGCGGCCTACACCGCGCACAACCTGCCTGACGGAATGGAGCCGGGCTTGAAGGAAAGCGCCTTCTACGACCCGACCAACTTCACCTTCCCCGCCGGGGCGTACATCTGCGAGCTCGAAGTCGATCCCGGCACGGGCAAGACCACCTTCGTCAACTTCGTCGCGGCCGACGATTTCGGCCGGCTGATCAATCCGATGATCGTCGAGGGACAGGTCCATGGCGGCCTGGCCCAGGGCATTGGGCAGGCACTGCTCGAGCACGCGATCTACGATGCCAACGGCCAGCCGGTCACGGCCTCGTTCATGGATTACTCCATGCCGCGTGCCGACGATTTGCCCTCGTTCAACCTCTCCCACACCACGACGCTGTGCCCGGGCAATCCCTTGGGCATCAAGGGTTGCGGTGAGGCGGGCGCGATCGGCGCCTCCGCGGCCGTGATCAATGCGATCACGGATGCGATCGGCAAGAACAATCTGGAAATGCCCGCAACCCCTGACCGGGTGTGGCGCACGATCCACGCGGCTTAAGGGAGAGGAACGAAGATGTACCAGACCATTTATCATCGCGCGTCCTCGGTTGACGAAGCCGTCAGCCTGTTCGCCAAGGGCACCGAGGCGAAATTCCTCGCCGGCGGCCAGACGCTGCTGCCGGTCATGAAGCAGCGCCTCGCCAGCCCGTCCGATGTGATCGATCTCGGCAAGATCAAGGAGCTGCAAGGCGTCGAGCTCTCAGGCGACGTGCTGACCATCAAGGCCGGCACGACCTATTTCGACATCATGCAGAATGCCGATGTGAAGAAGGCGATCCCTGCGATTGCCTATCTCACGTCGATGCTCGGTGATCCCGCCGTGCGCTATCGCGGCACGATCGGCGGCTCGATCGCCAACAACGATCCCGCCGCGGATTATCCGGCCGCGCTGCTCGCGCTCGGCGCCACCGTGAAAACCAACAAGCGGTCGATTGCGGCGGAGGATTTCTTCCAGGGTCTGTTCACCACGGCGCTGGAAGACGGCGAGATCATCACCGCCGTGTCGTTCCCGGTTCCGGCGAAGGCAGGCTACGAAAAGATGCGGCACCCGGCCTCCCGCTTCGCACTGACCGCCGTGTTCGTGGCACAGACGAAGTCGGGCGAGATTCGGGTGGCCGCCACAGGCGCTTCGGAGAGCGGCGTGATGCGGGTCCCCGCGATCGAAGCAGCGCTGAAGGCGAACTGGTCACCTTCGGCGATCGACAACGTCAGCATTTCGGCGAGCAATTTGCTGGCCGACATCCACGGCACCGCCGAGTACCGCGCCAACTTGATCAAGGTGATGGCGCAACGCGCGGTGGCTGCGGCCGGCTGATAGCGCCTCGACGCAAATTTTCCGCGGCGCGCACTTCGGTGCGCGCCGTTTTTATTTTGGCCATGCGGCATGAAAACCGCTTGCCTCACCGGCGTGAAGGCGAGAAAAGTTAATCAGCCAATTAACTCGCCCCACAGAGGAACGCCTCGGCGCTTGCCGACCATCGGCAATACGCGCCTTGGATCCGAGGAAACAAAAACGTGCTCGATCAACCAGCCCCCGCCTCCTCCGTCCGTACCTCCGGCCCGCTGTCGGGCTTCCGCATCGTCGAATTCGCGGGCATCGGCCCCGGACCGTTCGCCTGCATGATGCTGGCCGACATGGGCGCCGACGTCGTCACCCTCGACCGCGTCGGCGCGAAGAAGAGCATGAAGTCGGTGGCGGGGCGTGGCCGCAAGGTGATCGAGCTCGATCTCAAGGACAAGGCGGCCATCGCGGAAGTGCTCGACCTGCTTGCAAACGCCGACGCGCTGGTCGAGGGCTTTCGCCCCGGCGTGATGGAGCGGCTCGGGCTCGGCCCTGACGTAGTGCTCGCGCGCAATCCAAAACTGGTCTACGGCCGCATGACCGGCTGGGGCCAGCAAGGCCCGCTCGCCAATGCCGCAGGCCACGACATCAACTACATCTCCATCACCGGCGCGCTCGCCGCGATCGGCACCAAGGAAGCGCCGGTGCCGCCGCTCAATTTGGTCGGCGATTTCGGGGGCGGCGCACTCTATCTCGTTGTCGGCGTGCTTGCGGCGCTGCTGGAAGCCTCGAGGTCCGGCAAGGGCCAGGTCGTCGATGCCGCGATGTGCGACGGCGCGGCATCGCTGATGTCGTTCTTCTTCGACATGACCACGCTCGGCCGCTGGACCGAAGGCCGCAACCAGAATTTTCTCGATGGCGGCGCGCATTTCTACGGCGTCTACGAATGCGCTTGCGGCCATTTCGTCTCGATCGGCTCGATCGAACCGCAATTCTACGCGCTGCTGCGCGAGCATGCGGGCCTGACAGACGCCGATTTCGATGCGCAGATGGACCGCAAGGCCTGGCCCGCGCTGAAGCAGAAGTTGCAGGCGGTGTTCAAGAGCAAGACGCGTGAGGACTGGTGCAAGATCATGGAAGGCAGCGACATCTGTTTCGCGCCGGTGCTGACCATGTCGGAAGCGACCGAGCATCCGCACATGGTCGCCCGACAGGTCTTTGTCGAGCGCCACGGCGTGAAGCAGCCGGCGCCGGCGCCGCGGTTCTCGCGGACGCCGTCGGCGGTGCGCGAGCCGGAAGGGGCGGAGATCGGCGCGGTGACGAAGGCGTGGAAGGCTGAGAAATAAGGGCCGCGGTTGCGTCAAATTCCGATGTCGTCCCGGCCTTCGCCGAACGACATCTGTTGGGATGCGACAGCCTACGCCGCGTCCACCTTCAACACCCCACGCCGGATCTGGTCTTCCTCGATCGATTCGAACAGGGCCTTGAAATTGCCCTCGCCAAAACCGTCGTCGCCCTTGCGCTGGATGAACTCGAAGAAGATCGGGCCGATCGCGTTGGCCGAGAAGATCTGCAGCAGCACCTTGGTCTGGCCTCCTTCGACGACACCCTCGCCGTCGATCAGGATGCCATTGGTCTGAAGCCGCGCAATGTCCTCGCCGTGCTTCGGCAGGCGCGCGTCGATCCGCTCGAAATAGGTCTCGGGCGGCGCCGGCATGAAGGGCAGGCCGGCTTCGCGCAGGTCTTCGATAGTGCGGTAGATGTCGCGGCAGCCGCAGGCGATGTGCTGGATGCCCTCGCCGCGATAGATATTCAGATATTCCTCGATCTGGCCGGCATCGCCGGCGTCCTCGTTGATCGGAATCCGGATCTTGCCGTCCGGGCTGGTCAGCGCGCGCGAGAACAGGCCTGACGCACGGCCCTCGATGTCGAAGAAGCGGATCTGGCGGAAGTTGAAGAGCTTCTCGTAAAAGCCGGTCCAGACGTCCATGCGGCCGCGATGGACGTTGTGGGTGAGGTGATCGAGGTAGAACAGGCCGGCGCCGGCGGGCTGCGGATCGCGCGCACCCAGCCATTCGAACTCGCCATCATAGGCCGAGCCCGTGGCGCCGTAGCGATCGACGAAGTAGAGCAGGCTGCCGCCGATGCCCTTGATCGCGGGGACGTCGAGCGTCTTCTGCGCGGATGACGCGTCGGCAGGTTCGGCCCCGAGCGAAATCGCGCGGTCATAGGCCTTCTTCGCATCGACCACGCGGAACGCCATCGACGGGGCACAGGGGCCGTGTGCGGCGACAAAGTCGTAACCGTGGCTGCCGGGCTCCTCGTTGACAAGATAATTGATGTCCCCCTGGCGATAGACCGTTATCTTTTTGCTCTTGTGGCGCGCGACGGGCGCATAGCCCATCAGCTTGAACAGGGCGTGCAGCTCTTCGGGATTGGGGTGCGCATATTCGACGAACTCGAACCCGTCGGTGCCCATCGGATTGTCGGCGGTAACAGTGGCCGGCGGTGCATCGTGCGGAAACGGTCCCATGGCGCTCTCCCAAATTTGCTGCTGCCATGAACTATCCTTCACGGGGCGTGCAATGAGCGTGCAAACGGGACGCGTTTTGACTATCATATGCACGATCTGTGCATGAAATAGAAAAATTACGCATGATTTCGGTAGACGCCTTCGACCTCAGGATCCTGGGCGCGCTCCAGGACGACGGCCGCCTCACCAACCAGGAACTGGCGGACCTCGCAGGGCTCTCGGCCTCGCAATGCTCGCGCCGGCGGATGCGGCTGGAGGAGGAGAAGGTGATATCAGGCTATCACGCCGATCTCTCCAGCGAGGCGCTCGGCTTCGGCGTGATCGCCTTCATCCAGGTGACGCTGGCGACCCACTCGCCGGATAACTCGAAACGCTTCCGTACGCTGGTCAATCGAATCGACGAGATCCAGGAGGCCTATTCGCTCACCGGCGACGCCGACTATGTGCTGAAAGCCGTGCTGCGCGATCTGAAGGGTCTCTCCAATCTCGTCAACGACGTGCTGATGCCGCACCAGAGTGTGGCGCATGTGCGCTCTTCGATCGTGCTGGACAGGTTGAAGGAAAGCACGCGGCTGCCGCTGAAGGAAATCAAACCCGGCTGAAATCGAGGGAAATCCGGCATTCGCGCTGCGCGCGCGATCTGCGATGATCCCGGCCGACCTGCGGAGACTCAGCCATGGCCCTCCAGCTTCGACCGAACTGCGAATATTGCGACCGCGACCTGCCGCCGAACGCGACCGATGCGCGGATCTGCTCCTATGAGTGCACGTTCTGTGCGGACTGCGTGGAGACGAAACTCTCCAACGTCTGCCCGAACTGCGGTGGCGGTTTTGCGCCGCGCCCGATAAGGCCAACGCAGGAATGGCGACCGGGCGTGTGCACGACGAAGCAGGCTCCGTCGGACAAGCGGGTGCATTTGAAGTACAGTCAGGAGGATGTCGCCGCGCATTGCGCGAGAGTCAAAGACGTACCGGCTGAAAGGCGATAGGCTCTCTTCACGCCGTCATTGCGAGGAGCCCTTGCGACGAAGCAATCCAGAATTCTCTCCGCGGAAAGATTCTGGATTGCTTCGCTACGCTCGCAATGACGGGTTTATGGGATGGCGCAACTTATTCCGCCACCAAAACTGTCCCCTCGACCTCGCCAAAACCGACGCGATAGCCCTCGCCCTGACACCAGCCGCGCATGACGAGGCTGTCGCCGTCTTCCAGGAATGACCGCTTGATGCCACCCGGCAATTCGACCGGCTCGGTGCCGTTCCAGCTGATCTCCAGCAGGCTGCCGCGCTGGCTTTTCTCCGGGCCGGAGATCGTGCCGCTCCCCAGGAGATCTCCGACATTCATGGCGCAGCCGGAGGACGCGTGGTGCATCAGTTGCTGCACCGAGGACCAGTACATGTACTTGAAGTTGGTGCGACTGATGCCGGCAGGCGCGTTGGCGCCGGCGGCGCGCAAGGAGACGTCGAGCTCGAGATCGTAGTTCTGCGGCTTCGTCTGCTTCAGATAATCCAGCGGCGCCGGCTCCTGCTCCGGCCCCTTCAGGCGGAACGGCTCCAGCGCCTCGCGCGTCACCACCCACGGGCTGATCGAGGTCGCGAACGCCTTGGCGAGGAACGGGCCAAGCGGCACATATTCCCACTGCTGGATATCTCGCGCGCTCCAATCGTTGAGCAGCACGAAGCCGAAGATCATCTCTTCGGCCTGTTGCTCCGTGAGCATGCCGCCCATGGCTGAGGGCTGGCCGACCACGACACCCATCTCCAGCTCAAAATCGAGCCGCTTGCACGGGGCGAAGCTCGGCACCTCGACGTTCGGCGGCTTCAGCTGCCCGCGCGGGCGCTTCACCTTGGTGCCGGAGACCACGACGGTGGAAGCACGTCCGTTATAGCCGATCGGCATATGGAGCCAGTTCGGCTGCAGCGCATTGTCCTTGCCGCGGAACATGACGCCGACATTGGTGGCGTGCTCTTTCGAGGAATAGAAGTCGGTGTAGCCCGAGACCGCGAACGGCAGATACAGTTTTGCATCACGCATCGGCACCAAGGCCTGCTTGCGCAGCTCCTCATTGTCGCGCAGCTCCGGATGATCGTGACGCAAAAGCTCGCTGACCCGCGCGCGCGTCTTCGTCCAGACCTTCGGTCCCAGCGCCATGAAGGGATTGAGCGACGACGTCGAGAACACGCCAAGCGGCCCGACATCGAGGCGCGAATCCTGCTCGAGCTCCCAGAGATCAAGCACGCAATTGCCGATCGCCACGCCGACGCGCGGCGTCGGATTGGCCGCGGTCGAGAACACCCCGTAAGGCAGATTCTGGATCGAAAAATCGGAGGTGGGATCAACGTCGATGAAAGAGCGGAGGCTGGAATCGTTGGGATGGGACACGGGATTCTCCGAGCTCGAGACCGTCATGGCCGGGCTTGTCCCGGCTATCCACGATCTTTCTTCTGCGTTTCAACACGTGGATGCCCGGGACATCTAGCGCGAGGACGGGCTTCGCGCTTCTGCCCGGGCATGACGACGGAGTGGGTGGCGCGGCGCTACGGCCTGCTCGGATCGAACCGCTTCGCGAGCCCCTTCCAGCAATCCGCGTAGTCGTCCTGCAACGTCGCGGCATTCGCCGCATGCGCGGTGACGCGTTGCGGGTAGCGGGTCTCGAACATGAAGGCCATGGTGCCCGTGAGCTTCACCGGCTTCAATTCGCCGTTGCTGGCGTGCTCGAAGGCGTCGCGGTCGGGACCGTGCGGCAGCATGCAATTGTGCAGCGAGATGCCACCCGGAACGAAACCCTGCGGCTTGGCGTCGTAGACCCCGTAGATCAAGCCCATGAACTCGCTCATGATGTTCATGTGATACCAGGGCGGGCGGAAGGTGTTGTCGGCGACCAGCCAGCGCTCGGGGAAGATCACGAAATCGATATTCGCCGTGCCCGCCGTCTCCGACGGCGAGGTCAGCACGGTGAAGATCGAGGGATCGGGATGATCGAAGCCGATCGCGCCTACGGGAGAGAAGGTGCGCAGATCGTATTTGTAGGGCGCGTAATTGCCGTGCCAGGCGACCACGTCGATCGGCGAATGGGCGAGCTGGGTCTTGAACAACGAGCCGCCCCATTTCACAAAAAGCTCGGTCGGTATGTCCTTGTCCTCGTAGTGCGCGACCGGCGTCAGGAAGTCGCGGGCATTGGCGAGGCAATTGGCGCCGATCGGCCCGCGCTCCGGCAGCGTGAAGGCGCCGCCATAGTTTTCGCAGAGATAGCCGCGCGCCGGCCCGTTCGGAATCTCGACGCGGAATTTGACTCCGCGCGGAATCACGACGATCTCGCCGGGCTCGGCGTCGATGCGACCGAACTCGGTGACGATGCGCAGATTGCCCTGCTGCAGCACGAACATCAGCTCGCCGTCCGCATTGTAGAAGTGCTGGTCCACCATCGACTTGGTGATGAGATAGACATGGGCGGCCATGCCCGCCTGGGTGTTGACGTCTCCGGCCGTGGTCATGGTCTGCACGCCCTGAAGGAAAGTCATGTCCTCCTTCGGGATCGGCGCCGGGTCCCAGCGCAACTGCGCGATCGGCAGATCGTGTTCATGGCACGGCGCCGAACGCCACAGGCCCTCGTCGGCCCTCTCGAAACGGCCCGAATGTTTCACCGACGGGCGAATGCGATAGAGCCATGAGCGCTCATTGGTGCCGCGCGGCGCCGTGAAGGGGGAGCCGGACAACTGCTCGGCATAGAGGCCATAGGCGCAGCGCTGCGGCGAGTTGCGCCCGATCGGAAGGGCGCCCGGCAGCGCCTCGGTCTCAAAGCTGTTGCCGAAGCCGGACATGTAGCCCGGCGTGACCTGGGCCGAGCTGCGAATGACCTGATCGGGCGAGGTGTTGATGTTCATGACTATCCTCCTTGCAGGGCGGCCCACATCTCCTGGTCGCGCTTGTCGGTCCAGATCACGGGATCGTCGATCCCCGAGGCCTCGTCGAAGGCGCGCGATACATTGAACGGCAGGCAGTGCTCGTAGATGGCGAAGCCCTTGAATTTCGGATCCATCACCTCGCGCGTCGCGGCCATCGATTCCTTCAGCGTGCGGCCCTTGGCCACCGAGATTTCAGCGGCGCCATAGAGCGATGTGACAAAGTCGCGCGTCATCGCGATGGCTTCGCGCACCGTGGCGACCCCGTTGAGCGCATCGCCGCGGCCCGGCGCGATCGCCTTGGGATTGAAGTTGCGGATCTCGTTCAGCGTCAGCGGCCATTCGCGCAAATGCGCGTCGCCGCAATAGCAGGCCGAGTGATATTCGATGAGATCGCCGGAGAACATCACCTCGGCATCGGGCACCCAGGCGACGATGTCGCCCGAGGTGTGGCCGGCGCCAAGCTGCATCAGTCGCACCTCGCGCTTGCCGAGATAGATCGACATCTCGCCTTCGAAGGTCAGCGTCGGCCAGGTCAGGCCGGGAATGCTCGATGCGTCCTGGAACAGGCGCGGGAAGCGGCCATATTCGGAATCCCAATCCTGCTGGCCGCGCTCCTCGATCAGCCGATGGGTCTCCTGCGAAGCGACGATGCCCTGCGCCTTGTAGGCGGAGGCGCCGAGTACGCGCACGGCGTGATAATGCGACAGCACGACATATTTGATCGGCTTGTCGGTGACGGTGCGGACGCGCTCGATCACCTTGTTGGCCATCGCCGGCGTCGATTGCGCGTCGAACACCAGGCAGCCGTCGTCACCGACGATGATTGCCGTATTCGGGTCGCCCTCCGCCGTAAAGGCGTAGAGATCAGTGCCGATCTCGGAAAAGGTGATCTTCTTCTCGGAGAGATCGCCGGTGGACGCGAAGTTCTTCGCCATCAGTTCGTTCCTTTGGACATTCGTTATTGCTGTTGTTGCTGTTGCTGCTGGCCGTCGATCATGCGTCGCTTGGCGAGCAAAATCGCTTCCCGCAGCACCTCGATATCGCCGATATGGTTGGCGAGGATCAGCACCAGCGCCGCGTCGAAATCGGCGCTTTGCTCGTCGGTGAAGCCACGATGCGCCTCGACGATGGCGCGAAAGGCGTCGTCGGGCCGCGCAAAGTTGGAGCTGGTGGAAAGCGGCATGCGAATCCTCAATTCAAGCCTTGCTCATTGAAGCCTTGGGCCCGCGACAGCGCTGCCGCGACGCCAGCGCGCGTCGGGTGGCGAAAGCGCGCCGCGACATAACCGTCCGGCCTTAGGAGGTAGGCTGAGCCTGGTTCCGCATCATAGCGCTTTGCGGTGAGCCCCGCCGGATCCGCGAGCCCGTCCTCACCGCCGATGCAGATGTCCTTCACACCAACAGGCGCCTCAATCGCCGCGCCATTGCTGAACGACAGCAACGTGAAATCCGTTCCGCCCTGACGGAATGCATCCGTCAAATAGGCTTGCTCGCCAGCGCGCGTCGCAACGGGGGCATCGAGCATCGAACAGCCGGGGAGCGGCCCACCACGCCACGCATCCGCATCGGGCGACAACAGCGGCGAGTCATAGCTGCACGGCACCGAGAGCCTGCCGCCATTGACCATGCGCTTGCCGAACTCGGTCTCTTTCGCCAGCGACAGCACCGCCTTGCGCAGCCGCCCCTCCTGGCGCGTGTTCGGCGCCATGAAATCGGTCGAGCGGGTGGATTCGCGGATGTTCTCGTCGGCGGCGAGACTGCGCTCGACATGATAGCTCTCAAGCAGGCTCGCGGGCGAGGTCCCGCGCAGCACGCGGTCGAGCTTCCAGGCGAGGTTTTCGGCGTCCTCGAGTCCGGAATTGGCGCCGCGCGCGCCGAACGGCGAGACCTGGTGCGCGGAGTCTCCCGCGAAAATCACACGGCCATGGAGGAAGCGGTCCATCCGCCGGCACTGGAACTTGTAGAGCGAGATCCACTCGAACTCGAACTTGTCGTGGCCGAGCATGCGCGCGATCCGCGGCCGCACGTTCTCGGGCTTCTTCTCGGTGAGAGAATCGGCGTCGCGGCTGAGCTGGAGGTCGATGCGCCAGACATCGTCGGGCTGTCGGTGCAACAGCGCCGAACGCCCCGCATGAAACGGCGGATCGAACCAGAACCAGCGCTCGGTCGGAAATTCCGCGGTCATCTTGACGTCGGCGATCAGGAACTGATCCTCGAACACCTGGCCGGCGAAGTCGGCGCCGACCATCTGCCGCAGCAAGGAGCGCGCGCCGTCGCAGGCGATGACATATTGTGCGTGCAGGTAATAGTTGCCTTCCGGCGTCTCGATGGTCAGCGCAACGGAATCGTTGCGTTGCTCCAGCGCCGTCACCTTGTTGCGCCAGCGCAGGTCGATGCCCGGGAGGTCCTGCACGCGATCGGCCAGGTAGGCCTCCGCGTAATATTGCTGGAGGTTGATGAAGGCAGGCCGCTTGTGACCGTCTTCCGGCAGCAGGTTGAACTGGTAGAGCTGGGACTCGCCGTGGAAGATGCGGCCGACGCTCCAGACCACGCCCTTCTCGACCATGCGGTCGCCGACGCCGAGCCGGTCCCAATATTCCAGCGAACGTTTCGAGAAGCAGATCGCGCGCGAGCCTTCGCCGATACGATCGGCGTCATCCAGGAGGACGACGCGCTGGCCGCGCTGGGCGAGGTCGATCGCCAGCGACAGCCCGACCGGGCCAGCACCAACGATCACGACCGGATGCTCGGCCGGGCCTTGGCCGGGACGATCCTGATCAAGGTGGCGGCGATAGCCGAACTGGGTTTTGGCCTGCTGGGTCTTGGCTTGCGCCATGCGCTAACCTCGGCTCTGGTCAGGAGAGGACCGATCTGCTAGATAGTCTCACGTGCAACCATTTTGGACCGGTGCCGGCCGGCCGTCAACTGGAATTCGGAGCGCTCTCCTTGGCGAGGACATCCAGCGACATCGCGCTGAAGACACGGGTGGTGGACGAGGCTTTGCCCATTCCACAAACACGGCTCGATCTGTTCAAGTTCGCGCCGTTCCGGTTGAACCGGCTCGCGGCGGAGGTCAGTGCCGCGCTTTCGGT
Organism: Bradyrhizobium sp. 197; assembly: GCF_023073375.1. Taxonomy (NCBI): domain Bacteria; kingdom Pseudomonadati; phylum Pseudomonadota; class Alphaproteobacteria; order Hyphomicrobiales; family Nitrobacteraceae; genus Bradyrhizobium; species Bradyrhizobium sp. 197. The sequence goes on along the minus strand of NZ_JADPJJ010000074.1, from coordinate 120,090 downwards.
CGAATATCGGGAACGTCACGGCCTCGATATCCCGGCCTGGCGCGTGATCGCGACGCTCGGCTTCCGCAACGATGCCTGCAGCGCGCAATACGTCGCGCAATGCACCCGCACGCATAAATCCACCATCAGCCGCGCGGTGACCATGCTGCTGCACCAGGGGTTGATCGAGCGCGTCGAGAACGAAGCCGACCGCCGCGAATTCCGCCTGCAGCTGACAAAGAAGGGGCGCACGCTCTACGAGGAGCTGTTTCCGCAATTGCTGCGGCGGGAAGACGAGATCCTCGCCTGCCTCACCGCGCAGGAGCGCAAGCAATTCTCAGCGCTGCTCGGCAAGATCGAACAGAGCCTCGACCTGATCCAGACTAGCGAAGAGGCCGACGCCAAGCAGGCGTATTGATCACTTCGCAAACGACCGCGACGGCGGCAAATGCAGCGCCCAGGCATCGACCTTGTCGCTGGCGCGCGGATAGATCTCGGTCACGATCGGATCGTGGCCGGGAATGAACCGGTCGGGATGGCCGGCGAGCCGCTCGATCATCTCCCAGCCCTGCGCCATGTCGCCGATGTTGTAGACGATCGGAAAAGGGCTCCGGCGCTGGAGGTTGGCGTAATAATGCGCGGCATCGGACGCCAGCACCACCGGCCCGCGCGCGGTCTCGACCCTCACCACCTGCAAGCCGTCCGAATGGCCGCCGACGCGGTGCACAGTGACGCCGAGCGCGACCTCGCCGTCGCCGGAATAGAAATTGACGCGCTCGCCATAGACATGGCGGACCATCTGCGTGACGTGCTCGACCGAGAACGGATGTCGCAGCAGTCCGTTGCACATGCAGCGGCCCGTCGCGTAAGCCATCTCGCGCTCCTGGAGATGGAAGCGCGCGTTCGGGAAGCGGTCGAGATTGCCGGCGTGGTCGTAATGCAGATGTGTCACGATGATGTCGCGAATGCTCGATGCCGCGACACCAAAGCGCTCCAGCGCATCGACCGGATTGAGCGTCAGCTTGCGCGCCCGCGCGGTCGCTTCCTCGGCATTGAAACCGGTATCGACCAGGATATCGCGGCCGTTACCGCGGATCAGCCAGACGAAATAGTCGAGATCCTGCGCCGCGCTGTCATGCGGATCGGGCGCAAGGAAGTTCATATTGGGGGTGCGCGGCGACATCGTCGCATAGCGCAGTGCGTAGATTCCGTAGGCGTTTCCCATGCTCTTGATCTTGCTCTTTTTCTGGATGGACCTTCAGGGGCGATCGATGGCACCAAGCCATTGTCCGCCGCAAAGGTCAAACATCGGAAGTTGCGATGGACGCCGGTCGGCAATGTGAGACCAATCACATTGTTGTCGCCATGACTGCCCTAACATGCAGCCGTAATGGCAACCAGAATGCATCGAGTGGAATCGTGACTGCCCGTTTATTCCCCCGCAACGTGCCCATGCGTCGCGGTCAATTGTCGCGATACCGCCGAATTTGCAAGCAGTTGACGCCTCCCTTCCCCGGTTTGATAATGCACATTGCGTAAGTTAAGGTCGCCGCGGCGCAAGCTGGTAACGGCGCCTTTTTGGCTGGACCGCGCTGATTATGAAAATTCGCTTCCTTTTACTTCTGCCCTTGCTCGTGTCGCTCATCCCGACCGCTCCGTCGCTTGCGGCCGGCGATCGCTTTGCGCTGGTCATAGGCAATGCCAAATATCCGGACGCCGACGCCCCGCTGAAGGAACCGCTGAACGACGCGCGCGACGTCGCCGACGAGCTCAAGCGCGATGGCTTTTCCGTCGAGATCAATGAGAACCTGACCGGCGACGGCATGCGCCGCGCCTTCGACAAGCTGTACGGCAAGATCAAGCCGGGGGCGGTGGCACTGGTGTTCTTCAGCGGATTCGGCATCCAGTCGGCGCGGCAGAGCTATTTGCTGCCGATCGATGCGCAGATCTGGACCGAATCCGACGTGCGCCGCGACGGCATCAGCCTCGAAACCGTGCTTGGCGAGCTCAACACCCGCGGCGCCGGCGTCAAGATCGCGCTCATCGATGCTTCCAGGCGCAACCCGTTCGAGCGCCGGTTCCGCAGCTTCTCGGCCGGCCTCACCCCTGTTATCGCGCCGAACGGAACGCTGGTGATGTATTCGGCGGCACTGGCCTCGGTGGTGTCGGATGCCGGCGGCGAGCACAGCCTGTTCGTCCAGGAACTCCTCAAGGAAATCCGCGTCCCCGACCTGATGGCTGAGGAGACGCTGAACCGCACCAAGATGGGCGTCACCCGCGCCTCGCGCGGCGAGCAGGTGCCGTGGATATCTTCTTCACTGGCCGAAGATTTCTCGTTCATTCCGGGGGCCGGCGGATCGCGTCCGACAACGACGACGCCGCCCGCGGCTCCCGCTCCGCCGCCGGTCGTCGCCAACAACCCGCCGCCGGCTCCGCCTGCGCCACCGCCACCTGTGCTGCCGAAACCGGCCGACACGACGGCTGCTCCGTCACCGAAGCCGCAGGTCGACGCCGCCTTGCCGCCTCCCCCACCGCCGGTGAAACCGGCCGATCCCGTCACCGCTCCGAGCATGGATAGCGGGCCGAGTGCGGCCGTGCTGGCGGAGGACCCCACTATCAAGGGCCTGACGGCCAAGATCGCGGCCAATCCGGACGACGTGAACGCGCTTTACCGGCGCGGCCAGGTCTATGCCAGCAAGGGCGCCTATAACCTCGCCATCAAGGATTTTGACGAGTCGCTCCGGATCAACCCGAAGGACGTCGAGGCTCTGAACAACCGCTGCTGGACCCGCACCGTGGTCGGCGACCTCCAGGGCGGGCTGAAGGATTGCAACGAGGCCCTGCGGCTGCGACCGAACTTCGTCGACGCGCTGGACAGCCGGGGGCTCGTCAATTTGAAATCGGGAGCGGCCAAGAACGCCATCGCCGATTTTGACGCGGCCCTGAGGATCAATCCGCGCCTGACTTCCTCGCTGTTCGGACGCGGGATCGCCAAGCAGCGCAACGGCTCGGCCCAGGAAGGTGCGCTGGACATCGCCAATGCCAAGGCGATGGACCCGAACATTGTTCAGGAATTCGCAAGTTACGGAGTGCGTTGATATTTTTTAAATCGAGGCCGATGTGCCTCGAACCCTCGGTGGCCCGGCGAAGACTAATCGGACGGATGCCGCAGGCCCCCTTCGGGGGGCTTATTGCAGGGATTTTGGAACCGCGCGAGCTGGCTGCTCAGGAGGGACTTGCTATGAGATTGGCTGCAAAGGGACTTACCGCAATCCTGTCCATCATCACCGTTGGCGCCGCGCTGTCGCTGACGATCCCGCTGGCATTCGCGGGCGACGACGGCAACAGCAAGAACGTCACCGATGACGAGATCGTCCGCGCGCTGGCGCCGCCGCCGAAAAAGCCGCTGACCCGCGGCCTTACGATCGCTCCGCAGACCGATCCCGCACCGAGTGCGGCGGAGACCAAGCTGATCCAGTCCGTACGCGGCCGCTCGACACGTTCGCTGTCGTCGACCGAGCGTGAAGAAATCGCGTCGGTGGCCAAGGACAAGCCGAACATCGATCTGGAAATCACGTTCGACTACAACTCAGCCAATATCAGCGCCAAATCGGTTGCCTCGGTACAGGCGCTCGGCCGCGCGCTGACCAGCCCCGACCTGAAAGGCTCGACCTTCGTGGTCGCCGGCCACACCGACGCCGCCGGCGGTGAGACCTATAATCAGGAACTGTCGGAGCGCCGCGCGGATTCGATCAAGCGCTACCTGGTCGACAAGTACAGCATCTCCGCAACCGACCTCGTCACCGTCGGCTACGGCAAGAGCAAGCTGAAGGACCCGGCCCAGCCGATGGCGGAGGTCAATCGTCGCGTGCAGGTCGTCAACATGGAAAACAAGACCACCGCATCGAAGTGACCACGACGTAATCCTTTGAAGTGACAAGTCGTGATGTGGTGTAAAGTCTCGCTTCCAGAGCGCGTCCCGCAGCCTTGCGGGACGCTGCTTTATTTCAGGGAAACGCTCTCTATGGGCCGAGTGCGGATGGCCGTGAGCCAGGCCAGGACGATCCGGCGATGAATCTCTCCGAATATCTCAAGCCGGCCGGAACGGTGGTCTTCGTCGTTGCGCTCGGCGTCGGCTATTATCTGTTCGAGCACCGGCATCGCCCCGAGGCCAAGGAAACGCCGAGCGAGGCGCTGGTCATCGTGACGAAGTCGACCAATGCCTGCTTCTCCGACCTGGTCCGGGTGACCGGCTTCTTCGTGCCGCGCCGCGAAGCCGTGGTCGTCGCCGATCAGGAGGGATCCAGGGTCACCGACCTCTTCGTCACCGAAGGCACGCTGGTCACCGACAATCAGGAGCTGGCGCGCCTGACGGCCCCGCCCCAGATCCCGGGCCAGCCGCAGCGGCCCGGCCCGCAAGGTCCGGTCTCGCTGAAGGCCTCTGCGCCGGGCCTCGTCACCGAGGTCCGCACCATCGTCGGTGCGCCGGCCTCGCCGCAGGCCGGTCCGATGTTCCGCATCGCCGTCAACAACGAGATCGAGCTCGACGCGCAGGTCCCGGCGGTGCACATGCCCAAGCTCAGCGCCGGCGCGACCGTGCGCATCAGCCGCGACGACTCGCCCGATTTGATCGGGCGAGTCAGGCTGGTGGCGCCCGAAATCGATCGCACTACCCAGCTCGGGCGCGTTCGCATCAGCGTCACCAACAATCCCTCGCTGAAAGTCGGCGTGTTCGCCCGCGCCTCGATCGATGCCAAGCGAAGCTGCGGCGTCGCGGTTCCCAAGACCGCGATCGACCATCTCACCGTGCAGGTCGTCAAAGGCAACATCGTCGAGACGCGCAAGGTACGAGTCGGACTGTCGTCCGACAGCGCCACGGAAATCCTGCAAGGCCTCGACGTCGGCGAAATCGTCGTGGCCGACGCCGGCTCTTCGCTGCATGACGGCGACCAGATCAAGACCATGTTCGCCGATGAACTCGATCGCACGCGGGTACGCTGATGGCTCTCAATATCTCGGCATGGTCGATCCGCAATCCGCTGCCGTCGGTGGTCTTTTCCGTCATCCTCCTGATCCTCGGCTGGGTGTCCTTCACCAAGCTCGCGGTGACACGGCTGCCCTCCGCCGACATCCCCGTGATCTCGGTCGCGGTATCGCAGTTTGGCGCCGCACCCGCCGAGCTTGAATCCCAGGTCACCAAGACCGTTGAAGACGCCGTCTCCGGTGTCGAAGGCGTCAGGCACATCACCTCGCAGATCACCGACGGCCTGTCGGTGACGACCATCCAGTTCGCGCTGGAGACCAACACCGACCGCGCGCTCAACGACGTCAAGGACGCGGTGACGCGCGTGCGCTCCAACCTGCCGCAGAACGTCACCGAACCGCTGATCCAGCGCGTCGATGTCATCGGCCTGCCGATCGTCACCTACGCCGCGATCTCGCCCGGCAAGACGCCGGAACAGCTCTCCTATTTCGTCGACGACGTGGTCAAGCGCGCGCTGCAGGGCGTGCGCGGCGTCGCCCAGGTCGAGCGCATCGGCGGTGTCGAGCGCGAGATCCTGGTCTCGCTCGATCCCGACCGCCTGCAGTCGATGGGGCTGACTGCCGTCAATGTCAGCCAGAGCCTGCGCGGCACCAATGTCGACGTCGCCGGCGGCCGCGCCGAGATCGGCAAGAACGACCAGGCGATCCGCACCCTCGCCGGCGCCAAGACGCTGAGCGACCTCGCAGGCACCATGATTCCGCTGTTCGGCGGCGGCGAGGTCCGGCTCGACGATCTCGGCACCGTGACCGACACCATCGCCGACCGCCGCACCTTCGCCCGCTTCAACGGCGAGCCGATCGTTGCGCTTGGCATCAAGCGCTCCAAGGGTGCCAGCGACGTGAAGGTGGCCGAGGCCGTGCAGAAGCGCATCGACTCGCTCAAGGCCACCTATCCCGACGTCGACCTGAAGGTGATCGACACCTCGGTCGAATATACCAACGGCAATTACCACGCGGCGATCTCGACGCTGTTCGAAGGCGCCATCCTCGCCGTCATCATCGTGCTGTTGTTCCTGCGCGACCTGCGCGCCACCGTCATCGCCGCGATCTCGCTGCCGTTGTCGATCTTCCCGGCGTTCTGGGCAATGGACCTGCTCGGCTTCTCGCTGAACCTCGTCAGCTTCCTCGCCATCACGCTGTCGACAGGTATTCTGGTCGACGACGCCATCGTCGAGATCGAGAACATCGTCAGGCACATGAACATGGGCAAGTCGCCCTATCGTGCCGCCCTCGAAGCCGCGGACGAGATCGGCCTCGCGGTGATCGCGATCTCGCTGACGATCATCGCGATCTTCGCACCCGCAAGTTTCATGTCGGGCATCGCCGGACAGTTCTTCAAGCAGTTCGGCATCACCGTCTCGGTGCAGGTGTTCTTCTCGCTGCTCGCGGCGCGCTTCGTCACGCCGGTGCTCGCCGCCTACTTCCTCAAACACGGCAATCACCAAGAGCCGCCGCCCGGCCGCGTGCTGCGGTCCTATCACAGGATCGTGGCCTGGTCGGTGAAGCACTATTTCATCACGGTGCTGGTCGGCTTCGGCGTCTTCGCCGCCTCGATCTGGAGCATCACGCTGCTGCCGCAGGGTTTTCTGCCGGCGCAGGACAGCTCGCGCTCACTGGTTGCCCTCGAGCTGCCGCCGGGCACCCAGCTCGCCTACACCGAAAAAGTCACCGAAGACATCGTCGCGCGGCTGCGCAAGCGACCTGAGGTGAAGAGCATCTTCGTCGACGGCGGGCGCGTTCCACCGGGCACCCAGGAAGTCCGGCGCGCCGCTTTGATCATCAACTACACGCCCAAGGACAGCCGCGACATCACCCAGCGCGAGCTTGAATTCTCGATCAGCCAGGAGCTGGAGAACATTCCAGACATCCGCTTCTGGTTCCTCGACGAGAACGGCCTGCGCGCCATCTCGCTGGTCGTGACCGGCGCGGACGCCAACATCGTCAACAACGTCGCCAGCGAGCTCGCGACGCAGATGAAGCGGATTCCGACCATCTCCAACGTGATCTCGGAAACCACGCTGGAGCGGCCCGAGCTGCGCGTCGAGCCGCGCGCCGATCTCGCCGCACGGCTCGGCGTCTCGACCGAAAGCCTGTCGCAGACCATCCGCGTCGCCACCATCGGCGACGTCGGGCCGGCGCTCGCCAAATTCGACGTCGGCGATCGTCTGGTGCCGATCCGCGTGCAGCTCGAGGATGCCGCGCGCGGCAATCTCAAGACGCTCGAGCAGCTCCGCGTGCCGCTCGGCGAGCATGGCGAGAAGGGCGGCGTGCCGCTTTCGGTCATCGCCGACGTCAAGCTCGACCAGGGTCCGACCAGCATCAACCGCTACGATCGCGAGCGGCAAGCAACTGTCGCGGCCGATCTCGTCGGCTCCGCCGCGCTCGGCGACGCCACCAAGAAGATCTACGACCTGCCGGTCATGAAGAGCCGGCCGAAGGGCGTGAAGGTCTCACCCTCCGGCGATGCCGAAAGCCTGAATGAACTGTCCGAAGGCTTTGCCACCGCGATCACGGCGGGTCTGATGATGGTCTACGCCGTGCTGGTGCTGCTGTTCGGCACCTTCCTGCAGCCGATCACCATTCTGTTCTCGCTGCCGCTCTCGATCGGCGGCGCGATCGCGGCCCTGCTGATCACCGGCAAGCAGCTCACGACACCGGTGTGGATCGGCATCCTGATGCTGATGGGCATCGTCACCAAGAACGCGATCATGCTGGTGGAATTCGCCATCGAGTCCATTCGCGCCGGCACACCGCGTGAAGAAGCCATGATCGACGCAGGCATGAAACGCGCACGCCCGATCGTGATGACCACGATCGCGATGGCCGCCGGCATGATGCCAAGCGCGCTTGCGGTCGGCGCAGGCGGCGAGTTCCGCTCGCCGATGGCGCTCGCGGTGATCGGCGGCCTGATCTTCTCGACCATCCTGTCGCTGGTGTTCGTGCCCGCAATGTTCATGGTGATGGACGATCTCGGCGCCCTGATCTGGCGCTCCGGCAAGCGGCTGGTCGTGCACAGCGAGGATGCGGAGGACGCCGGTCATCACGGCGCTGCGCCGGCAGAGGCAGCGCCGGTGCCGAAGGGCATCGCGCACCCCGCAGCGGAGTAGATTCCGAAAAGGCGGGTCAGAGGCGCGCGCTGGCACAAGTCGGTCGCGCGCGTTAGCTTACGACATGGCTTTTGTGCGTATCACGATGGACCCAGCCTGCTGCACTGGCAAAGCCTGCATTCGCGGGCTGCGGTTTCCAGTCGCACGATTGCTCGGCCTGCTGGCAGTCGGCGAGACGCGCGAATCCATCCTCAATGACTACCCGTATCTGGAGCGTGAGGATATTGATGAGGCGTTGCGATACGCGGCCTCCCTCGCAGAGGACACAGTCGCCGATCTCCCTCGTACCTTCCAAGCGAAGTGAAGTCGCTCGACTTACTCGTTCCGCGCGATCGCCGTCAGCTTGGTCATGTTCCTCAGCAGGATGCGGCCGCGCTGGAGATCGAGGATCGCTTCCTTGCGCCAGGCCTGAAGCTGGCGGTTGACGCTCTCGCGCGCGGCACCTACGAAGACGCCGAGCTGCTCCTGCGAGATGTGCACCTCCGAGCCGAAATCGGCGGCGAGCGCGCAGAGGCGCCGCGCGAGGCGAACCGGCAGCGGCTGGAGCATGGACTCTTCCATGCGCTCGCTCTGCCAGCGGATGCGCTGGCACAGCAGCGCGATGATCTTGATCCCGACCTTCGGCTCGCGTTCGAGGAAAGCGAGAAAGTCTTCGCGCCGCAGCACGAACAGCTCGCTGGCTTCGCCCGCGGTCGCATCGGCGGTGCGGCTCTGGCCGTCCAGCACCGCGACCTCGCCGAACAGGTCACCCGGCCCCATGAAGTTCAGCGTCAGCCGGCTGCCGTCGGAGGAGCCGGTCTCGATACGGACCTGGCCTCGACGTACGCCGAACAGCGCGTCGCCGCCATCGCCCTTCTGGAATAGCACCTCGCCGTTCCCCAGATGCTGGGTGTGGCAGAGATTCGACAGCCGCTGGAGCTCGTCTGCGCCGAGATCGGCAAACATCGCGTTCATTTTCAGGATGACCGCAAATTCGGCCTGCTTGCTCATTTCAATGTCCTTGTGAATTTCCGTGGCCAGTGTCCCTGGCCCGTTTCCTTGGCAAATCGCTTGGAACCATCAACATCAGGGTCGCGTAAAACCGCGCCCGGGAAGTGTGTCATAAGTCACATAACTTTGCAGCACCCCAAGACTATTTTTACGCGCTTGGAGCCGCTTCCCGTCCCGGGATAAACTCAGGCGCAAAGGACGGGTGCAAATGACGGTCATCTGCCGGATTCGACGCCGATTGTCCGTCGCTGGAAAGCCGATATGAGAGCAGTGAAATTCGCCGGCGCTGCGGTGGCCGCCGTCATCATCGTGATCGCACTCCTGCTGGTGGTCGGGATCCCCTCGGGCTTCCTGACCTCGACGATTGCCTCGCGGGTGGAGAGCGCGACCGGCTATCGCCTGTCGATCGACGGCACCACCAGGATCAGCCTGTGGCCGACGCTGAACGTGACGCTGAACGACCTCACGCTTGCCGACCCCAAGGACCGCAGCGGCATCACGCGCCTGACCATCGACAGCGTGCAGGCCGACATGTCGCTTTCGAGCGTGTGGTCGGGCCGCCCGAAGATCAGCGAGCTCGTCGTCACCCATCCCGTGCTCTACCAGCCGCTGCTGCGTGAGCGCCTGCCGAATGCCGGCGGCGCGTCGAAGCCGATCGCGCTCGATACCGATGGCGCCACCATCGACCGCGTCAAAGTCACCGATGGCGAGATCGCATTCGCGCGCGTGCGCGACCGCGTCGAGAGCCGCATCAGCGCCGTCAATGCCGATGCGATCGTCGATCGCGACCGCAAGATCAACATCACCGGCACCGCGCGGGTCGGCGAGCACCCGACCAAGTTCGACATCAAGGCGACGACGCCGGCGCCGCCCGCCGACCGGCCGACCATTCCGGTGGATTTCGCCATCGACATGCCCGACGTGCTGAAGTCCCAGCTCGCAGGTCACGCCGAGATGCGGCTCAACGGCGATGTCGTGATGATCAACGGCGTGAACGGCACGCTCGGCGATGGCGCCTTCAACGGCTGGGCCTCGGTCGATATCGCGAGCAAGCCTCTGGTCAAGGTCGATCTCGACTTCCAGCGGCTCGCGATCCCGCTGGCGAAATCGCCGGAAGGCGCGTCCGGACAGCCCTGGAGCGATGCGCCGATCGACGTGTCCGGGCTCAATTATGTCGATGCGCAAATCAGGATCTCGGCGCACGAGGCCGTCATCGGCGATGCGCGCCTCGCGCCGCTGGCGATCGATGCAAAGCTCGCCGGCGGCGTACTGAAGGCCGGCACCGCCAATCTCGGCGCCTATGGCGGCGAGGTCTCGGGCGAAGTGATCCTAGATGCGACCAGCGGCGCGCCGAGCTTCGCCATGCATTCCGACCTCACCGGCGTGCGCGCGCTGCCGCTGCTCCAGGGCCTTGCCGAATTCGACCGGATCGACGGCAAGCTGCAGGCCAAGCTCGCGCTGCGCAGCGCCGGCACCAGCCAACGCGCCTTGATGGCGAACATGCAGGGCACCGCCTTCGTCACTTTCCAGGACGGCGCCATCCGGGGCATCAACATCGCGCAGATGATCCGCTCGCTGACGTCGGGCACGCTGTCCGGCTGGCAGGACAACCAGAACAACAGCCAGGAGCAGAGCACCGATCTGTCACAGCTCTCGGCGTCCTTCCGCATCGACAAGGGTCAGGCGGTGACGACCGATCTCAATCTGATCGGGCCACTGGTGCGACTCACCGGCGCCGGCACCATCGCGCTCGACACCAAAATGATGGGTTTTCGCGTCGAGCCGAAGCTGGTGATGACGACCGAAGGCCAGGGTCGCGCCTCCGAGCCGGTCGGCTTCGGCATCCCCGTGATGATCCAGGGCAGCTGGTCGCAGCCGCGTATCTATCCTGACATGAGCGGCATGCTGGACAATCCGGACGCCGCCTATGCCAAGCTGCGCGAGATGGGCAAGGGCCTGTTCGGCCCCGACGGCGCCGGGCTCGACAATATTTTGGGCAGCCTTGGTCTCGGCGGCACGACCGCGCCGGGTGGCGGCAATGCAGCCGGCAATGCCAATCCGCAAACCCAGCAGCCGGGACAGAACAATCCGCTCGGCGGCCCCTTGGGCGAGGCGATCGGCAATCTGATCCAGCAGGGACTTTCCAGCGGTGCGGCAACCGGCACGGGCAACGGAACGGCCACCGGCCGCAGCCGCAGCCTGCCAGCAACGCCATCGACACCGGCGCCGCAGGCCTCCCCCGCGCCCCCCGCCCAGGAGGACCCGCCGACGGCACCGCAGGACAGCCAGCCGATGAACGACGTGCTGCGGCAGCTCTTCAATCGATGATGGGCGGACCAACGCTCTGGACTCCACGCCAATCCCTTACCTCGGCCTTGTCTCACCCTGCTTCATCCGAACGGATGAGACTGCGACAATTCACCACCCGTCCGGCCCAAACCGGCCTCCCCAGCGGGTAACCAGGCCTGCCGGTCCACCGGTCGTCCGGTCCAAATTATGCTAGCAAATTATGCTAGAAGGACCGCTGGGCCCGTACAGGCCGTAGCGCCGGCGTCGATGGCGGCGCGAGAGGATCGGGATGGCGGGAGCGAACGAGAAGACACGGTTTCTGCGCGAGGGCCTGTTCGCCAAATACGTCGTCTCTCTCGTCGGCCTCGTCGTGTTCGTGCTCGCCGTCAACGGGGCGATGGAGAGCTGGATCTCCTACCGCGCCACCAAGACACAGCTGACCGACGGTCTCGAGGACAAGGCGCAGGCTGCCGCGCGGCGGATCGAGCAGTCGATCTCCGAGCTCGAGCGCCAGATCAGCTGGGTGACGCGGGCGAGCCAGGACACGCTCGAGAAGCGCCGCGCCGACTACGCCCAGCTGCTGCACCAGGTCTCGGTCGTCAACCAGCTGTTCCAGCTCAACGGCGAGGGCCGCGAGGTGCTGCGCGTCTCGCGCCAGTCGACCACGACCGGCAGCAATGCCGACCTCTCCCGCGACATGCGCTTCACCGACACCGTCGCCCGCGGCGTCAGCTACGCGCCGGCGTGGTTCTCCGACCGGACCCCGTTCATGTCGATCTCGGTGGCGCATTCCGGTTTCAACGCCGGCGTCACCGTGGCCGAGCTCGACCTCAGCTTTCTCGCCGAGTACCTCACCGACGCCCAGGTCGGCAAGGCGGCCTTCGCCTATGTGGTCGATCCGCGCGGCCGCGTCCTGGCGACGTCGTCGAAGGGACCTGATGTCGGCAAGGATTTGTCGAAGCTGCCGCAGGTTGCGGCCGCGGTCGCGCCGGGCCACGAGCCCGACAATTCGGGCACCGACTTCAACGGCCATGCGGTGATGAGCGCCGCGAGCACCGTGCCGAAGCTCGGCTGGAGCGTGATGTTCGAGCAGCCGACCACGCAGGCCCTGATGCCGATCCGCGACCAGCTGGTGCGCATCGCGCTGCTGATCGGCATGGGCCTGCTGGTCGCGATCCTCGCCGGCACGTTGCTCGCCCGCCGCATGATCATTCCGATCACGGCGCTGCGCGACGGCGCGCACAAGCTCGGCGAGGGCGATTTCAGCCATCGCATCGACGTGCACACCTCCGACGAGCTGGAAGACCTCGCCGGCCAGTTCAACCGCATGGCCGGCCAGCTCCAGGAGACCTATTCGGACCTGGAGACCAAGGTCGAGGAGCGCACCCGCGATCTCGCGCAGTCGATCAACGAGCTCAAGGTGCTGGAAGAGGTCGGCCGCGCGGTCGCCGCCTCGCTCGATCTCAATGCCGTTCTGCCGACGATCGCCGCGCGCGCGATCGAGATCACCCACGCCGATGCCGTGCTGATCTACGGCTACGACGCGCAGGCGCGCCGCTTCAATCTGGTCGAGGCCAACGGCATCGACAAATCCGCCGACGGCGCCCATGTCACGATCGACGAAGGCCAGAACATCCTGAGCGATGCGGCCGGGAGCGGCGAGCCGATCGCGCTTGCCGATCTCAAGCAGGCTTCCGAGCAACCGCTGCGCGACGTCGCGATCGATGCCGGCTTCCACTCGGTGCTGGTGGTGCCGCTGGTGGACCAGCAGGGCACGCTCGGCTCGCTGGTGGTGCTGCGCCGCGCCAGCGGCGAGTTCGCCGCCAGCATCATCGGCCTGATGCGCACCTTCGCCAACCAGGCTGTGCTGGCGATGCGCAACGCGCGGCTGTTCACCGAGGTCGACCACAAGGGCCGCGAGCTCGCGGCTGCGCACGAAACCGTGCAACAGCAAGCGGCAAAGCTCCAGGAGCAGACCGAGCAGCTACGCAACTGGAACCGCTCGCTGGAGGAGCGCGTCGAGAAACAACTCGGCGAGATCGGCCGCATCAAGCGGCTCGAACGTTTCCTCGCCCCGCAAGTGGCGCAGCTGATCGCCTCCTCCGACGGCCACGACGCGCTGCTCGACAGCCACCGCCGCGAAGTCACCGTCGTGTTCTGCGATTTGCGCGGCTTCACATCATTCACGGAGGCGACCGAGCCGGAAGAGGCGATGAACGTGCTGCGCGAATATCACGCGGCACTCGGCGAGCTGATCCACCGCTACGAAGGAACGCTCGACCGCTTTGCCGGCGACGGCGTGATGATCCTGTTCAATGCGCCGATTCAATTCGCCGACCACACCAAGCGCGCGGTCAAGATGGCGGTGGAGATGCGCGACGTGATTGGCCAATTGACCGAGAAATGGAAGAACCGCGGCCACTCGCTCGGCTTCGGCGTCGGCGTCGCCATGGGCTACGCCACGCTCGGCCAGATCGGCTTCGAGCAGCGGCTCGAATATGCCGCGATCGGCAGCGTCACCAATCTCTCCTCCCGCCTCTGCGACGAAGCCAAGGCCGGGCAGGTCGTGGTCAGCCGCCGCGTCTACGGCATGGTCGAGCCCTGGGTCGAAGCCCGCGCGCTCGACGATCTCGTGCTCAAGGGCTTTAACCATCCCGTGCTCGCGATGGAGATCCTGTCGTGGCGCGAGGAGGTGGAGAACGTGGTGGATGCGGCGGCTGCAAGGCGGCGGATGTGAGTTTGCTTTGAACGACAGCTGAACTTGTAAGAAATTCTTACAAGTTGCCGCCGTCGCTTCAAACAAAAAGTGCGAAAACAACCCCATGCACAGTAGACGGCGGCTGCAAGATCAATGACTTACACGGGTGCCGAAGAGCTTTGACTCGTCGGGCAAAACACCGGCAGGACGGCAACATCCCGACGAACCACATCCCTCCTCCCCGCGACTAACGATCGCCTCCGCGTCGAGGCTAACATCCGGATGGAGTCGATCTGTGGCGTTTGCCTTGCCTTCGCGTGCGTATGATTTGCAGATGCTGGATCGTCCCGCCGATCGCGCGCGTGATCACGGTTGGGTCTATGGTCTGCCGCCGGGCATCAGCAGCGAGCAATGGCCGCTCGATCCCGTCACCGGCTTTCCACTGATGCACGGCTTCACATTGAAACTGCCGGAGGATTATCGCGTGCATGGCGAGGACATCGTCGCGGTGTCGTTCTTTGCCACGGCGCCCGATCACAATGACGGCGGGGCGCCCGATGATCCCGAGATTCGCGAGGCGGTGCAGGCGCGCGCCTCGCATCCACGGCTGTCACGCATGACTGACATCCTCGACTACGAGTATGCGGCGCTGCTGCTGACCGCCCGCGAATATGACGGCGCGTTGGCCACGCCGCCCGCGCCGCTTCCGCTTGCGACGGCCGACCGGCCGCGCTGGCTCGACGTCGGCGGCGCCAGCGCTTTCTTCGAGGTTGCCGCGCCTTACGCGACGAAGATGTTCGCGAGCCCTCCGCGCGGAGATCTCGCCGAGACCCGCGCGATCGCGTTGACACCGCGCGCGAGCGATCCCAATGCCGGCAAGGGCCCGCAGGACGAGCACACGCGGCAAAATCCGCCGAGCGGCTATCAGTCCTATTACTATTATGTCGGCGGCGTGCCGAGCCGCGACAATTTCCGCCTGCACGATTGGGGCAAGGAGCACGCCCACAATCATCTCGGCGGCACCATGCGGCCCTGCCAGGCGGTGCCGGAGATGAGCTCGTTCTACGTCGAGTTCGAGGAATATTTCGGCGGCTACAATTTTGGCGGCGGCAACGCGCAGCTCGACTTCAAGGAGATGAAGTTCGACTGGGCGTGCGGGTGATTACACCCCGCGCTTCGGCCCGATCGCCTCGAACCCTGCCTTCTGCTCGTCGCTCAGATCAGCCTCGAAATCGTCGAGCGCATCGCTGACACCGCTCACGGCCTGCAGCATCGTCTCCAGCCGCGCCTTCACAGTAGCAAGGCGGGCCTGCGGGGTCGGTGCTGCTTTTGACGGACAGGCGCTCAACGTCTCCATGGTGCGCAGCGTGGTGTCCTGAAGTACGTCGAGACGCGCGCGGGCGATGTCGTCGAGTTTGAGCGTGGACGCGATGTCGGCCGCGGGCCATTGCTGCTGCACGAGCTGCTCGTATTGGCGCTGCACTTTCTCGTCGTAGCGGGGATCGCTGTCCGCCTGGCAGGCCGATGCCGCCTGGGGATTCTTTTCCTGGATCGACGCGAGCGCGGCGCTGCGGTCCTTGGCCAGCGCATCGAGCTTTGTCTTCTGGCCGTCGTCCAGAAGATCGACGAATTTTATCAGCGCAGGTGCGACGGCGTCCGTTGCCTTGATCATGGCCGCGAGGCGCTCGCGCATCAGGCCGAGCCGTTCCATGGCCGTCGCAGGAACCTGCGTTGGGCAGGCTGCGCGGATCGTGTCGCGCGCCGCTAGCCAGGCGGTGGCGAGCTCGTCGAGCGCTGTGCGCTGCAATTCGTTCGGCTGCACGGCAGCGGCGATGCGGTCGGCCGGCAGGCCGCCGGTGTCGCTGGCATCGCAGACAGCCTCCGCGGTCGGCACTCTCCGTCCGCGCCTGCGTTGCGGCGCGGTGTAGGCGGCAAGCTCGGTTACCGCATAGGGCGAAAAGATCGCGGCATAGATGTCGCCATAGCCATAGAGCGAGAGGCTGGTCGCATCGCCGAGGATGATTGCGGTGGTGAGGTCGTCATGCGCGAACGGCCAGAACACCGGGCCAGCCCAGCCGTAGCTGCCATCGGGATGACGCCACCAGCCTTGCGGGCGCTTGCCGCCGTGCCAGCCCGACAGGGCAGCTTGCGCCGTGAGCGCCGCACGGAGGACGTAGGGATTGGCCGGCTGCCCGCGCTCAACACCACGAGGATCTTGTGATCGCAACGCTGCGGAGCGGTATCGGCCGCCTCGCACCGCCATGCGCGCGTGGCGCAGGCGCGACATGCCGATCACGTGGCCGACGGCGAAGCGCGCGACACCGAGCGGGCCGCCGCGCAATCCGAACTGCGCCTCGGCGCGATTTGGCAACAGCACCGCCAGCATCACGAGGGTTGCGCCTGTTAGCGCCAGCCCCAGCCTGGGCCCCATGCGTGATCTCGACATGACCACTGACCTGTCCACCCTGGCCCTCCTCCGGCGCCAAGCACGCATCGCGTCGCATCACGTTGACGCGCGGGGGAACCAAATGTTCCGGAAGCGGACAGGGCAAAGCGTCGCAACGCGCATCGGCAGTGGCGAAGCCCCTGTCACTCCGTCTTCTGCGGCACCACAAAGGTCTGGCCGGGATAGATCAAATTGGGGTTGTGGATCTTGGCGCGGTTGGCGTTGTAGATCACGGCAAAGCGGGCGCCGTCGCCGTAAGCGAGCCGGCTGAGCGCCCAAAGGCTGTCGCCGCGGGAGATCACCCGGTTGCCGCCTGCTTCCGCCGGTGCACCACCGACGACGTCCGCCGGCGAGGCCGATGCAACGGTCGTGGCCGCGGGAGCCCGCGCCAGGACCCCTGGCACGCCCCTGGGTTTCGGTGCACCCATCAATCTCGGCCGAGCCGCGGGCCGGTCCGATACCGATGCCACGACATCCGACTTGTCGTCAGGTTTCTCGGCCTTCGCATCTTGCCTCGCAACCGGCACAGGGCGCGTGGGCGGCGGCGCGGCTTCGGCGATCGTCACCGGCATGCTGCGGCCGGATTGCGTGACGGTGCCGTCAGGCGATTTCGCCCGCAGGGTCAACTCATAGGAACCGGCAGGAAGCTGCGGCGGCGTCATCACGAATTGGCCCGATGCATCCGCCACCACCGTGTCGAGCGGCTTGCCGTCGCGCAGCAGCTCGACCTTGGCGCCCGGCGTCGCCCGGCCCGCGATCACCGCCGCCTCGCCGTGATCGTCGATGCGCCCGACGTCGAACCGGGGGCCGGTATCCGCAACCGCCGGCGCCGGCTTGACCGGTGCAAGATCGCCAAGCGCGGCGGTGACCTGCTTCTGGGTTTCGGCCAGCGCACCCGCCTTCGGCTCGGGGGCCGGCGCCGGAGACACAGCTGGCGACGGCGGCGCGACGGCGGCGAGCTTTGGCTGTTCCGGCTTGAGCTCCGGCTTGGGTTCGACCTTGGCCTGCGGCTTGGCGGCGACCACGGTGTCGGTCTTCGCCCCGTTCGGCAGCAGGCGGCGCAGCTCGGTGGGGCCGATCACCAGCACGGTGCCGCCCACCGCGAGCAGACAGAATGCAATGAAGGCCTTGGATGCGATCGTCATCAGAAACGAACCTTGATCAGAAACGAAGCTTGCAAATCAGCCGGGGGCAGCAAATTGCGCCGTTTTGGCCACGGCAGCAAGACGGTCGATAGGATGATGAGCCAACGCGCCAGGGATGAACCGGCACCACCCCGCCGGCGTCAAATGATCGACCGCATCGCGGCACCCGCCTGAATCCGTTCCGATTCATATTTTCCTAACCCTCGCTGGTAACCGGCTCTTGTCGGTTTTGCTGCATCTTGCATCCCACGGGAGGGCTGCATGGGCACATCGATCAGGTGGACCGCGCGCATGCGCGGGTTGCTGCGCCGCTGGCGCGGCGCGCCACTGACTTGGCTAATCGTCGGCGGTTTCGTGCTGATGGCTGCAATGGCCATCGGCACCGCGCTAACGGTCGACCGCTTCCGGCAGAATGCGATCGAGAGCGGCCGCGACAGCCTGGAAAACTCAGTCCGGCTGCTCGCCCGTCATTTCGACCGCGAGTTCGAGGACTTCGCGGTGCTCCAGAAGAGCGTCATCGCGGAACTCGAAAGCCGTAGCATCGAATCCGCCGATGTCTTCCGCAGCCAGATGGCAACACTCGCCATGCACGAGGTGCTGCGCGCAAAGACAAGTGGTTGGTCCGATGTCGCCGGCGCCAATGTGTTCGATTCCAACGGCGTTCTGATCAACTCGTCGCGGCGCTGGCCGGTCGCCAACATCTCGGTCGGTGACCGCGGCTATTTCAACCGGCTCAAGAACGACGCGTCCGCGCAGGAAGAGATCGAAGTCGTGCCCGGACGGTTCGGCGGTGGCGCCGCGATCGTGTTCGCGCGCCGCGTCTCCGGTCCGCACGGCGAGTTCTACGGCATAGTCTCGCGTGCGATCACGCCCGACCAGCTCGAATCTTTCTTCGCCTCGAGCGGGCTCGGCGAGGAATCCTCGATCGCGATGCATCATCAGAACGGCCAGCTGCTCGCGCGCGTTCCGCATGCCGACGCGATGATCGGCCAGAATTTCCGCAACGGAACGCCCGAGCAGATGGCGGTGTTCGAGCGCACGTTCGTCACCACGCAGCTCGCAAGCCCGATGGACGGCAAGGACCGCATCGTCGCCTCGCGCATGCTGACCGGCGAGCCGCTGGTCGTGGTCGCGACCAAGTCGCTCGACGCGACGCTGGCGACCTGGCGCACGCAAACCAAATTCTTCGTCACCGTCGCCGTGCTGTCGATCGGCCTGCTCGTGCTCACGCTTTATCTGATCTTCCGCCAGGTGACGCGCCGGCTCTCGGTGGAGAAGCAGCGGCTCGACACCGCGATGAACACCATGACGCAGGGCCTCCTGATGTTCGATCAGGACGAACGGCTGATCGTCTGCAATCGGCGCTACATCGAGATGTACGGCCTGTCGGCCGAAATCGTGAAGCCCGGCGCCCATTTCCGCGAAGTGATCCAGCATCGCCACGACACCGGCTCGTTCCACGGCGACGTCGATTCCTATTGCGACGGCATCTTGAGCAATGCCGGGCAGACGCAGAGCGCGATCGTCGAGACCGCGGAGGGTCGCCTGATCGAGATCAAGAACCAGCCCGGCGCCGCCGGCGGCTGGCTCGCGACCCATGACGACGTCACCGATCGCATCCGCGCCGACGAGCGCATCGCGCACATGGCGCATTACGACGCGCTGACCGACCTGCCTAACCGCGTGCTGATGCGCGGCCATCTGGAGCGCCGCGTCGCGGAACTCAGCCAGGGCAAGCCGTTCGCGATCCTCTATATCGACGTCGACGAGTTCAAGGGCGTCAACGATTCGCTCGGACACGAGGTCGGCGACGAGCTGCTGCGCCAGGTCGCGAACCGGCTGCGCGCCTGCGTCAGCGGCAACGACATGGTCGCACGGTTGGGCGGCGACGAATTCGCCATCGTCAAGGCCGGCACCAACGATCAGGCCGAGCTGACGGCACTCGCCGAACAGATTCTGAAGGCGCTGCGCGCGCCCGTGAACTGCAACGGCCAGGAAATCCCGACCGATGCCAGCATCGGCATCGCGATCGCCCCCGACCACGGCGACACTCTCGAGGATCTGCTCAAGCGCGCCGATCTCGCGATGTATGCGGCGAAATCCGAGGGCCGTCGAACCTTCCGTGTCTTCGCGCCCGAATACGACGCCAAGGCAGGGCAGCGCCGCCAGCTCGAGCTCGATTTGCGCCAGGCGCTCGCCCGCGGCGAGTTCGAGGTGCATTACCAGCCGCTGGTCGACCTTGCGGCCAATGTCGTCAACGGCTGCGAGGCGCTGCTGCGCTGGTGCCATCCCGAGCGCGGCATGATTTCGCCTGCGGACTTCATTCCGGTCGCCGAAGAGACCGGACTGATCGGCGAGATCGGCGAATGGGTGCTGAGGCAGGCCTGCACCGAGGCCGCGTCCTGGCCCGGCGACATCCATATCGCGGTGAACGTTTCACCGGTACAGTTCCGCTCCAGGACGCTGGCGCTCAAGGTCGCAGCTGCGCTGGCGGAGTCAGGGCTGGCGCCCGGACGGCTCGAGCTCGAGATCACCGAGACCGTGCTGATCCGCGACGATGCGGAGGCGCTGACGATCCTGCAGCAGCTGCGCGAGCTCGGCGTGCGCATCGCCCTCGACGATTTCGGCACCGGCTATTCCTCGCTGAGCTATCTGCATCGTTTCCCGTTCGACAAGATCAAGATCGACCGCAGCTTCATCAGCGACATCGGCCAGTCCGAAGACTCGTCGCCGATCGTGCAGGCCGTGGTGCACATGGCCGCCGCCCGTCACATGGCGACGACCGCGGAAGGCGTCGAGACCGAGGCCCAGCGCGAGGTGCTGCGAAAGCTCGGATGCAGCCAGATGCAGGGCTGGCTGTTCAGCCCGGCCGTGCCGGCGGCGAAGTTGAGGCAGCTGTTGTCGGCGCAGGCGGTGGCGGCCTAGCTGCGCACCGGCAACCGTACCCCCATCAGGGGGATTTGTCGCAAAATCGGACAACGCTTGTTCGCTTCGAAATGCGGTGTTCCTGCGCCACAAACGGTCCAATCGTCACAGCCGCGTGACGGCCTGCCGCACCTGTTGCCATACCCCCGCCCGCCGTGCGTTCGCGCAAGTGCGCGCCGGCTTGGAGCAGGATCAGACAAAGAATCGCGGCTTCAGGAAATACGCCGGGCCTTCGCGACGCATAGAACACGCGCCGACCCGTACGAATACGGACGATTGGTCGGAATCCTGAGGCGATCAGGAGGAGCCACGCCATGATCGGAAGCAGCGCACTCATGCGCAATCCCCCGCACAAAAATTTGCCACCCGCGCCGGACGTGCAACCGGTCTTGCAACCAGATCTGCAACCAGATCTCCAGCCAGACGACAATTCGGCGCGCGAGCGGCGCGCCGCCAATCTGGAGATGGCGCGGGTCCTCAAGACGCAGCCGCTTCGCATGGCCTCCGATTCTCAAAGCGGCGCCATCGCCTATTGGAAACACGAGGCGCTGCACGACATTGTCGAGCCGATGGCCGATCACGTCATCATGGCTTATCCCGCCGGCTCGCAGGCGCTGGAACGGCGCACGGGAAAAACGGCTGCAATCGCGACGGCGCGTGCCGGTGTCGTGACGATCATTCCGGCCGGCTCGACGTCACGTTGGGACATCCACCGGCCCTTGCATGTCGTTCAGCTCTATCTTCCGCAACGGACGCTGCTGCGCATCGCCGATGAAGCCAACACGGCAAGCCCTGACGATCTGCTGGAAAGAACCGGGCATCCCGACGCCATCACGTCCCGATTGCTCCTGAGCGCGGCCGACTCGCTCGAAGGCAGCGCCACGCTGGACACGCTGTTCAGGCAGCAATTGACGGATCTTCTCGCGACGCGCCTGTTGGCCGCCCATGCCGGCGTGCCGGCCACGCTGCAGCCGATTATCGGCGGCCTTTCGCCGGCGGTCCTGCGCCGGGCGATCGAACGCCTGCGTTCTGACAGCGATGCAGATGTATCGCTCTCGGCGCTTGCATACGACGCAGGTCTGTCGCGTTTCCATTTCTGCCGATCTTTCAAGGAGAGCACCGGACTCTCGCCGCATGCCTGGCTGCGCCAGCACCGGCTCGAGCAGGCCATGAACATGCTGCGAGAGAGCGACGAATCGGTCGTCTCGGTCGCCGCGGCGCTTGGTTATTCCTCGCAGACCGCCTTCGCCGCGGCATTCAAGAAGCTGACGGGCGAAACGCCGAGCGATTGGCGCAGGCGCGTGCGTTAGCAGCAATCCCTCGACAGGGACGGCAATCGCGCTGGGGCAGCGGCAAATCGGGTGGGGTACATCATCACCATGTCCAGACCAATCGAGGGAGACCAAAGATGACCTGGAAAAACTTCGTCACCCGCCAGCTGATTGCATCACGCCGCCGAAGCCTCGCGACCGCGACCTTGTACGGACTCTCGCTGGCCGTTCGCTTCACGTCGGCGACGGGCGAGGAGGTGGAAATTCCGGCGTACTCCATGCATCCGACGCATCCGCTGGTTTCCATCATGACCCGAAATGGCCCCGGCCTGCCCTATCAGGACTGGGGTGCAATGGAGCCTCAGCCGCTCGTCCTTCGCTACAGCTTGCCGCCGCGTTCGCCGCTGCAACGCTGCATGGCCCCTTAATACCAGCCATCGACTTCACCTCTTCGTGCCGCTGCCGGACGCTGCCCTTAACGCAGCAACGCGGTCGCGCGCGGACTTTCGAAAAGCGAAACAACAAGGAGCAAATCCATGCGAATCATCATCATCGGTGCCGGCTTCGCCGGCATGTACGCCGCCCTTTCCGCAGCGCGTCAGCGCGAGATCCAGGGCGTCTCGCCAGAGCAGCTCGAGATCGCACTGGTTGCCCCCGCGCCCACGCTCGTGGTTCGCCCGCGGCTCTACGAAGCGAAGCCCGAGACCCTGACGGCGCCCCTGCTCGATGTGCTCGAGTCGATCGACGTCGCCTATGTGCAAGGCAGCGCCGAGACCATCAACACCGAAGCTCGAACGGTGGAGATCGCCACCGCCAAGGGCGCCACCAAAACGCTCTCCTACGATCGCCTTGTCGTGGCCACCGGCAGCCGGCTGTTCCGTCCGAACA
This sequence comes from Bradyrhizobium sp. 197, assembly GCF_023073375.1. Classification (NCBI taxonomy): domain Bacteria; kingdom Pseudomonadati; phylum Pseudomonadota; class Alphaproteobacteria; order Hyphomicrobiales; family Nitrobacteraceae; genus Bradyrhizobium; species Bradyrhizobium sp. 197. The sequence goes on along the minus strand of NZ_JADPJJ010000074.1, from coordinate 97,309 downwards.
TTCCGGGCCTCGCCCAGCACGGCTTCAGCGTCGATACGCTCGACGACGCGGTCGCGCTCGACAAGCATCTGCACGGTCTTGCGAAGCGGCCCGCCGTGAACGGACGCGAGACGGTGGTGGTCGCCGGCGGCGGCTTCACCGGCATTGAAGCGGCCACGGAGATGCCGGCGCGGTTGCGCGATATCTTCGGCAAGGATGCCAGGCCCCGCATCATCATCGTCGACCGCAATATTGCGATCGCGCCCGACATGGGCGAGGGCGCCCGCCCCATCATCGAGGAAGCCCTGCGCAAGATCGGCGTGGAGACACGGCTCGGCGCCGGTGTCGCCTCGCTCGATCGATCCGGCGTGACGCTGTCGAACGGCGAGCACATCGAAACCGAGACCGTGATCTGGGCGGCGGGCATTCGCGCCGCGCCGCTGACCGCGCAGATACCTGCCGGGCGCGACAATTTCGGCCGGCTGCTGGTGGACCGCGATCTGCGCGTGCCCGGTGTCGCGGGCGTCTTCGCCACCGGCGATGCTGCGCGCGCCGCCTGCGACGACGAGGGCAATCACGCGCTGATGTCGTGTCAGCACGCCACGCGGATGGGCGCCTTTGCCGGCAACAACGCCGCGGCAGAGCTGCTGGGCGTGCCGACCAGGCCCTATCACCAGAAGGCCTATGTGACCTGCCTCGACCTCGGCGAAGCCGGCGCGCTGTTCACGCGCGGATGGGAGCGCGAGGTCGAGATGGTCGGCGCGACCGCCAAGAAGACCAAGCAGGAGATCAACACTGTCTGGATCTACCCGCCGAAGGCCGAGCGCGCCGCCGCGCTCGCTTCTGCGGATCCGGAGCGCGTGACTGAGCTCTAGACGCACCAAGCGATGACGGCTGCACGTTCCTGGCCGTGCGGCCTGCTCAACCAAGACCAGCCGGAAACTCTACCCTTGAAACAGGAGACCCACATGAATCTGCACAACACCTCATATCCCGTGTCATCGGGGCCCGAAGAGCTCGTTCCCTCGCGCTACGCGCTGAAGATCGGCGAGATCGACGTGCTGGTGGTCAGCGATGGCGTGCTGCCGCTGCCAACCACGATGTTGGCCCACAACGCCGACCCGGCCGTCCGGGCGACCTGGCTGCACGACATGTTCCTGCCGCAGGACGCTTTCGACTGGGCGCTGAACGCGGTGATGGTCCGCAGCGGCGGCAAGACCATCCTCATCGACGCCGGACTGGGATCGGACCCGAACTTGAACTTGCCGCGCGCCGGGCAGTTGATCAAGCGACTGGCGGCCGCCGGCATCGATCTTTCGTCGGTGACCGATCTGGTGCTGACCCATTTGCACATGGACCACATCGGCGGGCTGCTGGTCGACGGGGTGAAGGAGCAACTGCGTAAAGACCTGCGGATCCACGTCGCGGCTGCCGAGGTCAAATTCTGGGAAGCGCCAGATTTTTCCCGCACTGCCATGCCGGAAGGATTCCCGGACGCGCTTCGAGCGACCGCCAAGCGGTTCGTGAAGGAGTTCGGCCCTCGGCTGCGGCTGTTCGATGACGAGCACGAGGTTGCGCCCGGCGTCATCGCCCGTCGCACCGGCGGTCACACCCCCGGACACAGCGTGGTTCGCATGGCGTCCGGCGATGATGCGCTGACATTCGCCGGCGACGCCGTGTTTGCCGTCGGGTTCGAACAACCGGACTGGCACAACGGTTTCGAACACGACCCCGAGGATGCGGCGCGCGTACGCATCAATCTCTTGCGAGAGCTCGCCAAGACCGGCGAGATGCTGGTGGCCACGCACCTGCCGTTCCCGTCCGTGGGCCGGGTCGCGGTCGACGGCAACGCCTTTCGTTGGGTTCCGGTGTTCTGGGACTACTGAGCGCTTGCCGGATTAGCATCAACGCAGGGCGCGGACTCATGTCATCGATGAGTTCGCGCCCTTGAAAATAGGATCAAACGTCGGACCTCGCGGTTATCGCCCCAACTGAGACGGCTGGAACCCGGTCGGCGGGCGTCAGCCGGCATTGCGTCACGTGCAGTGCAGGCGGCTTCTCGTCTGCGCGCGCGCGAGATCGAGCGAGGCGATATGGCAATCGCGACTTTCAGGATCATCACGCTCGTAGCGGTTGCCGCCTTGATTGGGCCTTACGTGGAAGCCCGCGACGACGGTCGCTACGCAAACTCTCCCCTCAAGGGCTGGTTCGAGGGCCTGCACAGCAAGGGCGGCGGCGCCTGCTGTGCCGACGCCGACGGCACCGCCCTCGACGACGTCGATTGGGACACGCAAAACGGACATTATCGCGTCAGGCTGATGGGCGATTGGATCGAGGTGCCCGACGACGCCGTGATCACCGAGCCGAACCGTGCCGGCCGCACCATGGTCTGGCCGTATTATATCAACGGACGCGCCAAGATCCGCTGCTTCATGCCCGGCAGCATGATTTGAGGGTTCAGGAAATTTCGCAGGATGCGGGCTTACTTCGCCTGCTTGGCCGCCCGAATCTCGGCGAACTCCGCGTCGGGATGGGTGACGATGGTGGCGAACATGATGCCGCTGATGATGAGCGACCAGGCGGTGTCCCAATAAATCCAAAACACGTGCCAGCCTCCGTTTCGATCTCCTCAGCCCGCGGGATCAGGACAACGGAAAGGCGAGGCTGCTGTTCCAAATGCAAGTGCGGTGCGGGCGGGGCGCTATTCTGGTTTCGTCGGCACCGAGTTGCGATCGGTTTGACCGGTGTGGCGCTTTGCCACGACATCCTCATCGCGCTCGCCTTGATGCGGGCGCGGCGGCGGCTCGGGCTGGCCGGCTTCGCCGCCATGCTTGCCGCCCATGTCGGGCTTACCTTCGAGATCGTTTTCGCGGGGCATGCCCGTTCAATGCGCTGGCGCGGCATTGGTTCGTTTCCGCCTGTGAACGAGTTCATAGGATTGCCGCGGTTTGCAGTGCACGATCGCAAGGCGCGCCCCAGGGGCATTCATTTGAGGGACGGATTCGGCTTGATGCGGAAACCACTCATCGTCCGGACGATCCTGACCTGCGCGCTGCTCGCGGTCACCGTGTGGACCGTGCTCGGGTCGCCCAAACCTCCGCCCGGCCGGCATCTGCCCTCCCGCACAGCGGCGGTGCGGTAGACCTCCCCACCGATACCATTTCGGCATCGATCAATCCCAATTGGAATTTGGTGCGGCGGGGCGGCTGCCGCTATCCTCGCGACAAAACGACACTGCCGCACCGGCTTTCAGGAGGACCCCATGTTGAGACCGACCCGACGCGTCGCATCCCGCGCGCCCCGCACTGCGATCGCCACCACCCTCGCTTTCCTCACCCTCATTTCTGGAGTCCGCGCCGGCATGGCCGAGACCTTCGCCTATGTCGGCAATGCCGACAGCAACGACATCAGCGTGTTCAAGATGGCTGAGAGCGGCGAGATGGTTCCCGTGCAGACGGCCGCCTTCAGCGGCGTCGAAAAGCCCGGCTCCTCGACGCCGCTCGCGATCACGCCCGACCACCGCGTGCTGATTGCGGGCGTCCGCTCGCAGCCGTTCGTTGCGGTGAGCTTTGCAATCGATCCCAAGACGGGTCAGCTCAGCCATATCGGCAACGGGCCGCTCGCCGACAGCATGGCCAATATCGCCCTCGACCGCAGCGGCAAGTTCCTGTTCAGCGCCTCCTATGGCGGCAACAAGGTCGCGCTGAATCCGCTCAACGCCAATGGCGTCGCGGGCGAGCCGAAGCAGGTGATCCCGACCGGGCTGAATGCGCACGCCTTCCTGCCCTCGCCCGACAACCGCTTCGTGTTCGCGACCAATCTCGGCTCCGACCAGGTGCTGGCCTTCGCGTTCGATGCCGCGACCGGTACGCTCACGCCGAGCGATCCGCCGGCCCACAAGGTGCCGGAGAAATCGGGGCCGCGACATTTCGTATTCCACCCCAACGGCAAGTTCGTCTATCTCATCCACGAGCTGAACGGCGACGTCGCGGCGTTCGCGTACGAAGCCAAGAGCGGCGCATGGGACGAGATCCAGCGCACCACCGCGCTGCCGGAGGGGTTTTCGGGAAAGCCCTGGGCGGCAGACATTCACATCACCCCCGACGGCCGTTTCCTCTACGCTTCCGATCGCACCACCAACACGCTCACCGCCTACAAGGTCGATGCAACAAGCGGCAAGCTGTCCACGATCGGCAGCGTGCCGACCGAGAAGCAACCGCGCGGCTTCCACATCGATCCCTCGGGGCGCTACCTCGCCGCCGTCGGCGAACTCTCCGACATTATGACGGTCTATGCCATCGACCAGAGCGGCGGCGCGCTGACCAAGCTGAAATCCTACGCCACCGGCAAGAAGCCGAACTGGGTGGAGTTCGTGAACCTGCCGTGAGATTGCTCACCTTTGGAGGCTGCGGGATGAGTTCGGCCTGCATGGTTCGAGACGCCCGCTTTGGCGGGCTTCTCACCATGAGGGTCTGATATCTCGCCGCGAAGCACGACCTCATCCTGAGGGCCAGGCGGGCGTCTCGAAGGATGGCCGCAGGGGGGAAGACAGCGAACCTTGGCGTCGGTCCCGAAGACTAATTCAACGGGCGGCAACGCGCCGCCCGTGCTGCTGCGGCATTCTCATCCGGCCGGCCCATGGTCTGCCGCGGTTGCTTCTGTTATCGATGAGGCCGTCAAGGCCCCAACCGGAATGACCGATGCGTTCATTGCCTGCGCGTTCTTTTTCCCAGCATTTCGTTGCGCTCACCGGACTGCTATTGCTGTCCGCCCAGCCCGCGCCCGCCGCCGATGACGACGCGCCCAAGGGACCGGCAGTCACGGTGCTGAAGGTCGCAAAATCCTGTTTCTCCGACATCGTCGAGGCCACCGGCACGATCGTCGCGCGCGAGGAAAGCTCCGTGCGGCCTGAGCGACCCGGCCTGAAGGTGACGGAAGTGCTGGCAGAAGCCGGCGAAACCACTACCGCAGGCCAAGTGCTGGCGCGGCTGGCGCTGCCCGAGGGTGGCACGCTTCAGGTCACCGCCCCTGTTGCGGGCGTGATCGCGACGTCGACCGCGCAGATCGGCAACCTCGCCTCGGCCAAGGGCGAGGCGCTGTTCACCATCGTGGCGCGCAGCGAATACGATCTCGTCGGCCTCGTCGCGACCACCGATATGCGCAAGCTCGCGGTCAACCAGCAGGCGACCGTGCGCATCGCCGGCGCCGGAGATATCGACGGCAAGGTGCGCCGCATCGGCCCGACCGTCGAGCCGAACATCCAGCAGGGCATCGTCTATATCGGCATCTCCTCGCAGAAACGGCTGTTGCTGAATGCAAGCGGGCGCGCGCTGATCAAGTCGGGCCAGAGCTGCAACGTCGCGGTGCCGCTGACCTCGGTGCAGTACTCCTCCGCCGGTACCGTCGTGCAGGTGATCCGCCGCAACCGCGTCGAGACCAAGCGCGTCGAGGTCGGGCTGATGTCGGGCGGCAATATCGAGGTCCGCGACGGCCTCAACGAAGGCGATGTCGTCGTCGCCCGCGCCGGTGCGCTGTTGCGCGAAGGCGATGCCGTGCGCCCGGTGATGGCCGCGGAAGCTGCGAAGTAGGGTTGCTCTGGTCCCGGACGCGCTGCAGCGTGTAATGCTGCTGCGCAGAGCCGGGACCCATCTCTCGTCCAGGCGATAGCCTAAAAAACCAGGCCCCGGCTCAGCGTCGCATCATTGCATGATGCGCCGCGTCCGGGGCAGGAGACTTGGCAGAACCTAAGAAAAACTAGCCGCCGGCTTCGCCGAAATGGATATCTTCGAGCAGCGAGGAAGAGACCGACGGGACCTGGTCGCCTTCGCTCGCACGGGAGATGGCAACGCGGGTCTTGTTGAAGACGCTCTCGGCGCTGCCCTGCGCATTGAGATTGGTGAGGAACTCGCTGACCAGCACGCTGTGCTCGCCCTTGCCGTCGTCGACGACCTTGCCGGGCGAAGCCGAGGAAAGAATCAGCGCGTTGTCGGGCGCGGTGATCGGCGCGAGGCCGTGGCTGTAGGAGCGGAAGCGGCGCTCATAGGGATTGCGGCGGGAAGCCTCGACCACGACGAGCTTGGTCTTGGCGCCCTGCTCCTTCATCATGTCGAGCACGCCGTCGATGGAAACGCCCTGGCGGCGGACGTCGCTTTCCTTCCAGATCACGGCGTCGACCGGCAACATGTAGCTTTGGCGGCCGGCCTCTACGCCGTAGCCGCCGAAGAACAGCATGACGACGGTGTCGCGCTTGATCCGGGACTTCAGGCGATTGACGGCGCGGACCATGTCGTCCCTGGTTGCGTCTTCCACCATGTCGACGTCAAAGCCGCTCTTGCGCAGCGACGAGGACAGCGCGCGGGCGTCGTTGATCGACTGCGTCAGCGGCGCGCTGGCGTCCGGGTAATGTCCATTGCCGATGACAAGCGCGAGACGCGAGGTCTGGCCGCTCGAGCCGGTGACCTGGTCGGTCGAGATGGCCTTGGCGGCATCGAACGTACGCATATTGAGGGCAGCATGGGCGCCGATCACGAGCGACACCGTGCCGATGAGGGCTGCGGCGACGGCGATCGTGCGTCGGGAAAGGTCGAGCTGCTTTACATTCATCTCGGTTCGTTCCTGTGCCAAAGACCAGCCAAGCACGCGCACACTGTTTGAGTAGCGCGATAGCGTCTTTAGGTTTGAGGGGTTGGCCGGGGTGTGCCCCCGAATTGCGCGCAATTTGCGGCGCCGCACCAAACAAACCTTTAACCGGATATTGCCTCCCCGGCAATAGATTGCGCAAAACTTGAGCTAAACCACTGAAGATATTAGGTAATTCCCTTCGCCCAATGTGTGATTTTTTTGCGTCTTCGTAGCCTTCCGGGGCTTGATTATGCAGACTTCGTGCCGGATCTTTCTGTGACCGCTATCACATTTGTATTTCCTGCGAATCCGGGTAGCTTTTCAACGAGTTGCAGGGGGTGGTGCGCGGCTGGGAGCGTGCCGGCCGGCCCCCGGCCAAATTCCGGCGACCAGGTATTTCATGAGCTTTCAATATTTTGCCGGCGCCACCTGCCGGGCGCTGACAGCGCGGAAGGACGGCCCCTCGCTTTACGACGTCTGCGATCCCGTATTGTCTGTTGCGGCCAGCGGCGATCCGCATCTGGCCAGGTTCTACAAGACCGCGCTCGGCAATTCCGCATTGCGGGTGCTGCTGCGACGCGCGGGCCTGCCCGAGCTGCGCGACGAAGCGAAACTGGCCCGGCTGCGCGAGGCGCTGGTCCGCGCCCGCGACGAAGCCGAGCCCGATTGGGCGGCGGTCGGCCAGCCCGTCGCCGATCTCGTCGACAGCATCGCGCTGGATCATCCCAAGCCGCCGCCGGCCATGTTCACCGGCGCGATGCCGCAACAATCGCAGATCGACGGCGTGATCCGCGACTGCGCGCAGCATTTGCTCGGCTCGTACCGCAAAAATGGCTTTCTGCCGACCTACGCCGCGTTCAACCTGATCGGCGATCCCGATTTCCGCGGGCGCGAGCTGACCATGGCGCTCACGGGCCTCAACGCGCGCGGCTACAAGAACTCCTCGCTGCTGTTCAATCTCGCCCGCGTCTTCATTGCGCGCTCGCCGGCGCGCGCGGTCGTCAATCCGCCCTGGACCGGCATCGCCGAGCCGATGTGGGAACCGGTGCAGATCCGCCACCGCTCGGCTTATTACGACGCGTTCTTCATCGAGGCGCTGTTGAGTTACGTCGAGACCGGGCTCGCCTCGTCCGCCGACAAGATGGCGGCTGAGAGCGCGATCGCCGACATGGTGGATTTTTGCGTCAACATCAGCCGCGAGGAAGTCGAGGGCCTCGATGGCGCACGGTTCAACGTCATCACCGCGCTGGCGCCCGCGCCGCATCCGCGCTTTTCGCGCTACTTCGCCCAGATCAAGCAGGATCTCGGTTTCGGCGTCTACGTGCCGGATTGCGACACCACGGCCTGCTCGATCTCCGCGGCGACGCAGGCCGGCTGCACCGATCCGATCCTCGACCAGCCGCTGCTGGATTTCTACGCGGGCTATCAGGTGCGCGCGGGCGTCAACGAGCCGCGCGTGACGGTGCCGATCAACGACAATATCGACTATGAGGGCGGTGTCGCGACCTGGATCGACAATCTCAAAGGCGAGCGGCCCTACGGCAACGATCTCGATCCGACGCTCAATCTCGACATTCTCGAGGTCAGCTTTCGCAACCTCGCGCGCTGGAAAGTATTGGAGACGCCGGCGCGGCTCGCCACCGTGCATCGCATCATCGGCTTTCAGAAGCGGCTTGCCGCGAGCGGCGCCTTCGCCAATCCGCGCTCACACATCTATTACCTGCCGGAGCTCTACAGTGCCTATTTCGGCCGCTGCTACGCAGCCTTCCTGGCGCTGCCGCTGGCGGCGCAGGCCGCGGTCGATCCCGATGGCGATTTCGATTTCATCCGTCACCGCGTGCTCTCCTACGTCCAGGGCGAGCTGATGGCCGCCGAGATGAACGTGTTCGACGCGGCACTGGCGCTGATCGCGCTCGGCCATCTCGGCGCCGACCCGCGCGCCTTTGCGCCGGCGCTGAACGTGATCGTCGCGAGCTTGGGCGAAGGCGGCCGCCGCGGCCCGTTTCGCGCCTATGAGTGGAACAAGATGAAGACGCCGACGCGGATTTTGGTCGGGGGGCCTGAGGTGACGTCGGCGTTCGTGCTGATGGGGCTGGCGGTGGCCAAGCGGGCGATGGCGGGACGAGGGTGAGATGGTCTCGTGCCCCGGGCGCAATGACAGGAAGTTGAAAGCCCATCTGCCTGGCAAACGCTGGCCGGGCGGACAAAAGCCGACCACAATCGCGAGGTCTATCGCAATTTTCATCACACGCGGACCGGCATGTTGCGAAAATTTCTGATTGCGCTGTCACTGCTCGCCTTATCCTTGCCCGGCTTGCCGTCGCCGGCTGAGGCCGCCGACATCACCGGCACCGCAAAAGTCCGAGCCGGCGACGCAGTCGTGATCGGCAACACGCGGATCCGGCTCGGCGGCATCGACGCGCCCGCGGTCGACCAGCTCTGCCTCAACACCAAGGGCGAGCGCTGGACCTGCGGCATCGCGGCCCGCGACGAGCTCGCCAAATACACCGAGGGCAAGAGCTGGGTCTGCCATGCGCGGTCGATCGACCGGCGCGGCCGCACCGTGGCGCGCTGCGATGTCGGCGGCGAAGACATCCAGAAATGGCTGGTTCGCACCGGCTGGGCGCTGGCCTATACCCGCGTCTCTCGCGACTACGAACATGATGAGGCTGGCGCGCGGGAGGCAAAGGCCGGGATGTGGCAGGGCGCCTTCATCGCGCCCTGGGACTGGCGCGTGCGCAACAAGAAGACGACGATATTGGGCGCCACCAAGCCGCCCGAGGGCGCGCATGCGATCCTGCTCGCTTCGGCCTCGGGGCCGGTCGCGCCCTCGCCGGACTGCACCATCAAGGGCAACGTCAACACCGGCGGCGAGTGCATCTATCACCAGCCGACCAGCCGCTGGTATGCGCAGATCAAGATGAAGATCAGCAAGGGCACGCGCTGGTTCTGCTCGGTGGAAGAGGCGGAAGCCGCCGGCTGCCGCGAGACCAAGAGATAGAGCATGGTCCGGAAAAGTGTGAAGCGGCTTTCCGACAAGACCATGCTCAGAACAAAAGACCACTCCAGACCTGCGTTTTACGTGCTTTTCTTGGGCTTCTGCGGCGCGTAAAAGAAGAAAACAACCTCCAGACCGTCTTCACGACACAAGGAAGCATAGCAATGACCGTTCGCGCGGGCCGGGAATTTCTGGCCATCCCCGGGCCCACCAATATGCCCGACGAGGTGCTGCGGGCGATGCATCGTCCGGCGATCGACATCTACTCCAAACAGATGACCGATCTGACCGAGAGCCTGCTCGGCGACATCTCAAAACTGTTTGCGACCAAGGGCAAGTCCTACATCTACATCGCCAATGGTCACGGCGCCTGGGAAGCGGCGCTGAGCAACGTGCTGTCGCGCGGCGAAAAAGTGCTGGTGCTGGAGAGCGGGCGGTTCGCGATCGGCTGGGGCCATGCGGCTTCCCTGATGGGCGCCGAGGTCGAGGTGCTCAAGGGCGACTGGCGCCGCGCGGTACGGCCGCACGAGGTCGAGGAGCGCCTGCGCCGCGACAAGGAGCATGCGATCAAGGCCGTCGTCGTCGTCCAGGTGGACACGGCCTCGGGCGTGCAGAACGACATCGAGGCGATCGGCAAGGCGATCAAGGCGAGCGGCCATCCGGCGCTGTACATGGTCGACACCGTAGCGTCGCTCGGCTGCATGCCGTTCGAGATGGACAAATGGGGCATCGACGTCGCGATGTCGGGCTCGCAGAAGGGCTTGATGACACCGCCCGGCCTCGGCTTCGTCGCCGCCAATGCGCGCGCGCTCGAGGTGCACAAGAAGGCCAACATGGCGACGCCCTATTGGAGCTGGAGCGAGCGCGAAGGCACTGAGCACTATCGCAAATATGCCGGCACCGCGCCGGTGCATCTGCTGTTCGCACTGCGCCAGGCAATCGACCTCCTGCACGAGGAAGGGCTGGAGAACGCCTTTCGCCGCCATAGCCTGCTCGGCGAAGCCGCGCGCCGCGCCGTCGGTGCATGGTCGGAAGGCCAGGTGCTCGGCTTCAATATCGCCGATGCCAGCGAGCGTTCCAACACCGTGACCACGGTGACCATAAGCAACGGCCATGATCCGGCAGTGCTGCAAAGCTATTGCAAGGAAAAATGCGGTGTCGTGCTCGGCAACGGCATCGGCGACCTCACCGGAAAAGCCTTCCGCATCGCCCATATGGGCCATGTCAATGCCCCGATGCTGCTCGGCACGCTGGGGGTGATCGAGATCGGCCTCAACGCGCTGAAGATCCCGCACGGCAAGGGCGGGCTCGAAGCGGCGGTCGCGTATCTTGGCGATGAGGTGGCGGTGTAGGCCGGCTTCGCGTCTCTCCCTTCTCCCCTTGTGAGGGCTTTGCGGAGAGGTCACTGCGAGCGCTTGGGGTCTGTAGCGGGCTTTTTTGATGTGAGCCTGCTGCGGTGAACCGTATTGTGCTCATTTCATCCTCCATTATCCCCTGCTTTTCAAGCGCAGGCGGACTGCTGGCGTGGTGCGGCCAAGGCGCCGGCCGCGCGACGCAGATTGTAGGCGCAACAGGCGAGCACGATGAGTACCTGGTTGCGGACGAAGTTGAAGAACCGCATTCGTCGCAGGCCATAGTTCTCTTTGAATACGGCGTATGGACGTTCGACGGCTGAGCGCACCTTGGCGATCAGCTTGTTACGCTTCTTCTGCCGCGGCGGGAGCTCGGGATGATGTTTGTTGGGGCGACGCATCAAGCGGTCCTTGATGCCGGCTTCGGTCAGGCGCGCGTGGCGGGCATGCGTATAATAGGCCTGATCGCCATAGACCGCTTTCTCATCGCCGCAGAATAAACGATCTGCCGGCTCGGTGTCGGTGACCGAAGCGTCCGTCATGTGGATGCGGCGAATGATCGTATGGCCTGCATCACTCCCGTGTGGATCTTATAGCCGAATACGCTCTTCTTGCCTTTCCGGCCCCAGCGCGCATCACGATCCGCAGATGGTTTGGGCAGTTCTCCCTGCGCATCCTTGCGAGCCTTGCCGGGCGGTTTGGCCCGAGCCGGGATCAACGAGGCATCGACCAGGGTGCCCTGCTTAAGGATCAGCTTCTTGTCCTCCAATTGCCGATTGATCTCCGCGAAGATCTTCTCGATCAGCCCGTCACTGGCGAGTTCCTGCCGAAACCGCCACAACGTGGTGTGATCCGGCGTCCGATCGTGCAGGCTCAGGCCGACAAAGCGACGGAACGACAACCGATCCGCGATCGCGGCTTCGAGCGCTGGATCGGACAGATTGTGCCATATCCCGGCCAGTAAGCCCCGAAGCAAAACTTCCGCCGGATAACTGCTGTCGCCGGCACCGTCACTACCCCGCTTGCCCAGCAAGGCTCGCAACGGCGCCCAATCCACAACGGCCTCAACCTCATCCAGGATGCTGCTTCGCGGCGCCTGAACCAGGCCATCCGCCAAGCTCATCTGACCTACATTGCGCTCAACCATGGCTCTCCTCGCCAGAATCAGAGAATCACGCTCCCTCAATTGCGCAAAGCCCTCACAAGGGGAGAAGGGAAGAGGGGCACCTCAATTCGTCCACGCCGCCTTTCCCTTGTCGTGCATCGTTGCCACTACGTCGCGTACCAGATCGAACACACCGTCCGATTCCGGCGGTGCATTCGGCGAGCGGCCGAGCCGAACGATCACGAGTCGTTCCGAGGGAATAATGATCGTGTACTGCCCGATCGTGCCCTTGGCGAAGAAGGCATCACGCGGCCAGCCGTGTGTGGCGCGAAACTTTGCGCCAAAGCTGTCGCCCTGGTTGGTCCAGAAGCCGGCGCCGATGCCGACCCAGGCATTCGGCGTGGCCGTCGCAGAATAATTCACCCAGCCCTCGGGGAGGATGCGCTTGCCGCCGGCGACGCCGTCGTTGAGATAGAGCTGGCCGAAGCGCGCCCAGTCGCGCGCGGATGCCAGCATCTCGCCGGAGCCCTCGATCGTGCCGGCTCCGTCGAGCTGGAGCGTGACGTTGTTCATGCCGAGCGGCGCAAACAATTCGCGGCGCGCGAAGGCAAGCGCATCGGCGGGCTTGCCGCCGGCGGCGTTACGGATCAGATGCGCGAGAATGAGGAAGTTGCCGTCATGGTAATTCCACGCCGTGCCCGGTGCAGTCGCAAGCGGCGCGTGCTCGGCAAAGCTGGCCATATCGTCCTCTGCGTATTTCATGGCATTGACCGGCTCGAGCGCGGAGCCGAGCGAGGCCTGCAACGAACTACCGAGCGCAATGCCGGCGGTGTGACGCAGCAACTGATCGACGGTGATGACATGGCGCGGATCATCCGGATTTTGCCAGGCGGCGATTGGCGCGGGCCCGTCGAGCTTCAACTTGCCCTGGCGCACGAGGATGCCCGTCAGCGCTGACATCACCGACTTCGTCATGGAGAAGCCGAGCAGCTGCGTCTCCAACCCGACACCATCAGCATAGCGCTCGGCAACGATGCGCCCGGCCTTCATGACGACGATCGCGCGGGTGCGGCGATAAGGCGGTTGCGCGGGTTCGGCGAAAGCGCGGTCGAGCGCGGCTGACAACCCCTCGCTTTGCGGCGGCACGAGTCCCGGACCTGCGATTTCGGGCAGCAAGGCGGGCTGCTTGTCATTCGACGGCAGCGCGACGTCGGCGATCCCCTGGCCGTGCTCGAGCGTGCAGCCGAGCCCCTCGCGATAGACGGCATGGCTGCGGCCGATGCCGAACAGGCTCACGGTGACATCCCTACGCGCGCGATCGACCTGAACATCCATCGCCCAGGTCAACAGACCCGCGCCTGGCATCGCGTCGGTGGTCTCGGCGAGGTCGCGCATGGGATCGAGGCCGGAGACGAACGTCTCCGAGCAGAGCGTGTCGGCGATGAAGCCGGTGGCAACCTTCGGCACGTCGCGGGCCCGCGCCGCGCCGAGGGCGAGGCCGGCAAGGGCGATGGCGGTGGTGGCGAGGATGATCTTGCGGCGGCGGGTCACGGGCTTTCTCCGGCTTCGGGGCGAGTGGCGGAGAAGGAGCCGGATGCGGGCGAAGGTGCTCGCCGGATTTGAAATACGGCCTCGTCGAAACTGACCGGGGCTAGCCGAGTTTGAAATTCTGATGTGATTTCAGTGAGCTAATAGTCTAGACGGCTTCCGCCTTGAGCCGCCGATACTCCGTCGGGGTCACGCCTGTGACCGCCTTGAAGGCGCGGTTGAACGGGCCGAGCGACTGGAAGCCGGCGTCCATCGCGATGGTGATGACGGGGACCTCGGCCTGGGTGCGATCGGCGAGCGCGGCCTTGGCCTCCTCGATCCGGTGATTGTTCAGAAACACATTGAAATTGCGATAGCCGAGCCGCTGGTTGATCAGCCGGCGCAGCCGGTATTCCGGAATTTTCAGCCGGCCCGCCAGCACGCCGATGGTGATGTTTTCCTGACGATAGATCCGCTCGTCCGCCATCAGCCGCATCAAGGCATCGATGAGCTTTTGATCGGCGGCGTCATCGGCCGCAGGCTGAATGAAAACGACTGCCGGTGCGGGCTCCGCAACGGCCGGAAACAGATCCGCCCCGTCAACGCGCATCATGGCATAGACGATCGCCGCGACGGTGCAGGTGAGCCCGCCGGCATTGATGGTTTCGGCGACATCGCCGACGTGGTGCCCGGCGACGGCGATCTGGAGCACCGCATTCAGCCCGCCATAGAGCGCGGTTGCGCAGACGATGAAGACGCGAACGCTGCGGCGGCGCTCGACCAGATCAGCCGGCCAGGAGGCGATCGTCTGCCCGATCGCAAGCGCAATGAGGCCGAGCACGATCAGATTGACCACCGTCACGGAGAACCGCACATGGCCGCTGGGTGCAATCCAGACGCAGCCCGCGAAGCTGAAGGCCGCCACCAGCGCCCAGACCGATCCGTGCCACCAGCGGAGGTGAAACTCGTCGTCGAACAGGGAACGTGTGAACAGCCAGAACACCACCATGGTGCCGGTCGACAATGCGATCAGCGGTGCATGCCAGAGCTGGATCCGCGACGTGACATCCAACGAATAGCTAACAGCATGCGCGGTCGCGCCCAATGCGAAGGCCGCGCCGAGGCGGGCAGCCAACACATTGCGGAAGTCCTGCAGCAGTGACGCCGCCAGCACCAGCAGCAGCGCGACGCTGGCGGCGCGAAAGGCGAGCTCGGTTGCGGCAAGTGTCATCGGGCGGTGCGATCAGTCACGATTGAAATCAGCCGAACATCGTTCGTTGGGCTCCTTTTTTCAAGGACCATCCTCAGGCCAGGGCTAGCGCGCCCACCGCTGTCATCGTCTGGCTTGACCGGGCGTCCAGTAATCCGAGACAGTTTTGAATCGATAGGCCTCGGCGTATTGGATCGTCCGTCTTCGCGGACGACGACGGCGGAGTATGTGGCCGGGCTTTGGGGCGACGGCCGAACGAAATCCTGCTACGATTTAGCTCGAAAAAGCCAAAAGGAGTCCACCATGAGCTGGCAACCCTCGAACGATCCCGTGCTTGGCGATCCCATGTCCTGCGACGCGCTCGATCTCGTTATCGTGCCGCGTACCCGCGATCTCGGCGACGGGTTCGCGGTGCGGCGCGCGTTGCCGCATGGCAAGCGGCAGATGGTCGGGCCCTTCATCTTCTTCGATCATTTCGGGCCGGTGCAATTTGTCTCGGGCAAGGGCATGGACGTGCGGCCACATCCGCATATCGGGCTCGCCACCGTCACCTATCTGTTCGACGGCGCCATCATGCATCGCGACAGCGAGGGCAACATCCAGGAAATCCAGCCCGGCGCGATGAATTTGATGACGGCCGGGCGCGGCATCGCGCATTCCGAACGCACGCCGGATGTGCAGCGCGCGTCGGGCCAGAGGATGCTGGGCCTGCAAAGCTGGATCGCGCTGCCGGCGGGCTCTGAAGAGATCGCGCCGTCGTTCCAGCATTATGGGGCCGGCGATCTGCCGATGATTTCCGAGCGCGACTTCACCGCGAAGGTGATCGCGGGCTCAGCCTTCGGCACCACCTCGCCTGTTACGATGGTATCGCCCTGGTTCTACACCGAGGTCACGGCGGTCGCGGGCGCGATCGTACCGCTCGACCCCGATCACGAAGAGCGCGCGATCTACGTGGTCGACGGCGAGATCGAGATCGCGAACGAGCGCTATGAGGGGCCGCGACTGCTGATCTTCCGGCCCGGCGACCGCATTACGGTGAAGGCGCTCAAGGCCACGCGGATGATGTTTCTCGGCGGAGATGCGCTGGAGGGACCGCGCCACATCTGGTGGAATTTCGTCTCCTCCAGCAAGGAGCGGATCGAGCAGGCCAAGCAGGACTGGAAAACGGGTCGCTTCGCGGGGGTTCCTCAGGAACATGAGTTCATTCCGCTGCCGGAATAGGCTAATCCGGTTTCCGGTCGCGCTATCAGGCGCGGCCGGATTTCCTGTCGCAAGGCCTTGCTTCGAAAGTTCTGCCGATGACCCCCATGCTCTCCAGCGACTTGCCCCTCCCCAAGATCGGACGCGGCAAGGTGCGCGATATCTACGCCATCGACGACGATCGCCTGCTGCTCGTCACCACCGACCGCATCAGCGCCTTCGACGTCGTGATGGGTGAGACCATCCCGATGAAGGGCGCGGTGCTGACGCAAGTGAGCGCGTTCTGGTTCAACGAGCTCGAAGGCGTGGTGCCGCATCACATGATCAGCGCCGACACCGACGAGATCATTGCAGCCATTCCGGCGTTGAAGCCGCATCGCGCCGAGATTCTCGGCCGCGCGATGCTCTGCCGCCGCACCACCGTGTTTCCGATCGAATGCGTGATCCGCGGCTATCTCTCGGGATCGGCCTGGAAGGAATATGCCGGCTCCGGCACGCTGGCCGGCGAGAAGCTGAAAGCAGGCCTGGTCGAGAGCGAAAAGCTGGAGCCAGCGATCTTCAGCCCCGCGACCAAGGCCGAGACCGGCCACGACGAGAATATCACCATCGCGAAGATGCGTGAGGTCGTGGGCGACGAGACGGCCTACACGCTCGAGAGCATGACGCGCGCGATCTACACGCTCGGCGAGGAGCTCGCCCGCGAGCAGGGCATCATCATCGCCGACACCAAGTTCGAGTTCGGCCGCGACAAGGACGGCCGCATCATCCTGATCGACGAAGTCATGACGCCGGACTCCTCGCGCTTTTGGGCGGTCGACGCCTACAAGCCCGGCCAGCCGCAGGCGAGCTTCGACAAGCAGCCGCTGCGCGACTATCTCGACATCGAACGCCGCGCCGGCCGCTGGAACGGCGACGCCCCGCCGCCGCCACTGCCGGCGAGCGTGGTGGAGGCGACCAGCAAGCGGTATCTGGAAGCGTATCGGCGGGTGACGGGGACGGAGCTGAAGATTTAGCGCAGGCGTTATCGTCGTCCTGGACCAGCGAACGAAGTGAGCGCCGATCCAGGACCCGGACGACACCGAATTTGCGGAGATAATTTGCGGAGATTGAGCAAACAACCTCGCCGCGAAACTGTCCGGTACTTCATACTTTCAAGAATCCTGTTGCGCTAAGCCTGTAGTCGTCTACGTCTCAGACGAGATTTTTTCAGGGGCGAGCGCCACGGCGTGACCGATCCAGCAATTACCCTCCGTCCGGCTCCGCGATTAGAACCGGCCCTCAAGCGCGCGCTGAATGATATATTGGGCGGGAGCGCCGCCAGCGTCCTGACCGTCACGTTCGGCCTGTCCTACGCGCTGCTGATCTTCGCGGGGCCGTTGTCGCCCTATCTGTCCTACGGCATCACGGCGACTTTCGTCAGCTCCGCGGTGCTTGCGGCCGTCATCGGGCTCGGCAGCTCCCTGCCCTTCGCGATTGCAGCTCCTGACAGCTCGACCGCCGCGGTGACGGGTATCCTGGCCGCCTCGGTGGTCGAGCGCATCGAGACGGCGAACCTGTCGGAGCCGCTGCTCTCGGCGGTCCTGATCACCCTCGGCCTGTCGACGATGCTGACAGGATTGGTGCTGTGTGGACTGGGCCTGACCCGGCTTGGCCGCGCCATCCGCTACGTGCCTTATCCGGTGGTCGGCGGCTTTCTCGGCGCTACCGGCCTTCTCATCGTCATGGGTGCGGTCCGGGTGATCACCGACCACCCGCTGCAATTCGCGACACTGTCGCACTTCGCCGACCGCACCATCTTGCTGGAGCTCGGTGCCGCCTGCGCGATGGCGCTGGTGCTGTATCTCACCTGGCACCGCTCGCGCAGCCCGTTCGGCTTGCCGATCATTCTGGTCGGCGGCGTGCTCACCGCGCATCTGGCGTTCTGGATCACCGGCGTTTCCGTCGATGACGCCCGCACGTTGGGTTGGACCTTTCAGCCTCCGCCGCAAGCGGTCTTCATGCTGCCCTGGCATATCGACGATCTCGCCCGCTATCCCTGGTTTGCCATACCGGACCTGCTTGGCAATGTCGTCGCCGTCATCTTCGTCACGGCCTCGAGCACGCTGTTCAACACCACCGGCATCGAGGTGGCCACGCATCGCGAAGCCAATCTGGAGTGTGAGCTGAACGTCACCGGCGCCGCCAATATCCTGACCAGCATGCTGGGCGGCTATCCCGGCTGCAGCTCGACCAGCCGCTCAATGCTTAACTTCAGCAGCGGCGGCCGCGGGCGCCTGTCAGGCCTCACCGTCGCGGCGCTGTCGCTGCTGATGCTCGCTGTGGCGCCCGAGCTGCTTGGCTTCATCCCCAAATTCGTGCTCGGCGGCCTGTTGCTCTATCTCGGCGCGGACCAGCTGCACAAATGGATCATCGAGTCGCGCAAGCGGCTTTCAAAGCTCGAATATCTGTCGCTGATCGCCATCATCGCGATCATCGTGGCCTGGGGTTTCGTGCCGGGCATCCTGATCGGTGTTATCATCGGCTGCGCGACGTTTGCGTTCAGCGCCGCGCGGGTCGAGTCGATCAAATACAGTTTCGACGGCTCGGAGTATCGCTCCTCGCTCGACCGCTCGAGCGACGACCACGAGGTGCTGCTGGCCCATGGCGGCAAGATCCGGGGCCTCAATCTCCAGAGCTATCTGTTCTTCGGCTCCGCCAACCGGCTCTACCAGCACGTCAAGCAGCTGCTTCAGGAACGCCCCGAATGCCGCTATCTGCTGTTTGACTTCAAGCTCGTCACCGGCGTCGATTCATCGGCCGCCTATAGCTTTGCCCAGATCAAGCGCAGCGCTGGCGAACTCGGCGTCGAGCTGATCCTGGTGCATCTGTCGGCTGCGGCCGAGAAGGTGCTGCGCTCCAGCGACTTCGTCGGCGAGGGCGTCACCATCATCCCCGAGCTCGATCACGCGCTGGAGTGGTGCGAGAACGAGCTCATCTCGCAGCATCAGGAGCTGGCGCAGGAAGAAGCCAGCCTGCGCGACTGGTTCACGCGAATGCTCGGCAGCGAGGACAGCGCCGACGAGCTGATCCGCCGTTGCCAGCGCATTGAGGTCGAAGCCGGCGAGGTCATCGTGCAGGCTGGCGCCCCCGCCGATTCCATGCATTTCATCCTCGACGGCCGCGTCGGCATCATGATTCCGGCCGAGGACGATCGCACCACGCGCGTGCGCAGCCTCGGTCGTTACACCACGATCGGGGAGATGGGGCTGGTGTCACAGACACCGCGCAGCGCCACCATCTAGGCCGAGGTCGACAGCGTGCTCTACGTGCTGAATACGCACCAGTTCGACGCGATCAAAGACGAGGACCCCGCGCTCAGCCACAAGCTGCTGACCTATTTCGTGTCGGTCATGGCCGAGCGGCTGACGTTCGCGAACCGGACGATCGCGGTGCTGAGGCGTTGATTGGCCTGCAGCTTCGTCATTGCGAGGAGCTCTTGCGACGAAGCAATCCAGACTGTCTCCGTGGAAAGATTCTGGATTGCTTCGCTTCGCTCGCAATGACGTGGAGGGATAACGGCGGCCTTACACCCCCGCCATCATCACGTATTTGATCTCGACATATTCTTCCATGCCGTGATGCGAGCCTTCGCGCCCCAAGCCGCTTTCCTTGACGCCGCCGAAGGGTGCGACTTCGGTGGTGATCAGACCGGTGTTGACGCCAACCATGCCCGACTCCAGCGCTTCGGCGACGCGCCAGACGCGGCCGAGATCGCGGGAGTAGAAGTACGAAGCCAAGCCAAACGGCGAGGCGTTGCACATCGCAATCACATCGGCCTCTTCCTTGAAGCGGATCACCGGCGCGAGCGGGCCGAAAGTTTCCTCCTGTGCCACCAGCGAGTCCGGCTTGACGTCGGAGAGCACCGTCGGCTCGAAGAACGAGCGTCCGAGCTCGCTGCGCTTCCCGCCGGTGACGATTTTGGCGCCGCGCTTCACGGCGTCGGCGATGTGGCGCTCGACCTTGTCGACCGCTTTCAAATTGATCAGCGGGCCCTGCGTAACGCCGCTCTCGGTACCATCACCGATCTTCATCGCCGCGACCTTCTTCGACAGCTTCTGCACGAACTCGTCGTAGATCTTGTCCTGGGCGTAGAGGCGGTTGGCGCAGACGCAGGTCTGGCCCATGTTGCGGTATTTCGAGACGATCGCGCCTTCGACAGCCGCATCGATATCGGCGTCGTCGAACACCACGAACGGGGCGTTGCCGCCGAGCTCGAGGCCGAGCCGCTTCACGCCGACGGAGGCCTGCTGGTACAGAATCTTGCCGACCGCGGTCGATCCGGTGAAGCCGACGAAGCGCACGGCCGGATGCTCGCACAGCACCTTGCCGATCGGCGCTGCATCGCCGGTGACGATGTTGAACACGCCCTTGGGCACGCCGGCTTTCTCGGCGAGCACGGCAAGCGCCAACGCCGACAGCGGCGTTTCATTGGCGGGCTTCAGCACCACGGTGCAGCCGGCCGCAAGCGCCGGCGAAACCTTGCGCGTGATCATCGAGTTCGGGAAATTCCACGGCGTGATCGCGCCGCAGACGCCGATCGGCTGCTTGATCGCGAGCAACCGCGCATCCGGCCGCTGTGTCGGAATGGTCTCGCCATAGACGCGGCGGGCTTCCTCGGCGAAGAACTCGACATAAGCGCCGCCGATGTCGACCTCGCCGAGGGCTTCACTGAGCGGCTTGCCCTGCTCGGAGGTGAGGATCAGCGCGAGGTCCTCGCGATTGGCGATAATCAGCTCGAACCATTTGCGCAAAATATTGGAGCGTTGCTTGGCGGTGTGCTTGGCCCAGGCCGGAAACGCGCGCTCCGCGGCTTCGACCGCCTTGGTGGCATCATCCGCCGAAAGCTGCGGAACCTTTGCGAGCTCGACGCCGGTCGCGGGGTTGTTGACGGCGAAGACCGGCGAGCCGACCCAGGCGCCGTCGATGTAGCAGGCCTCCTTCAGCAGCGACGGGTCCTTCAACCGGTCGCGCAGATTGGACGCGGCGTGCTGAGCGCGTGCGGCGGCGGTCGGGGTCATGGCGTTACTCCCAGGGGCTTTTTCAGGTTCGCCCGCAATATAGGGACAGGCGGCGCGCAATGCACCGTCCCGCAACGCACATCTGCTGGGAGCTGGGCTCGGAGCAGGGGGATTTACGCCGCGCCGCTCATATAGGTCTCGCGCCGTCCGATCATGCGTTCGGCGGCGGCCCTGGCGTCGGCCTTCGAGGAAGTCGCGCACGTCCGGTATTCGAGAGCGGGGGCGTCGGAGGTATCGCGGCGGCCGAACCAGGATTTCGAGCCGACCGGCAGCAGCGCAAGCGCCTGCGCCAGATTGTCGACCGCGCCGAACGAATAGAGCGCACCGGTGCCCGCGGTGCGGACTTCGTAAATGCCGGGTGCGATCGGCGCTTCGAGATTGTCGCCCCGTCCGGGACGGGGATAGCGCTTCCATTCGCTCCAGGTCGAAATCATCTGAGGTCCCCTCGCGGCCGGTGGACGGCCGCCAAATTTGCATCAAATCTTAACGTGGTCCGCAGATCGGGCCGAGAGTTGAACGCCGCAACGCACAAAATGGTTCAAGTGCTTCAAACGCTCAAAACATTTTGCCCGTGCGCATCCACGGTCACGGCTGGTTGCGGCGATCCACCGCAGATTGTGACGGAGTGTTGCAGTTCAGCCGCCTTGTCGTCCTGCGAGCACCCTGTCGTCCTGCGCGGAACGTGGACCGTCAAGTCACGACATCGCGACCGGCGCAGATCCATGGATGTGCTTGCCGCGCGGAGCACGCGGGAGGACAATCGATCGCTTCCAACAATAATCAAACCGGAGGAAATGCGGATGCAAAGCAAAGCCCAGATCGACGAGATTCTGCGCCAGAAGAGCGAGGCCAAGGAGATTCCCGGCGTCGTCGCCATCGCCGCCAGCGGTACCGACGTGCTTTATCAGGGCGCGTTCGGCAAACGCGATCTCTCCAAGCCGGATGCGATGACCGCCGACAGCGTGTTCTGGATCGCATCGATGACGAAGGCGGTGACATCAGCGGGCGCGATGCAACTGGTCGAGCAAGGCAAGCTGTCGCTGGACGCGCCGATCGGCGAGGTGCTGCCCGATCTCGCCAAGCCGCAGGTGCTCGAAGGTTTCGATGCCAAGGGCGAAGCCAAGCTGCGGCCGGCCAAGGGGCCGATCACGCTGCGCCAGCTCATGACCCACACCGCCGGCTTCTGCTACAACATGTGGAACGGCGATCTCGCGGTCTATCTGGACAAGACCGGCATCCCAGCCATCACCAGCTGCCAGAACGCTGCGTTGAAGACGCCGATCATGACCGATCCCGGCACGCGCTGGGAATACGGCACCAACATCGATTTCGTCGGCAAGGCGGTGGAAGCCGTCAGCGGCAAGCGGCTCGATGCTTATCTGCGCGACAATCTGTTCGCACCGCTCGGCATGAGCGATACCGCCTTCAAGATCACCGACGACATGCGCAAGCGCCTGGTCGGGATGCATGCGCGCGGCGAGGACGGCCAGCTCGCCGCGATCCCATTCGAGCTCGAGCAGGAGCCGGAATTCCACATGGGTGGCGGCGGCCTCTATTCGACCGCGGCCGACTACATCAAGTTCACCCAGATGATCTTGAACAAGGGCCGCGGCAACGGCAATCAGGTGCTGAAAGCCGAGACTATCGCGACGATGGGGCAGAACCACATCGGCGATCTCGCCATGGGCAAGATGACCACGGCGGCGCCGATGTACACCAACGACGTCGATCTCTATCCGGAGCAGGTGAAGAAGTGGGGCCTCAGCTTCATGATCAACACCGACAAGACCGCTGAGGGGCGCAGCGCGGGCAGCCTCGCCTGGGCGGGCCTCGCCAACACCTATTACTGGATCGACCCGGCGCGCGACGTCACCGGCGTGATCCTGATGCAGTTGCTGCCATTTGCCGATGGAAAATGCCTGGAGGCTTTTGCTGGCTTCGAGCGCGGCGTCTATGCCGGGCTCGATGCCGGCAGTGGGCAGAAGGCGGCGTAAGACCCCGCCTTAGCTCTCACGACGCGTCATGGCCGGGCTTGTTGTCCCGGCCATCCACGCACCTGGCTGGAGGACACTATTTTGATTTTGGCAGACAAAGCCGACAGTTACGTTTGCGGCATCTCCGACACGCCGCTGCTCGGCGACACCATCGGGCGCAGCCTCGATCAGGCAGTGCAGCGCTGGAGCGATCGCGAGGCGCTGGTCTCGCCCAGTCACGGCGTGAGATGGACATGGAAGGAGTTTGCCGCGCGGGTCGACGCGCTCGCCGCCGGTTTTCTCGCGCTTGGCCTCGAGCGCGGCGCACGGATCGGTATCTGGTCGCTGAACCGGCCGGAATGGACGCTGACGCAGTTCGCCGCCGCCAAGGCCGGTCTCATCCTGGTGACGATCAATCCGGCCTACCGGCTGAGCGAGCTGGAATTCGCGCTTCACAAGGTCGGATGTAGCGCCATCGTCACCGCGACGGCGTTCAAGACCAGCAACTACATGGACATGCTCAACACGCTGTTGCCAGAGCTTGCGAGCGCCAAGCCCGGGCAATTGCAGGCGGCGCGGCTGCCGGTCCTGCGCATCGTGATCCAGATCGGCGGCCCCGCCTGCCCGGGCGCGATCCCGTTCGACGAGGTCGCCGGCATGGGCGGGGCCGTGCATCGGGAGCAGCTCGCCGCGCTTGGTGCCTCCCTGCAGTTCGACGATCCCGTCAACATCCAGTTCACCAGCGGCACCACGGGATCGCCCAAGGGTGTGACGCTGACCCATCACAACATTCTCAACAACGGCTATTTCGTCGGCCGCGCCATGCGCCTGACCGAAGCGGACCGCATCTGCATTCCGGTGCCGCTCTATCATTGCTTCGGCATGGTGATGGGCAACCTCGCCTCCGTCACGCTCGGCGCAACGATGGTCTATCCCGGCGAAGGGTTTGATCCGCTCGCGACGCTGCGCACGATCGAGCAGGAAAAATGTACCGCGCTATACGGTGTGCCGACGATGTTCATCACCGAACTCGATCACGGCGAATTCTCAAATTTCAATCTGACATCGCTGCGCACCGGCATCATGGCCGGTGCACCCTGCCCGATCGAGGTGATGAAGCGCGTCAATAGCGAGATGAACATGGGCGAGGTCACAATCGCCTATGGCATGACCGAGACAAGCCCGGTCAGCTTCCAGAGTGCCGTCGACGATCCGCTCGAGCGCCGCGTCTCAACGGTCGGACGAATCCATCCGCATGTCGAGGTCAAGGTCGTCGATCTCGACGGCAAGATGGTCAAGCGCGGCGAACGGGGCGAGCTCTGCACCCGCGGCTACAGCGTGATGCTGGGCTACTGGGAGGAGACGGAGAAGACCGCGGATGTGCTCGACGCCAACGGCTGGATGCACACCGGCGACATCGCCGTCATCGATGACGCCGGCTATTGCAACATCGTGGGCCGCATCAAGGACCTGGTGATCCGCGGCGGCGAGAATCTCTATCCACGCGAGATCGAGGAGTTTCTCTATCGCCATCCCAAGATTCAGGACGTGCAGATCTTTGGCGTTGCGGATGCCCACTACGGCGAGGAGCTCTGCGCCTGGATCCGCGTCAGGCCCGGCGAGAATTTGACGATGGAAGAGGTGCGCGCTTTCTGCGACGGGCAGATCGCCCACAACAAGATTCCGCGATACGTGGAATTCGTCGACGAGTTTCCGATGACGGTGACCGGAAAGATCCAGAAATTCCTGATGCGCGACGACGTGGAAAAGCGGCTGGGATTGAAGGCTGCGAGGACTGCGTGATTTCCCTGTCGTCATTGCAAGCGTAGCGAAGCAATCCAGAATCTTTCTTCGGGGACAGCCTGGATTGCTTCACTCGCAACGACGGGCAAAGCGTCCGCGCTACGCCGTCAGCCCGCGCTGCCCGGCGAGCTCCTTCAGCGACACCTGCGGCCGCGCGCCGATGTGCTGGATCACTTCGGCGGCCGCGAGCGCGCCGAGCGCGCCGCACTGCTTGTGCGAGAGATCGCGCGAGAGGCCATACAGGAAGCCGGCGGCGAACAGGTCGCCGGCGCCGGTGGTGTCCACGAGTTGCGCGATCGGAGACGCCGGCGCTGCGACGGCCTCTGTTGGCGTCACCACCACGCAGCCTTTGTCGCTGCGCGTGACCACGCCAAGCTTGACGTCGTTGCGCAATTGCTTGAGCGCGGTGTCGAAGTCGGACGTTTCGTAGAGCGAGTGCAGCTCAGACTCGTTGGCAAAGACGATGTCGGCGGTGCCGTTGCGCATCAGGCCCAGAAATTCGTCGCGATAGCGACTGACGCAGAAGGAATCCGACAGCGTGAGCGCGACCTTGCGGCCGGCCTCGTGCGCAATCTTGGCCGCCTTGACGAAGGCCTCCTTGGCCCCCGGCGGATCCCAGAGATAACCCTCGAGATAGACGATGCCGGCGCTGGCGATCTCGGCCGGGTCGATGTCGGCCGGCGACAAATCCTGCGCCGCGCCGAGATAGGTGTTCATGGTGCGCTCGCCGTCGCCCGTGACCAGGATGTAGGAGCAGCCGGTGGCGGGGCCGTCCTTCGCGGCGGGCGTGTTGAAGGCGACGCCGGCAGCGCGGATGTCGTGGACGTAGAGCTTGCCGATCTGGTCGTCCTTGACCTTGCCGACATAGGCGGCGCGCGCCCCCAGGCTGCCGATGCCGACGATGGTGTTGGCGGCCGAGCCGCCCGAAACTTCCGTCGCCGGGCCCATGTCGTTGTAGATGGCGGCGGCCCGCGCCTCGTCGATCAGGGACATGCTGCCCTTGGTCATGCCGTGCTTGCCTAAAAAGGCTTCATCGGTCTTGACCAGCACGTCGAACAGCGCGTTGCCGATGCCGAGAACGTCATATTTCACGTCAGCCATTCACCTTGATCCTGTTTGGCGGATTGCGATACCTGCGGAAATCCGCTTCCTGTCGGTCTGAAATCTGGCTCGCGGCCTATCACGACCGGGCCCGCGCGAGCAAGCAACGGTATTATAACAGCTCCGATGATCCGCTCCTTCCTGACTGTCTCGACGGGAACACTGGCCTCACGACTGCTCGGCTTCGCCCGCGATTCCCTGATCGCGGCGCTGCTCGGCACCGGCGCGGTGGCGGACGCGTTTCTGGCGGCGTTCCAGCTCGTCAATGTGGTGCGGCGCCTGCTCAGCGAGGGCGCCCTGAATGCGGCGCTGATCCCGGCATGGCTGCGCGTTCGTGACCGCGATGGCGAGGCCGCTGCGGCGGCGTTTGCGGGACGCGTACTCGGAACGGTCAGCGCGGGACTGATCGCGATATCGATCGCGATCGCGGTTCTCATGCCGCTGATCATCATGATCATCGCGCCGGGCTTCGTCGGCAGCGCGACGCTCGATCTCACCGTCCAGAGCGCGCGGCTGATGCTGCCTTATCTCGCCTTCGCGGGACCCGTCACGGTGCTGATGGGTCTGCTCAACGCGCAGGGGCGGTTTGCCCTCACCGCGTTCTCGCCGCTGCTGTTCAACATTGCCCTGATCGCCGCGATCGCAGCACTCCTGCTGTGGCACGCCGATGCAACCTTCGCCGCACGGATGCTGGCGGCCATCGTCGGCATCGCCGGCCTGCTACAACTCCTGATGCTGCTGTCGCAGCGAAGTGCACGCCTGGCGGCACCGCTGCGTGCGAGCTTCGACCAGGAAATGCGTGGCTTCTTCGCTAAGGCCATTCCCGGCATGATCGCAGGCTCGGGGCCGCAGTGGCTGATGGTTGCCGGCGCGGTCATCGCCTCGGCCACGCCGGCCGCGGTGTCCTGGCTTTATTTCGCCAACCGCCTGATCGAGCTGCCGCTCGGCATTGTCGGCGTCGCCATGGGCACGGTGCTGGTGCCGGAGCTGACGCGCGCAGTGAGCAGCGGCGACGGTGATGCGGTCGCGCACGCGGAATCGCGCGCGCTCGAACTCGCGACCGGGCTGGCGCTGCCGGCCACGCTGGGCCTGATCGTGCTGGCCGAGCCGATCGTGCGGATGCTGTTCGAACATGGCGCCTTCGGTGCGGAGGACAGCGCGGCCACAGCGCGCGCACTGATGTGGCTGGCGCTGGGCCTGCCGGCGCACGTGCTGATCAAGGCGCTGTCGCCGGCGTTCTATGCCCGCGGCGACACGACGACGCCGCTGCTGGCAACGGCCAAAGGCTTTGTGGTCGCGATCGCGCTTGCCGTCGTGCTCGGGCACTTCTTCGGTGCGACGGGAATCGCCGCGAGCATTGCGGCCGGCGCCTGGAGCAGCGCGATCTCCCTGCTCCGGAAAGGCACGGGCGAATTCGGCTTCTCGGTCGATGCCGCCGCTCGCAAGCGGCTGCCCCGGATCGTGCTCGCCGCAGCCGCCATGGGCGCCCTGCTCTGGCTGACTGTGTATCTTGTGCCTGCCGAGGCCCATGGCCTGATCCGCTTCATTGTGCTGGGCCTGCAGATCGCGGCGGGGATCACCGTCTATGGCCTGCTCCTGCAAGTCCTCGGCGTCGCTTCCTGGCGCGAGGCGGTTAACGCCCTGAGGAAGCCTGCCCCCAAGGCTCCTGACGCGCCATGCTCCTGACGCGCAGGCTCCTGGCGCGTAGGCTCTCGAATTACACTTGACGACGCTCCGCCGCTGTTGGAAACGACGGCCAATGACCTTCAGGAAGGCTTGCCACGAAGGCTTGCCAGGAAGACTAACCATGCCATTCGTTGAACGGGTTTTTTCGGGCGTCCAGCCGACGGGCAATCTGCACCTCGGCAATTATCTCGGCGCGATCGTCAACTTCGTGAAGATGCAGGAAACCCACAACTGCATCTATTGCGTCGTCGACATGCACGCGATCACGCAGGGCGTGGACGTCTGGGGTGGACCGGTCGAGCTCGCGCGCAACACCCGCGAGGTGACCGCGGCGTTCATCGCCAGCGGTATCGATCCGAGCAAGCACATCGTGTTCAACCAGAGCCAGGTCTCGGGCCATGCCGAGCTCGCCTGGATCTTCAACTGCGTCGCGCGCATGGGCTGGCTGGGCCGCATGACCCAGTTCAAGGAAAAAGCCGGCAAGGATCGCGAGAATGCGTCCGTCGGGCTGTTCGACTATCCCGTGCTGATGGCGGCCGACATTCTGCTCTACCGCGCCACCCATGTTCCGGTCGGCGAGGACCAGAAGCAGCATCTCGAACTGTCGCGGGACATCGCGCAAAAATTCAACAACGACTTCGCCGACTCGATCCGCAGCCAGGGCGCCAATGACGGCCTGTTCTTCCCGCTGCCGGAACCCTTAATCACGGGCCCGGCCACGCGCGTGATGAGCTTGCGTGACGGCACCAAGAAGATGTCGAAGTCGGACGCGTCCGATAATTCGCGCATCAATTTGACCGACGACGCCGACACCATCGCGCAGAAGGTGCGCAAGGCCAAGACTGACCCGGAGCCGCTGCCGACCGAGGAGAAGGGACTGGAAGCGCGCCCCGAGGCCGACAATCTCGTCGGTATCTTCGCTGCCCTCTCCGGCCGTTCCAAGGCCGAGGTGCTCAGGGATTTCGGCGGCGGCCAGTTCTCCAGCTTCAAGAACGCGCTGGTGGATTTGTGCGTCACGAAACTCGCGCCGATCGCCGGCGAGATGAAGCGCCTCGTCGCCGACCCCGGCCATATCGACGCGATCCTGAACGACGGCGCCGACCGGGCGCGCGCGATCGCCGATGAGACCATGAAGCTCTCGAAGGACATCGTCGGCTTCATCCGCCGGCGTTGATTCCCGCATTCAGGAAACGCGCCGACGCCACGGCGCCGGCCGCTTCTCCTCTCCCCAAGCGGGACGGAGTGTGGCAGCATGTCGACCGTGCACATTCCGGGACATGCATGACCAGCAAGCGACTTTGCTTCCAGCCGGGTCACAAACCCAAATGCCTCGTCATCGTCGACGACACCGCCGAGTGGGATCGCGCGGTTTATTACGCCAGCCGCTGGGCGATCCGCGCCGGCGGCGGCGTGGTGATGCTCCGCATCATCGAGCCCGACCAGCAGAGCCAGGAATGGCTGGGGGTCGCCGACATCATGCGCGCCGAAGCGCATGAGGCGGCGGAAGCCGCGCTCGACCGCGCTGCCGGCCGCGCCAACGGCATCGCCGCGATCACGCCGGAGCGGGTCATCCGCGAAGGCGGCGCGATGGAGCAGCTGCTGGCGGTTATCGACGAGGACCCCGACATCGCCATGCTGGTGCTCGCCGCGAACCCGGGCGCGGAGGGACCGGGGCCGTTGGTCGCGCTGCTCGCGCATGCGCTGGGCACGTTCCCGGTGCCGGTGACGGTCATTTCGGGCGCGCTGAGTGACCAAAGCGTGGATTCGCTGTCGTAGGTTGCTGCTCTTCACCTCGCATCGCTTGCCTTGGGAGGGAGAAGCGGGCGCCCTAACCCGCTGATATAACAGGTAAACGGCCAGCTCACCCCTTGACCGTGCGTTCGCCGTCGCCATCTGCTAGTGGATAGAGCACGCGCCGGCCTTGAACCGGCGACGTCTGGAGAAAACCATGTTCATTCAAACCGAAGCCACCCCCAATCCCGCCACGCTGAAGTTCATTCCCGGCCGCGTCGTGGTCGACGGCGGTCCGATGGAATTTGCGAACCGCGAATCGGCCGCACGCTCGCCGCTCGCCGAAAAGCTGTTCGACGTGCCCGGCGTCATCGGTGTGTTCTATGGATCGGACTTCATCACCGTGACCAAGGCGAACGGTGAATGGCAGCAGCTCAAGCCCGCGATCCTCGGCGCCATCATGGAGCACTACATGTCCGGCGCGCCGTTGCTCGCCGACGGTGCGGCCGCGAGCAATGTCGATATCGATGACGAGGACGAATTCTTCGACGAGGCCGACGCCGAGACGGTCGACGTGATCAAGGATCTGATCGAGACCCGCGTGCGGCCGGCGGTCGCGAATGACGGCGGCGACATCACTTTCCGCGGCTTCAAGGACGGTATCGTCTATCTCAACATGAAGGGCTCCTGCGCCGGCTGCCCGTCATCGACCGCGACGCTCCAGCACGGCATCCAGAACCTGCTCAAGCATTTCGTGCCCGACGTGGTCGAAGTCCGGCCGATGTAGGCGCGATGGTGGGCACGGCGCAAGTGCGCCTTTGCCTACCCTGCGAGGTCTGACCGGGCACGCGGCATTCACGTTCTTGGAGCGCAAAGGCGTGGATGGCCGGGACAAGCCCGGCCATGACGGCAAGAACATCGGGCATCATGCGATTGCCAATGCTATGATCGCCTTATGCTGATCCTTGCCATCGATACCGCGCTGGAAGCGTGCGCGGCCGCCGTGCTCGACACCGACGCCGGCCAGCTCCTTGCGCAGGAGCAGCTTCTGATGAAGCGCGGCCACGCCGAAGCGCTGATGCCGATGATCGCGCGCGTGATGCTATCAGCCAATCTCGCCTTCACCTCGCTCGATCGCATCGCGGTCACCATGGGCCCCGGAAGTTTCACCGGGCTGCGCGTCGGCATCTCGGCGGCCCGCGGCCTCGCGCTTGCGGCGAAGCGTCCCGCCGTAGGCCTGACTACCTTGTCGGCCTATGCCGCCACCGTGGTCGGCCAGAGCGGAACGGCGCCGGTGATCTCGGCGATTGATGCCCGGCACGATCACGTCTACTTCCAGATCGTGGCCGGCGACGGCAGCCAGCTGGTACGGCCGGGCGTCGCGTCCGTCGACGAGGTGATCGCCGCCTCGCAATTCGGCGCACCGCATCTGGTCGGCAATGCCGCAAAGATCCTCGCGGAGCGCTGGCCGAAAGATATCCCGCAGCCGGTCGCGGTCGACGCGCAGCCCGCGCCTGACATCGGCTGGGTCGCGTGGCTTGGCGCCGCGGCCGATCCCGAGACAAATCCGGCGCGGCCGTTCTATCTGCGCGCGCCCGATGCAAAGCCGGCCGCACACCTGCCGCTTGCAGCACAAGCTGCAAGCTCATGATGAGATGGTTGTCGGAATGGTGGCGCGGCGGCACGGCCGTTGTCGAGCCGGCTGTCGCGCGCGACGTCGCACGGCTCGCGCAGCTTCACGGCGCCTCCTTCGCGCGCGGCTGGGGCGAAGGCGAGTTCGAGAGCATGCTCAGTGAGCGCAACACGCTGGTGCACCGGTTGCGCCTCGGCCGCAGCACGATCGGCTTTGCGGTGTCGCGGATCGGCGCGGACGAAGCGGAAATCCTCTCGATCGCGGTCGACCAGGCCCATCGCGGCCGCGGTCTCTCCCGCACGCTGCTGATGACCCATCTCGGCCACCTGGCCGGACGTGGCGTGCGCACGATATTTCTCGAGGTCGAGGAAAATAACCAGCCCGCGCGGCGGCTCTACGACCGAACCGGATTCATGGTGGTCGGACGCCGCGAACGCTACTATAAGCAGCCGAACGGGGAACAATTGAACGCACTTCTGATGCGACGTGACTTGTCGTAACATTGGTGGCAGAAAGCGCCCCGCTAGGCAGACAAATCTATGACCGTACTGAAACCTTCTTCCGAATCAAAGGCGTCCGGCATCGAGGCGCGCTGTGCCGCAACGGGCATGCGCATGACCGAGCAGCGCCGTGTCATCGCCCGCGTGCTCGCGGAGGCGGTCGATCATCCCGACGTCGAGGAATTATACCGTCGCTGTGTCGCGGTCGACGACAAGATCTCGATCTCGACCGTGTATCGCACCGTCAAATTGTTCGAGGATGCGGGCATCATCGAGCGCCATGATTTCCGCGAAGGCCGCGCGCGTTACGAGCAGATGCGCGACAGCCATCATGACCACCTCATCAACCTGCGCGACGGCAAGGTGATCGAGTTCACCTCCGAGGAAATCGAGAAGCTCCAGGCGGAGATCGCCCGCAAGCTCGGTTACAAGCTGGTCGATCATCGGCTCGAACTCTATTGCGTCCCGCTCGACGACGACAAACCCACATGTTAAGTGCCAATCGATCTCGTCATCTTCGATTGCGACGGCGTGCTCGTGGACAGCGAGGTGATCTCCTGTCGCGCGCATGCGGATGTGCTGTCCAGGCACGGTTATCCAATTACCTCGGATCAGGTGTTCGAGCGCTTTCTCGGCCGCTCGACGCGGCAAGCCAATCTCGATATCGAGACCGAGCTCGGCCGCAAGCTGCCCGAAGCCTATCACGGCGACCTGCAGGACGAGCTGTTCCGCGCGTTCGAAGCCGACCTTGAGGCGATCCGCGGCATTCGCGACGTGCTTGACGTCATCAACCAGCGCGTCTGCGTCGCCTCGAGCGGCTCGCATCAGCGCATGCGCGTGAGCCTGGGAAGCACGGGCCTCCACGAGCGCCTCGCGCCAAATATCTTCTCGGCTTCCCAGGTGAAGAACGGCAAGCCGGCACCGGACCTGTTCCTGTTCGCAGCGAACGAGATGGGCGTGCCGCCCGAGCGCTGCGTCGTGATCGAGGACAGCCTGGCCGGAATTGCCGGCGCGCGGGCGGCCGGGATGACGGTGTTCGGCTTTCACGGCGGGAGCCATTGCCGCGAGGGCCATGCCGAAACATTGCATCGGGCCGGCGCCGACCTGCTCTTTGCCGACATGCATCAGCTGCCGGAGCTGGTCCGGCGGGTCGCGGCGGACGCCTTGGCGGGTTGATTTCGGCCATCTGGCGTCAGTCCCGAGGGACGCGTCCAGCGCGTGAACCGGGAATCCGGAGGTTTTAGGTGGAGATTTGGGGCTTGCTTGGCTTGCGGCGCCCCGAAATGCCTTTGATGGACCCATTCGCTGGATTTTCGCCGCTCCAGCCTATATTTGAGGGCTGTCCTCCACCTCAACTCCGGGTTCCATGACGCCGCCGCGCAAGCTGCACATCAAATCATATGGCTGCCAGATGAACGTCTACGATGCCCAGCGCATGGTGGACACGCTGGCGCCGGAAGGATTCGTGGAGACGGCCAGCGCTGATGACGCCGACCTCGTCATCCTCAACACCTGCCATATCCGCGAGAAGGCCTCGGAGAAGGTCTACTCGGAGCTCGGCCGGCTGCGCATCGCCAAGGACGAGGCTGCGCGCGCGGGCCGCACCATGCAGATCGCGGTCGCGGGCTGCGTGGCGCAGGCCGAGGGCGAGGAGATCGTGCGCCGTGCACCCGCGGTCGACGTCGTGGTCGGCCCGCAGAGCTATCATCATTTGCCGCAGCTGTTGAAGCGCGCCGGCAATGAAGGCCGTGCGATCGAGACCGAATTTCCGGCCGCGAACAAGTTCGGCTTCCTCGCCCAGCCCAAGCCCGACGCGATCCGCGCCCGCGGCATTTCCGCCTTCGTCACGGTCCAGGAGGGCTGTGACCAGTTCTGCACCTTCTGCGTCGTGCCGTACACGCGAGGTTCGGAAGTCTCGCGCCCGGTGGCAAAGATCGTCGACGACGTGAGGCGGCTCGCCGACAACGGCGTGCGCGAGCTCACGCTGATCGGCCAGAACGT
Source organism: Bradyrhizobium sp. 197 (assembly GCF_023073375.1). Lineage (NCBI taxonomy): Bacteria > Pseudomonadati > Pseudomonadota > Alphaproteobacteria > Hyphomicrobiales > Nitrobacteraceae > Bradyrhizobium > Bradyrhizobium sp. 197. The sequence goes on along the minus strand of NZ_JADPJJ010000074.1, from coordinate 63,832 downwards.
CAACGCCTATCACGGCGAGGGGCCGGACGGAAAAAGCTGGCCGCTCGGCAGACTGCTGGAGCACCTCGCGGCGCTCCCGGGCGTCGCGCGGCTGCGCTATTCGACCAGCCATCCCCGCGACGTCGATGACAGTTTGATTGCAGCCCATCGCGATCTCGGCGAGCTGATGCCGTTCGTGCACCTGCCGGTCCAGTCGGGCTCGGACCGGATTTTGGCGGCCATGAACCGGAAACATACCGCCGATGATTATCGGCGTGTTGTCGACCGTTTCCGGTCCGCGCGCCAAGACATTGCTTTTTCATCGGATTTTATCGTCGGCTTCCCCGGCGAGAGCGAGCAAGATTTTCTCGCGACACTCGCGCTTGTCGCGCAAATCGGCTACGCTGCGGCGTATTCGTTCAAATACTCCGCCCGGCCGGGAACGCCGGCCGCGGACATGCAGGAGACGGTGTCCCCAGCCGAGATGGACCAGCGATTGGAGCGGCTCCAGGAACTGATCGACAGCCAGCAATCGGCCTTCAACAAGGCTGCGATTGGCTCAACGGTCGACGTGCTGTTCGAACGCCCGGCCCGCAAGGACGGCCAGATCGTCGGCCGCACCGCGTTCCTCCAGCCCGCGCACGTGATGGCCTCGCCCGACATCATCGGACAAATCCTGCCGGTCCGGATCGACAGTCTCGAACGCTACAGCTTTCTCGGCGAGCTCGTGACGCCGCGCAACGCGCGCGAGCCCGCTTTATCGCAAGCCAGTGGAGCCTGAACCCTTGCCCAAAAGCGCATCGGATTCGTCTTCTTCTATCGCTCCCAGCCGCAAATTTGACCGCGACATGCAGGTTCCACCCGAGACCCAGGTCGTCATCGACTTCGACGACAATCGCGCCGCATCCGCGCTGGTCGGCCCCTACGGCCAGCATCTGGCGCAGATCGAGCGGCGGCTCGGCGTCGTCGTCGATTCCAAGGGCAACCACATCACCATCGGCGGCTCACGCGACGGCTGCGATGCCGCGCGCCGCGTGCTGGAGACGCTCTACGCACAGGCCGTGAAGGGACAGGATCTCGACCAGGGCGAGGTCGAGGGCGCGATCCGCGCCGTGATCGCGCAGGGTTCGCTGTTCGAGTTCGACGCCAAGTCGGCCAAATCCACCTTCGACAGCATCAATTTGCGCAAGCGCCCGGTGCGCGCGCGCACGGCGGCACAGGATTCCTACATTCGCGCGCTGAAGCGCCACGAGCTGGTGTTCGGCATCGGCCCCGCGGGCACGGGCAAGACCTGGCTCGCGGTCGCGCATGCCGCGCAACTGTTCGAGCGCAAGGAAGTCGACAAGATCATCCTGTCGCGCCCGGCGGTGGAAGCCGGCGAGCGGCTCGGCTTCTTGCCCGGCGATCTCCGCGAGAAGGTCGATCCTTATCTGCGCCCGATCTACGATGCGCTCTACGACCTCATGGATGCGCGCATCGTCGAGCGCGCGCTGCAGACCGGCGAAATCGAGATCGCGCCGCTCGCCTTCATGCGCGGCCGCACGCTGACCAACGCGGCCATCATCCTGGACGAGGCGCAGAACACCACGTCGATGCAGATGAAGATGTTTTTGACGCGTCTCGGCGAGAACAGCCGCATGATCGTGACAGGCGATCCCTCGCAGATCGATCTGCCGAACGGCCAGACCTCGGGTCTCGCCGAGGCGACGCGCCTGCTGAGCGGCGTCGAAGGCATTGCGCAAGTTCATTTCAAGGCCGAGGACGTGATTCGCCACGAACTCGTGGCGCGGATCGTTTCTGCCTACGAAGGCTTGCCGCAGCGGCCGGCCGCCGGCAACAAATCCTGACGGGACAACAGCCGGACCATAGCGGGCACAGACACGGCGCCCCTTCGTTCCGAACAAAGACAATGTCACACCCCAATCTTCCCAATACCGAGGTCCTCGTCGTCGCCGATTGCTGGCAGAGCGAGCCCGATTCCGAAGCCGTGATCCAGCGCGCCGTGGCGGCCGCCGCCGAGAATGTCGACGAAGACGTTGCGGAGGCGGAACTGGCGGTGATGCTGACCGATGATGTCGGCATCCGCACCCTGAACAGCAACTGGCGCGGCATCGACAAGCCGACCAACGTGCTGTCGTTTCCCGCGCTCCAGCCGGAAGGCGAATGGAAACCAGGCGATGCGCCGCGCATGCTCGGCGACATCGCGATCGCCTACGAGACCATGCGGCGTGAGGCGGACGAGGAACAGAAACCGTTCGATCATCATTTAAGCCATCTCGCCGTGCATGGTTTCCTGCACCTGGTCGGCTACGACCACGAAAACGAAGACGACGCGGAAGAAATGGAAGCGCTGGAGCGGGAGATCCTGGCTCATCTCGGCATTCCCGACCCCTACGCAGACCGCCCGGGGACGCATTGAGATGCCGGATTCCGACCCAATTCACGACAATCCGCGCAACACGGCCAATTTGCCGGCCGTGGTGACCTCAGGCGAGGTGATGCGCCCAAGCGCAGACGGCTGGCTGCTGCGCGCCATCCGGACCTTGTTCGGCTGGAAGGCGGGTTCGGTGCGCGACGACCTTCAGGTCGTGCTCGACGCCACTACGCCCGACGACACCGGCTTCTCGACCGTCGAGCGCACCATGCTGCGCAACATCCTCGGCCTGCACGAGCGCCGCATCGCCGACGTCATGGTGCATCGCGCCGACATCATCGCGGTGAAGCGCGACATCCCGCTCGGCGAGTTGATGGACCGGTTCGAGAGCGCCGGCCATTCGCGCCTCGTGGTCTACAACGAGACGCTCGACGATCCCGTCGGCATCGTCCACATCCGCGATTTACTCGCCTTCATGACCGCGCGCGCGCGCGTGTCGGGGGTCACCAAAACCAAGCGCAAGAAACCGCTGCCGGCCGGGCTCGATCTGCGTACGGTCGATCTCGCGCTGCCGCTCGAAGAAGCGCGCATCATCCGCAAGCTGCTCTACGTGCCGCCGTCGATGCGGGCGATCGATCTGCTCGCGCAGATGCAGGCCACCCGCATCCATCTGGCGCTGGTGGTCGACGAATATGGCGGCAGCGACGGGCTGGTCTCGCTCGAGGACATCGTCGAGCAGATCGTCGGCGAGATCGACGACGAGCATGACAGCGACGAGCCGCCCTCGATCGTGCGGCTGCCCGACAACGCCTTCATCGCCGATGCCCGCGCCAGCCTCGACGACGTCCGCACCGTGATCGGCCAGGACTTCGTCACCGGGGAGGCCGGCGAGGAAGTGGAGACGCTGGGCGGCTATCTCGTCAGCTTCGTCGGGCGCCTGCCGGTGCGCGGCGAGGTGATCTCGGGCCCCGGCCATTACGAGATCGAGGTGCTCGATGCCGACCCGCGCCGCGTCAAGCGATTGCGGATTTCGACGCGGAAGGAGCGTCCCGCACCACGCACCCAGCGCGAGAGCCGGCGCCGCGAGACTGCGCCGGATGGCAGCCAGCCGACGGCCAGCGACACCCCCACCCCGCCGCCAAGCGACGGGACCGGTCCGCAGTGAGCCCACTCCAGCGACTTCGCCAGATCGCGCTTGCCATTATCCTCACCTGGGGATGGAAGCGCGCGCTCGTCGCGATGGCGGCCGGGGCGCTCTCGGTGCTGGCGCTGGCGCCGTTCAACGCCTTCCCGGTGCTGTTCATCACGTTCCCGGTGCTGGTCTGGCTGATCGATGGCGCCGGCGCCGGACGATATGGCGGCGTCCCCGCGGCGGCGCTGACCGGCTATTGGTTCGGACTGGGCTATTTCGTCCCCGGCCTTTATTGGATCGGTTACGCCTTCTTCGTCGACGCCGATGTGTTCGCCTGGCTGACGCCGTTCGCCGTGCTGGGCCTGCCGGCCTATCTTTCCATCTTCACGGCGATGGGCTTTGCGCTCGCCCGCCTGCTCTGGACCAAGAACGCCACGCGCGTGCTTGCGCTTGCGGCAAGCCTCACCATCACCGAATGGCTACGCGGTCACGCGCTGACCGGCTTTCCCTGGAACGCGTTCGGCTACGCGCTGTCCGAGCCGCTGCCGCTGGCACAAACGGCCTCGCTGATCGGCCTGTGGGGCATGACGTTCCTGGCGGTTGCGATCTTCGCGAGCCCTGCAACGCTGATCGACCGCACGCCCGATCGCCGCCTGGCGTGGCGCGTGCCGGCCGCGGCCGTGGCGCTCCTGCTTGTCATGAGCATCTTCGGCGCGATTCGCCTGTCGCTGTATCCGACCACCATGGTCGCGGGCATCAAGCTGCGCCTGATGCAGCCGGATCTCCAGCAAGACGCGAAATTCAACTACGCCGCCAAGGCGGAGGTGATGAAGAAATATCTGGCCTTGTCGGATCGCGCCTCCGGACCGCAATCGACCGGCGTACGCGATGCCACCATCCTGATCTGGCCGGAATCTGCGTTTCCGTTCTTCCTGACCCGCGAAGCCGATGCGATGGCGCAAATTGCCGAGCTTCTGCCCAGGGGCACGGTACTGATCACGGGCTCGGTCCGCGCGCCCGACCTGCCGCGAGGCACGCCGATCACCCGCGCCTATAATTCGATCTACGTGATCGACCACGACGCCAGCGTGCTCGCGGTGTACGACAAGCTGCATCTGGTGCCGTTTGGCGAATTTCTTCCGTACCAAGGCCTGATGGAGAAGCTCGGCTTTGAGCAACTCACGCGTGTGCGCGGCGGCTTCATTCCAGGCACCGTGCGCCATGCGCTGCCGGTCCCCGGCGCGCCGCCCGCGCTGCCGCTGATCTGCTACGAAGCAATCTTTCCCGGCGAGGTGGCTGGACGCAATGAGCGTCCGGGCTGGATCGTGAATCTCACCAATGACGGCTGGTTCGGTATCTCGACCGGCCCCTATCAACACCTGGAGCAGGCGCGGATGCGCGCGATCGAGCTCGGATTGCCGCTGGTCCGCTCCGCGAATACCGGCGTCTCCGCGGTAGTCGATCCGGTGGGACGCACCGTCGCCAGTCTCGGTCTCGGAATCGAGGGCATATTGGACGCAAACCTGCCCGCCGCGATCCCGCCGACGGTCTATGCGCGGGTGGGCGATGTGCCCGCGGCCATGCTCGTCGCGCTGGCCATATTTCTGGCGGTCCGCCGACGTGTTGCCAAACGGCACCCTTGATCACGCCGTCGCGGCCGGAAACTTTTGACAACCGTAGTCCCACGGTTGACAGACTGCACGCGGCCTCCTCATTCTGCACCATCTGCAAAAGACAGTGGGCATTGCTAAATTTCTCCGCAATGTTTCTCAATAACAGGGTTTGATTTTGACGGTGCTGACACCTGAGGCATTCCTGATTGCGCCGAAGGTGATGTTTGGAGGGCTGAGGAAATGTCGAAAGCGCCCAACCCTGTTGACAAATATGTCGGCAGTCGCGTGCGGATGCGCCGCATCATGTTGGGCATGAGCCAGGAAAAGCTCGGTGAAGCTTTGGGGCTGACTTTCCAGCAGGTCCAGAAATACGAGAAGGGCACCAACCGGGTCGGCGCGAGCCGCATCCAGCAAATTGCCGAGATTCTCCAGGTGCCGGTGTCGTTCCTGTTCGAGGGCGGTCCGAGCGGCGTGCCGGGTCCGGATGGCTTCAGCGAAGGCGCATCGCCGTCTTACGTCTCGGACTTCCTCGCGACTTCCGAAGGACTCGCTTTGACCAAGGCGTTCACGCGAATCACCGATTCGAAAATGCGCCGCTCGATCGTCGATCTCGTCGAGCAGATCGCGGCCCGCGAAGGCCCTGACAAGCGCTGACAAGCGCTGACGCGCCGTCTCAATCGGATTTGAGACTGCGTCAAATCTGGCCTATGTCGTCATTTGCGGCCGCGCTTTGATGTGCGTCCTTCCCGATGATGTGATTCAAAGGCACAGATGCGCCCATGACCAGCTCCAATTGGTTCGATTCCCAAACTATTCTCGATGGCATCCGCCGCTGGGTGGAGGTCGAGACGCCAACGGAAGCGCCTGAACAGGTCAACAAGCTGATCTCCATGGTCGCGGAGCAATACCGCGATCTGCCTGTTACGCTCGAGCGCGTCGCGGGCGTCGATGGCTGCGGTGATCATCTCGTGGCGCGCTCGACCTGGGGCCAGAACCGGCCGGGCATCCTGGTGCTGAGCCACCTCGATACCGTTCACCCCATGGGGTTCATCGAGCGCCTGCCGTTCAAGGTCGAAGGCGACAGCGCGTTCGGTCCCGGCATCTACGACATGAAGGGCGGCGCCTACATTGCCCATCAGGCCTTTCGCGCGCTTTGCGCCACGGCCGATCGCTCGCCGCTCGGCATCACCCACATGTTCACTTCCGACGAGGAGATCGGCAGCCCCACCTCTCGTGCACTGATCGAGACGGAAGGGCGCAAGGCCAAATACGTGCTGGTGACGGAGCCGGCGCGCGACGGCGGCAAGATCGTCACCGGCCGCAAGGGCGTCGGACGATTCGAAGTCTTTATCAAGGGTGTGCCCGCACATGCCGGCACGCGGCCCCAGGACGGCCGCAGCGCGATCCGCGAGCTTGCCAACGTCATCCTGGCGCTGGAAGCGATGAACGATCTGGCGCGCGGCGTCACCGTCAATGTCGGCGTGGTGCGCGGCGGCACGCGGCCCAACGTGACGCCGGAAGAAGCCCATGCCGAAATCGATCTGCGCGTGCTGAGCTTCAAGGACGCGGACGAATTCGTCGGCAAGATCCTCGCCCTGACATCGAAGACGGATGGCGTCACCGTCAAGGTCACGGGCGCGCTCAATCGTCCGCCTTACGAGAAGAGCAATGCAGGCGCATCGCTGTACGAACATGCGAAGACTGTCGCCACGGAGATCGGCTTCGAGCTGGTCGACGCTCACACCGGTGGCGGCTCGGACGGCAATTTCACCGCCGCCCACACCGCGACGCTCGACGGGCTCGGCGTCGACGGCAAGGGCGCGCACACCCCTTATGAGCAGCTCTATGTCTCATCGCTCGAACCGCGCGCGCGGCTGCTCCATCGCCTGTACCAGACGCTGCGATGAGCGAACGCAAATCAGATCCCGGTCGCGATGACAGCGAGCGTGCGTTCTTCGGACGCCGCAAGGGCCACAAGCTCAGGCAGCACCAGGCCGAGCTGATCGGTCATCTGCTGCCGCGTCTTGCGCTCGCCATCGACAGTGAAGCACCGGCGGATGCCCGCGAGATATTCACCCCCGCGGCCGACGACGTGCGGCTCGAGATCGGCTTCGGCGGCGGCGAGCATCTTGCGGCGGAAGCGCAAAACTTCGTCACAACCGGCTTCATCGGCTGCGAGCCCTATGTCAACGGCATGGCGAAGATCCTCGCGCAGATCGAGGCAGCCAGCATCGGCAACATCCGTCTGTTCGCAGGCGATGCCGCCGAGCTCCTGGCCTGGCTGCCGAAGGCTTCGCTGTCGCGGATCGACCTGATCCATCCCGATCCCTGGCCGAAACGGCGGCACTGGAAGCGGCGCTTCGTCCAGGACCGGACCATCGCGGCGATGGCGCGCGTGCTGAAAGCCGGCGGCGAATTCCGTTTTGTCTGCGACATCGACGATTACTGCGCCTGGACGCTGTCGCATCTGGTGCGCTCGCAGGACTTTGTCTGGCTCGCGGAGCGCGCCGATGATTTTCGCCTGCCGTGGGACGGCTACACGATGACGCGCTATGGCCGAAAGGCGACGCGCGAAGGCCGCAAGGCGGCGTATCTGCGATTCAGGCGGGTTTAGATCGTCTGCCGATTGCGCCAGAAATTGACGACGCGCTCGGCGGTCGTCGGCATCAAGCGCGTGAAATTCGCGCGCGCCGCCTCGAGGTCGGCATCCGCCGGCGTGCGGTGCGGTCCGTACCACAGCAGGATGAGCGCGCGCACAGTCGGCCAGCCGAGATTCAGCACGCGTCCCAGCACCAGAATTGGATCGTACCGATCACCCGCGACCAAGCGCTCGAGGATCGAGAGGCGAACGCCGGACAGCGCCGAAAGCGAGGCGATCGACTCCTCATATTTGTGAGCCTTGGCGAAGCCAAGCAGCGCGCTCTCGCCAAGATGGCCCTCGCGATGCAAGGCCAGCACCGTGCGCTGTGCCCCCGAGAAATCGCGACGCAGGCCCGGCGGCAGCGTGGCCTCCTCGATCGCCGCCATGGCGCGCTTGATCTCGACCTGACGCACGGGATTGACCACGCTCGAGAGGCGGCGGCGGATGACGTCGAGCGTGCCGTCGAGAAGCTGTTTCAGGTTCTCGCCTGAAAGATCGCTGCGCTGGCCGATCTTGAGCGTCAGCACGCCGTCCTGCGCGGCACGCTTGATCAGCTCGGAATAGCTGCCGGGCGAGAACACCGCGCCGGCATTGCCCGCGGCGCGGCGCACCACATCGCGATCGCCGCGCTCGACCAGCACGTCGGTGACGACAGCCGACAGTGTGGGGCGCTCGGTCATCGCCAGCAGATGGCCCTGGCCCTTCAGCCGCGCGATCTCGACGAGGGCGGCTTCGTCGAGCACGGGCGAACGGCGCAACACCGGGCCCGCCACCGTGATCTCGTTTTCGCGCGCGAGCTGGCTCACCAGATGCCGTGGCGCATTGGTCAGCAGCGAGAAGCGTTCGGCGAGATCGACGCGCGAGGCGAGTTCGGCGTGCGGGACGAGATCGATCAGCAGATTGTCGAAGAGATCGACGACATCGGGACGGAGATTCTCAGCATCCTGAAAGAACAATTGGGAGATGGCGCGCGCGATCTCGCCGCGACGCCGCGGGTCGCCGCGTTTGACGATATCGTCCAGTCCGGGAATAAGAGACGTGGCAACGGTCATGAAAACGCAACTCGTATAGGGCACGCCGCTAGGGCACGCCGCGGGCGCGCCCTTGGCCCAAGCCGCCCCACAATCAGGGAATTTAGGCCTCCTAGATGAAGGAAGCGTTGCGCGGGGGGCCGCAGCCCGGTCGCAAAAAGCCTCGCCTGCCCTGCGATGGGCCTTGTCCGGGAAGACGGAAAGGGCTATATCAGCGCCAATTCATCTTCTCATACGATCCGCGTAATGAGAGTGGGCCCGAAAGGACCCGCTCTTTTTTATTACCTGAACGCGGCTTGTCGGAAGGTGTGCGGCCCGGCGATCTGTCGGGAGAGTTCCGAACGGGCTTTGAAATCTTAAACCAAGCCTTAACCATATCGAGCGCTTGACCCCTGACATGACCGAGCCGAACCCTGGTTCCACGGATGCCGAACTGCTGGCCGAGCCGAGGCTCGTGGTCGAGCCGGGCGTGGCGGCACGGGTGTCCGCGGTCGCGGGGCCGGTGCTCGAAGGCATGGGCTACCGCCTGGTGCGGATCCGCATTTCCGGGGAATCCGGCTGCACCGTGCAGGTCATGGCCGAGCGGCCGGACGGCTCGATGCAGATCGAGGATTGCGAGGCGATCTCGCGGGCGCTGTCGCCCGTGCTCGACGTCGCCGACCTCGTCGATCGCGCCTATCGGCTGGAAATCTCTTCCCCGGGAATCGACCGCCCGCTGGTTCGCCGCTCCGACTTCGAGCGTTATGCCGGGCATCTGGTGAAGATCGAGATGGCGGTCGCCCATGAGGGGCGGAAGCGGTTCCGCGGCACGATCGGTCCCGTCGAAGGCGATCGCGTGCATCTGCATCGCGACGACGTCAAGGCGAATGAGGCTGCCGACGTTCTCCTGACGATGGAGGATATCGCCGAGGCACGGCTGGTGCTGACCGACGAGCTGATCGCGGAATCCATGCGCCGCGGCAAGGCCCAGGCACGCGAGATGCGCCGCAATCTGGGCCTGGAGCCGCCGGCTGCACCGCACGCCGGCATCAGCGAAAAAACGACCAAGAACACGAAGCCGACAAAGAAGCCGGCGCCGACCACTACAAAGAAGCCGGCCCCGACCAATACCAAGAAACATCGCCTGGCCGCCGAACGCGCGCGACGGGGCGAGATCGATCCTGACGAAGGAGACTAGCCATGGCAGTCAGCGCCAATCGACTTGAATTGCTCCAGATCGCCGACGCCGTTGCACGCGAGAAATCGATCGACCGCGGCATCGTGATCGCGGCGATGGAGGACGCCATCGCCAAGGCGGCACGGGCACGTTACGGCAGCGAGACTGATGTTCACGCCGAGATCGACCCGAAGAAGGGCGAGCTGCGGCTGTCGCGCCATATGCTGGTGGTCGAGACGGTCGAAAACCATTCCAACCAGATCTCGCTGGTGGATGCGCAGCGCGCCAATCCCGGTGCCCAGGTCGGCGACACCATCGCAGACACCCTGCCGCCGCTGGAATATGGCCGCATCGCCGCGCAGTCGGCCAAGCAGGTGATCGTGCAGAAGGTGCGCGAAGCCGAGCGCGACCGGCAATATCAGGAATTCAAGGACCGCATCGGCGACATCGTCAACGGCGTCGTCAAGCGCGTCGAATATGGCAGCGTGATCGTCGATCTCGGCCGCGGCGAGGCCATTATCCGCCGCGACGAGATGCTGCCGCGCGAAGTGTTCCGCAACGGTGACCGCGTCCGCGCCTACATCTTCGACGTCCGCCGCGAGACCCGTGGTCCGCAGATCTTCCTCTCCCGCACCCATCCGCAGTTCATGGCAAAACTGTTCGCGCAGGAAGTACCCGAGATCTATGACGGCATCGTCGAGATCAAGGCGGTTGCCCGAGATCCCGGCTCGCGCGCGAAAATCGGCGTGATTTCCCGCGATTCCTCGGTCGATCCGGTCGGCGCCTGCGTCGGTATGCGCGGTTCGCGCGTGCAGGCGGTGGTGAACGAATTGCAGGGCGAGAAGATCGACATCATCCCCTGGTCGCCCGACATCGCGACCTTCGTGGTCAACGCGCTGGCGCCGGCCGAAGTCTCCAAGGTCGTCATCGACGAAGACCGCGAGCGCATCGAGGTCGTCGTGCCCGACACCAACAACCAGCTCTCGCTGGCGATCGGTCGCCGCGGCCAGAACGTGCGTCTGGCCTCGCAGCTCACCGGCTGGGACATCGACATCCTGACCGAGCAGGAGGAATCGGAGCGCCGCCAGGCCGACTTCGAGAACTCCACCCGCGTCTTCATGGAATCGCTCAATGTCGACGAAGTGGTCGGTCAGTTGCTGGCGTCCGAAGGCTTCACCTCGGTCGAGGAACTCGCGATGGTGGACCTCAAGGAGCTCGCCGGCATCGAGGGCTTCGACGAGGAGACCGCGCAGGAACTCCAGAACCGCGCTCGTGAATATCTCGAACAGCTGGAAGCCGAGATCGAGGCCAGGCGCAAGGAGCTCGGCGTCGAGGACGCCGTCAAGGACGTGCCCGGCGTCACCTCGAAGATGCTGGTGAAATTCGGCGAGAACGACATCAAGACGGTCGACGACCTTGCCGGCTGCGCCACTGACGATCTGGTCGGCTGGACCGAGCGCAAGGAAGGCGGCGAGCAGACCAAATATCCGGGGGCGCTCGACGGCCTCGAGATCTCCCGTGACGATGCCGAAGCGATGATCATGCAGGCCCGCGTCAAGGCCGGCTGGATCACCGAGGCCGATCTCGCCAAGCCGGCTGAGGAGGCCGAGGCGGCCGAAGATCAGCCGGCTTAGGGCGAAGGAGGATGTCACCCGGATGCTCGCCGATACTGACCCCGAACTCGACCATGGACCGCGGACTGAGAAGTCCGCGACCATGCGGATGTGCGCGGTCAGCCGCGAGGTCCGGCCGATCGACGAGCTGATCCGCTTCGTCGTCTCACCCCAAGGGGACATAGTTCCCGATCTCAAGCGCAAGCTGCCCGGACGCGGCATGTGGGTCACCGCCTCGCGCGAGGTGGTTGCGGAAGCCGTGCGGCGTCACCACTTTACCAAAGCCTTCAAGCGCCAGCTGCGCATCCCTCAGACGCTTCCCGCCGACATCGAGGCGCTTCTGGTTCGGGGCGTGACCGAAGCCCTCGGGATTGCCGCCAAGGCGGGCCAGATTGTGGCCGGCTTCGGCAAGGTCGAAAGCGCGCTTCGGGGAGGTACGGCCGAGGTCCTGATCCATGCCAGCGACGGGGCCGCGGACGGAATCCGCAAATTGGACATGCTGGCGCGTCAAAATGACGGAAATCGCGGCTCCAAGCCGCAGATTCCCGTCGTCACCGCGCTGAAATCAATAGAATTGGATTTGGCACTTACCCGGTCAAATGTGATACATGCTGCCCTGCTCGCGGGCCCGGCGAGCAAGTCATTCCTGTCACGTAGCCAGATGCTGGTCCGATACCGGATGGCGCACGTTGACAAGACTGCCGAAATGCCCGGCCAGGATTTCTGAGAGACAACGACCACCCGATAGCACGGTGCGGCAACGCACAACGACAACAAGATCAGGATTAGGACTGCTTAATGGTTGATACCAAGACCCCTGGCGACAAGAAGCTGAGCGTTCCGAGCAAGACGCTATCGCTCAAGCCGCGCGTCGAAACGGGCACCGTGCGCCAGAGCTTCAGCCATGGCCGTAGCAAGCAGGTCGTGGTCGAGAAGCGCGGCAAGCGCCGTGTCGACGGCACCCCCGAGCCGCAGGTGGCCGAAGTGGCGAAGCCCGCGCCGGCCGCGCCGGCGCCTGCTCCCGCACGCGCGGCTCCGCCGCGCAACACCGGCTCCGGCGTGGTGCTGCGCACGCTGACCGAGGACGAACGTTCCGCCCGCGCAAGCGCGCTGGCCGATGCCAAGGTGCGCGAAGTCGAAGAGCGTCGTAGTGCCGAGGAAGAGGCTCAGCGCCGCGCTGTCCGCGAAACCGCCGAACGCGCCGACCGCGAGGCCGCTGAAGCCCGCCGCAAGGCCGAGGACGAGCGTCACCGCCACGAAGAGGAAGCCAAGCGGAAGGCCGAAACCGAGGCCAAGAAGCGTTTTGGCGAAGGCGAGCAGCCGCAATCTGCGGCGCGCCCTGCCACCGCGACCTCCGCCACTACTGCACCGCGGTCCGGAGCGCCCACGGCGCGCCCGGGAACGAGCACCACGGCACGCCCGGGAACAACGACCGCGCGGCCCGGAACGACCACGCGGCCGGGAGGCCCGGTGGGTCGCGCCCCCGCTGTCGCAGCCGGACCGGACGAGGACGAGGGTCCGCGCCAGATCCGTCGCGGTCCCGGCGGCGCTGCGCGGCCTGTGGTAGCCCCCAAGCCCACCCAGAAGCCCGGCCCGCAGAAGGAGCGCGGCCGCCTGACGGTCGTCACCGCCTTCAATGCCGACGATGTGCGCGAGCGCTCGATCGCCTCGTTCCGCCGCCGCACCCAGCGCCTGAAGGGCCATGCCGCGAACGAGCCGAAGGAAAAGCTCATCCGCGAGGTGATCATTCCGGAAGCGATCACGATCCAGGAACTCGCCAACCGCATGGCCGAGCGCGCGGTCGACGTCATCCGCATGCTGATGAAGCAGGGCGCGATGCACAAGATCACCGACGTGATCGACGCCGACACCGCGCAGCTGATCGCCGAAGAGCTCGGTCACACCGTCAAGCGCGTTGCCGCGTCCGACGTTGAAGAAGGCCTGTTCGACGCCATCGACGATCCCACCGATACCGAGCCGCGCTCGCCGGTGGTGACCGTGATGGGCCACGTCGACCACGGCAAGACCTCGCTGCTCGATGCGCTCCGTCATGCAAACGTTGTCTCCGGCGAAGCCGGCGGCATCACCCAGCATATCGGCGCCTATCAGGTGCTGTCGCCCGAGAGCGGCAAGAAGATCACCTTCATCGACACGCCCGGCCACGCCGCGTTCACCGCGATGCGCGCCCGCGGCGCCAAGGTCACCGACATCGTCGTGCTGGTGGTTGCGGCCGATGACGGCGTGATGCCGCAGACGATCGAAGCCATCAACCACGCCAAGGCGGCGCGGGTGCCGATCATCGTTGCCATCAACAAGATCGACAAGCCCGACGCCAAGCCCGAGCGCGTGCGCACCGAGCTGCTGCAGCACGAGGTGCAGGTGGAATCTTTCGGCGGCGAAGTCGTCGACGTCGAAGTGTCCGCGAAGAACAAGACCAATCTCGACAAGCTGCTCGAGATGATTGCGCTCCAGGCCGACATCCTCGACCTGAAGACCAATCCGGAGCGCCCGGCCGAAGGCACCGTGATCGAAGCCAAGCTCGATCGCGGCCGTGGTCCGGTCGCGACCGTGCTGGTCCAGCGCGGCACGCTCCGTGTCGGTGACATCATCGTCGCCGGCGCCGAGATGGGCCGCGTCCGTGCGCTGATCTCCGATCAGGGTGAGACGGTTCAGGAAGCCGGTCCCTCGGTACCGGTCGAAGTGCTCGGCTTCAACGGTCCGCCGGAAGCCGGCGATCGTCTCGCCGTGGTCGAGAACGAAGCCCGCGCCCGTCAGGTCACGAGCTACCGCGCGCACCAGAAGCGCGAGAACGCGGCTGCCTCGATCTCCGGCATGCGCGGCTCGCTCGAGCAGATGATGTCGCAGTTGAAGACGGCGGGCCGCAAGGAATTCCCGCTGATCATCAAGGCCGACGTGCAGGGCTCGCTGGAAGCGATCCTCGGCTCGCTGGAGAAGCTCGGTACCGACGAAGTCGCCGCGCGTATCCTGCATGCCGGTGTCGGCGGCATCTCGGAATCGGACGTGACGCTCGCGGAAGGTTTTAACGCCGCGATCATCGGCTTCTCGGTTCGTGCGAACAAGGAGGCCGCTGCGGCCGCCAAGCGCAACGGCATCGAGATCCGCTACTACAACATCATCTACGACCTCGTGGACGACGTGAAGAAGGCCATGAGCGGCCTGCTCGCACCGACCTTGCGCGAAACCATGCTCGGCAATGCCGCGATCCTGGAGATCTTCAACATCTCCAAGATCGGCAAGGTCGCCGGCTGCCGCGTTACCGACGGCACCGTGGAACGCGGCGCCAACGTGCGCCTGATCCGCGACAACGTCGTCGTGCACGAAGGCAAGCTGTCGACGCTGAAGCGCTTCAAGGACGAAGTGAAGGAAGTCCAGTCCGGTCAGGAATGCGGCATGGCCTTCGAGAACTATCACGACATGCGCGCCGGTGACGTGATCGAGTGTTACCGCGTGGAGACGATCCAGCGCTCCCTGTAAGTCCAAATCTTACCGAAGCGCCTGGATCTTTCTGAGCTGAAATTGCGGGAGTGAGATGGCCGGATTTATTCCGGCCATCTCACCGCATTCGTTTCAACAGAACAAATGACAATGCTCGTGTCCCATACACGCGCATGACGAGGTAATTTTCGACCATGCCCAGCCATCATCAGAAAAAAAGTTCCGCACCCGGCGGCTCGCAGCGCCAGTTGCGTGTCGGGGAGCAGGTTCGCCATGCGGTGGCCGAGATTTTGGCGCAAGGCAATGTGCATGATGAGGACCTCGAAGGTCACATCATCACCGTGCCGGAGGTACGGATGTCGCCCGACCTGAAGCTTGCAACAGTCTATGTGATGCCGCTCGGTGGCCGCGACACCGAGGTCATTATCGCTGCGCTCGAGCGCAACAAGAAGTTCCTGCGCGGCGAAGTCGCGCGGCGCGTTAACCTGAAATTTGCACCTGACCTTCGCTTCCGCGTCGATGAACGATTCGACGAAGCGGAACGGATCGAGAAACTTTTGCGAACACCTGCGGTGCAGAAGGACCTGGAACAGGATCCGAAATCGGATCGGGAAGAAGAGCAATGACGATGGACCCGGCTCACGGCACGATCGGCGGCGAAGAGCCCGATCAGCGCGACGTGCAGAAGAATAATTTTGCGGACATGGACGGCAATTCCCAGCCGCATCAGGAGCCGCGCCGCGTCAACAACGATCCGCGCGCCAACAAGCAGAAAGGCAACCAGCCGCGCCGTGACCGCCGCGACGTCCACGGCTGGGTCGTGCTCGACAAGCCGATCGGCATGACCTCGACGCAGGCCGTTGCCGTGCTCAAGCGCCTGTTCAACGCCAAACGCGCCGGTCATGCCGGCACGCTGGATCCGCTCGCCTCCGGCGGCCTGCCGATCGCGCTCGGCGAGGCCACCAAGACCGTCCCCTTCGTCATGGACGGCCGCAAGCGCTACCAGTTCACCGTGTGCTGGGGCGAGGAGCGCGATACCGACGATATCGAGGGCCAGGCTACCGCAACCTCCGACCAGCGCCCGACCCGGGAGGCCATCGAGGCCCTGCTGCCCCGTTTCACAGGGGTGATCGAGCAGATCCCGCCGCGCTATTCCGCGATCAAGATCAAGGGCGAGCGTGCCTACGACCTCGCCCGCGACGGCGAGATCGTGGAACTGGCCCCGCGTCCGGTCGAGATTCACCGTTTAAGCCTTGTAAATCAACCAGGTAGTGACCACGCCGTGTTCGAGGCCGAGTGCGGCAAGGGCACCTATGTCCGCGCGCTGGCCCGCGATATGGGCCGAATTCTCGGCACTTACGGCCATATCTGCGCGCTGCGGCGGACCCTGGTCGGCCCATTTGGCGAGAACGACATGATTCCGCTGGATCAGTTGGAGGCTTTGTGCGATAGAGCCGCGTCCGGCGAGGGGAGCCTCGCCGACGCGCTTATGCCCGTTGAGACCGCGCTGGACGACATCCCGGCACTGGCCGTCACTCGGGCTGATGCGGCAAGGCTCCATCGGGGCCAGGCCGTTTTGTTGCGCGGACGGGATGCGCCCACTTCGAGCGGCACAGTCTATGTCACGGTGGCAGGCCGGCTTCTAGCGCTTGCCGAAGTTGGCAATGGCGAAATCATCCCCAAGCGTGTGTTCAACCTGACCGGCCTGACTGCCAGCGCCGTTCGCAACGAGAGAAATTGACGATGTCGATTGCCGCAGAACGCAAAGCGGAAGTCATCAAGACGAATGCCAACAAAGCCGGCGATACCGGCTCGCCAGAGGTTCAGGTCGCGATCCTTTCGGAACGCATCGCCAACCTCACGAGCCATTTCAAGACCCACGTGAAGGACAACCATTCGCGTCGCGGCCTCTTGAAGCTGGTGTCGACCCGCCGCTCGCTTCTCGACTATGTGAAGAAGAAGGACGAGGCGCGCTACAAGGCGCTGCTCGAGAAGCACAACATTCGTCGTTAAGAGTTCTTGCGCGCGCCCAACGGCGCGCGTTTTCGCGCGTGGTTTCGAACGAAAGCGCTTGTTTAAAGGTTTTTGATCGAGGCTGCGTGCGCGTCGGGTACGGGCCGTTGACGGTTCGCATCCGGGGCATGATGGGCGAAGACCCAAGGTTTGGTGTTCGCGTTCGTGCCGACTGACAGTCCAGCAGCAATCCGGCCGCTGGGCACAACGGGCAAGGCGCCCGTATGACCCGAAAGGATGGACGCCATCCGAAATCCAAAAACCATGGCAGGATCGCAGGACGCTGATCGCCCGCTTCGATCAACGTCCCGCAATCTTGCGCATGGTTTTTGTTTTTCGAGCCGTCCTTCTTTCGAGAACCCATGAAAGAAGACATCTATGTTCAATAAGCATTCGGTCGAGATCGACTGGGGCGGACGCCCTCTCAAGCTTGAAACCGGCAAGATCGCCCGCCAGGCCGACGGCGCCGTCGTCGCGACCTACGGCGAGACCGTGGTGCTCGCCACCGTCGTCGCGGCAAAGACCCCGCGCGAAGGTGTCGACTTCCTGCCGCTGACCGTCGACTATCAGGAGAAGACCTACGCAGCCGGCCGCATTCCCGGCGGCTATTTCAAGCGCGAGGGCCGTCCGACCGAGAAGGAGACGCTGGTCTCCCGCCTGATCGACCGTCCGATCCGTCCGCTGTTCGTCGACGGCTGGCGCAACGAGACCCAGGTGATCGTCACCGTGCTCTCGCACGACATGGAGAACGATCCCGACATCGTGGCGCTGGTGGCATCGTCGGCCGCGCTGACCCTGTCGGGCGCTCCGTTCAAGGGCCCGATCGGCGCCGCGCGCGTCGGTTTCGCCAATGACGAGTTCATCCTCAACCCGACCCTCGACGAGATGGTCGACACCCAGCTCGACCTTGTCGTCGCCGGCACTGCCGACGCCGTGCTGATGGTGGAATCGGAAGCCAAGGAACTGAACGAAGACATCATGCTCGGCGCCGTGATGTTCGGTCACCGCCACATCCAGCCGGTGATCAACGCGATCATCGAGCTCGCCGAGAAGGCCGCGAAGGAGCCGCGCGAGGTCACCGCGATCGACAATTCGGCGCTCGAAAAGGAAATGCTCGGCATGGTCGAGCAGGAATTGCGCACCGCCTACGCCATTCCGATCAAGCAGGATCGCTACGCCGCGGTCGGCAAGGTCAAGGAAAAGGTGATCGCCCACTACTTCCCCGAAGGGCAGGAGCCGAAATACGACAAGCTGCGCATCGGCGGCGTGTTCAAGAAGCTCGAAGCCAAGATCGTTCGCTGGAACATCCTCGACACCGGCAAGCGCATCGACGGCCGGGACTCCAAGACCGTGCGCAACATCATCGCCGAAGTCGGCGTGCTGCCCCGCGCCCACGGCTCGGCGCTGTTCACCCGCGGCGAGACCCAGGCGCTGGTCGTGACCACGCTCGGCACCGGCGAGGACGAGCAGTACATCGACGCACTGTCGGGAACGTACAAAGAGACGTTCCTGCTGCACTACAACTTCCCTCCCTACTCGGTCGGTGAAACCGGTCGCCTCGGCGGCACCAAGCGCCGCGAGATCGGCCACGGCAAGCTTGCCTGGCGCGCGATCCACCCGGTGCTGCCGCCGCACCACGAGTTCCCCTACACCACGCGCGTGGTGTCGGAGATCACCGAATCCAACGGCTCGTCGTCGATGGCTTCGGTCTGCGGCGCCTCGCTCGCGCTAATGGACGCAGGCGTGCCGCTGAAGCGGCCGACCGCGGGCATCGCGATGGGCCTGATCCTCGAAGACAAGCGCTACGCGGTTCTCTCCGACATCCTCGGTGACGAGGACCATCTCGGCGACATGGACTTCAAGGTCGCCGGCACCGAGCAGGGCATCACCTCGCTCCAGATGGACATCAAGATCGAAGGCATCACCGAAGAGATCATGAAGGTCGCGCTCGGTCAGGCCAAGGATGGTCGTATCCACATCCTCGGCGAGATGTCCAAGGCGCTTACCAACGCCCGTGCCGAGCTCGGCGAATATGCGCCGCGCATCGAGACCTTCAAGATTGCCACCGACAAGATCCGTGAAGTGATCGGCACCGGCGGCAAGGTGATCCGCGAGATCGTCGAGAAGACCGGCGCCAAGGTCAACATCGAGGACGACGGCACCGTGAAGGTCGCCTCCAGCGACGGCGAGGCGATGAAGGCCGCGATCAAGTGGATCAAGTCGATCGCGTCCGATCCGGAAGTCGGCCAGATCTATGACGGCACCGTCGTCAAGGTGATGGAGTTCGGCGCCTTCGTGAACTTCTTTGGTTCCAAGGACGGTCTCGTCCACATCAGCCAGCTCGCTTCGGCGCGCGTGCAGAAGACCTCCGACGTCGTCAAGGAAGGCGATAAGGTCAAGGTCAAGCTGCTCGGCTTCGACGACCGCGGCAAGACCCGCCTGTCGATGAAGGTGGTCGACCAGGAGACCGGCGAAGACCTCGAAGGCAAGGGCGGCGGCGAGGGCGAGAAGGCCCCGCGCGAAGCGGCCGGCGAGTAATCGCTCCGCGCTGCATCAGAAACACGAAGGGCGGCCTTGCGGCCGCCCTTTTTGCTTGTCGCTTGCTGAGCTTTGGGATCAAGCCGCGAGGTCGAACCGGTCGAGGTTCATCACCTTGGTCCAAGCCTTGGCGAAGTCCTTGACGAACTGCTCCTTGGAGTCCGACGTGGCATAGACCTCGGCGTAGGCGCGGAGCTGCGAGTGTGCGCCGAAGATCAGATCGACGCGCGTGCCGGTCCACTTCACCGCGTTGGTCTTGCGATCGCGGGCCTCATAGCCGCCGTCAGTGCCGGTCGGCGTCCACTGCGTGCTCATGTCGAGCAGGTTGACGAAGAAGTCGTTGCTCAGCGTTCCCACCTTCGAGGTGAGGACGCCGTTCTTCGAACCGTTCGCATTGGCACCGAGCACGCGCAGACCGCCGACGAGCGCCGTCATCTCCGGGCCGGTAAGCCGGAGCAGCTGCGCACGATCGACCAGAGCCTCCTCGGGCATCATGAACTGCTGCCGCTTCCCGGTGTAGTTGCGGAAGCCATCGGCCCGCGGCTCCAGCGGAGCGAAGGAGGCAGCGTCGGTCTGCTCCTGCGAGGCATCCATGCGGCCCGGCGTGAAGCCGACCTTGATGCCGACGCCGGCATCCTTCGCGGCCTTCTCGACCGCGGCGGTGCCGCCGAGCACGATGAGGTCCGCCAGCGAGACCTTCTTCGCACCGGATGACGCATTGAAGTCCTTCTGGATCGCTTCGAGCTTGCCCAGGACCTTCGAGAGCTGAGCCGGCTCGTTCACCTCCCAGTCCTTCTGCGGGGCGAGGCGGATGCGTGCGCCGTTGGCGCCGCCGCGTTTGTCCGAGCCGCGGAACGTCGAGGCCGACGCCCAGGCCGTCGAGACCAGCTCCGGCACCGACAGACCCGAGGCCAGGATCTTCGTCTTCAGCGAGGCGATATCCTGCTCGCCGGCCAGCTCGTGATTCACGGCCGGGATCGGATCCTGCCAGATCAGCGTCTCCTTCGGCACCAGCGGGCCGAGATAGCGCACGACCGGACCCATGTCGCGATGGGTGAGCTTGAACCAGGCGCGGGCGAAGGCGTCGGCGAACTGATCGGGATTCTCCAGGAAGCGCCGCGAGATTTTCTCATAGGCGGGATCGAGACGCAGCGAGAGATCGGTGGTCAGCATGGTCGGCCGATGCTTCTTGGACTTGTCGAAAGCGTCCGGAATGATCGCCTCCGCGCCCTTGGCCGTCCACTGCTGCGCACCCGCCGGGCTCTTCGTCAGCTCCCATTCGTACTTGAACAGGTTCTCGAAGAAGTTGTTGCTCCACTTCGTCGGCGTCGTCGTCCATGTCACCTCGAGACCGCTGGTGATGGAATCACCGCCGATGCCCGAAGCGTGCTTGCTCTTCCAGCCGAGGCCCTGATCCTCGAGCGCGCCCGCTTCCGGCTCCGGTCCCACCAGAGACGGATCGCCAGCACCATGGGTCTTGCCGAAGGTATGGCCGCCGGCGATCAGTGCGACGGTTTCCTCGTCATTCATCGCCATGCGGAAGAAGGTCTCGCGGATGTCCTTGGCCGCGGCGATCGGATCCGGCTTGCCGTTCGGGCCTTCCGGATTGACGTAGATGAGGCCCATCTGCACCGCGCCGAGCGGCTCGGCGAGCTGGCGTTCGCCGCTGTAGCGCTCATCGCCCAGCCAGGTGCCTTCGGGACCCCAATAGAGCTCCTCCGGCTCCCACACGTCGGCGCGGCCACCGGCGAAACCGAAGGTCTTGAAGCCCATCGATTCCAGCGCGACGTTGCCGGCCAGCACCATCAAATCGGCCCAGGAAATCTTGCGGCCGTATTTCTGCTTGATCGGCCAGAGCAGACGGCGCGCCTTGTCGAGGTTGGCGTTGTCGGGCCAGCTGTTGAGCGGCGCGAAACGCTGCTGACCGGCGCCGGCGCCACCGCGGCCGTCCGTGGTGCGGTAGGTGCCCGCGCTGTGCCAGGCCATGCGGATCATGAGACCGCCATAGTGACCGAAATCGGCGGGCCACCATTCCTGCGATTCCGTCATCAAAGCGGTCAGATCCTTGATGACCGCGTTCAGGTCGAGCGTCTTGAATTCCTTGGCGTAGTCGAATTCCTTGCCCATCGGATCCGACAGGCCGGAATTCTTGTGCAGCATCTCGATGCTGAGCTGAGTTGGCCACCAATCGCGGTTCGTTGGCACGCGTTTTCCACCCGAAAACGGGCACTTCGAAGTGTCGTCCATGAATACCTCCTCTGGTGGCGTCGAACTCGCGCCCTTGACCAGGTAGAAGCACTCTAAGCTTCGCGTTCGATCAGGGGAAGTTGACTTTAATGATCACTGCGATAAGATTTTCTGATGATCAACTTGACGATGCGGCAGCTCCGATATTTCGATGCGCTGGCGCGCCACGGCCATTTCGGCCGCGCGGCTGAATCGTGTTCCATCTCGCAACCGGCCTTGTCGATGCAGATCAAGGAGATGGAGGAGGCGCTCGGCGGCCTGCTGCTGGAGCGCAGCGCGCGACAGGTGGCGCTGACCCGGTTTGGCGAGGAGCTCGCGCAGCGCGTCCGCGACATTTTGCGCTCGGTCGACGAACTCGGCGATTTCGCCCGCGCCTCGCAGGACCGGTTCTCGGGACGGCTGCGCATCGGCATGATCCCGACGATCGCGCCTTATCTGCTGCCCACGATCACCAAGAATCTCACGCGCATGCATCCGGAGCTCGACATCCGCGTGCGCGAGACGATGACGCCGCGGCTGATCCAGGAACTGGTGGAAGGCCGGCTCGACACCGCCATCGTCGCGCTGCCGGTGTCCGAGCCCTCGCTCACCGAGGTCGCCCTGTTCGCGGAGAAATTCCTGCTGGTGCGGCCGGGAGCGGATGAGGGGACGCCGGCACCATCGCGGGAGATGATGCGCGAGATGCGGCTGTTGCTGCTCGAAGAGGGGCACTGCTTCCGCGATCAGGCGCTGTCGTTCTGCAACATGCAATCGGCGCCGCCGCGCGAGATGCTGGATGCCAATTCGCTGTCGACGCTGGTCCAGATGGTCAGCGCCGGCATCGGCGTCACCTTGATCCCGGAGATGGCGGTGTCGGTGGAGACGCGATCGGCGTCGGTCTCGCTCACGCGCTTCCGCGACCCGCAGCCGTCGCGCACCATCGGCATGGTCTGGCGCAAGACCAGCCCGCTCGCGCGCCAACTGCTTCAGATCTCCGAGGTGGTGTGCCTGTCGGCCGGCAAGGTGCGCGCGCGGCCATCCGCGCGCAGCCAGCCGGCCTGAGTCCCCGATGTCCCACCCCATCATCCGCCCGGCCCGCGCGGACGAATACGACGAGATCGGCCGCGTCTGGATGGAGAGCTGGGTCTCGACCGGACTCGGCGAGACGAGCAACTTCCTGCTCGCGAACCTGCGTGCGCGCATCCGGCGCGAGATCGAGGGTGGCTGGAGCCTGTTCGCCGCCGACGACAACGGCACGATCGCCGCGATGCTGGCGCTGCATCTGCCAAAACTCTATCTCGACATGCTGTTCGTCGCGCCCGCCTATCAGGGCCAATCGCTCGGCCGCCAATTGCTCGCCTTCACGCGCACGCAAATGCCGGACGAGATGTATCTGCGCTGCGTCCGCGAAAACGAAAAAGCCTGGCGCTGGTACGAACGCGAAGGCTTTGTGTTCGAGAAGCAAGAGATCGAGCCGTCGAACGGGTTCATGATGAAGTATTATCGGTGGCGGCGGCAGCGGCCCGCTGGATAGACAGCGAGCTCTGGGTGCAGCTTGCGGGCAGCGCGACGCAGGTCTTCGACGTGCTGGAAGCCGCGCTCGCCAACGGGCCGTGGATTCTCGAGGAATTTTCGGCCGCCGACATCACGATCGGATCGGGCCTGAACTTTGCGGTGCGCCTGTTCAAGACGGTGCCGTCGCGCCCGGCCTTCGACGCCTGCCTCGCGCGCTGCACGGCAAGGCCGGCGTTCCAGCGCGCGGAGACGATCGCGGCGGGTTAATCAGGCATTGCAAGGTCGTCCGGCTTCGGCATCAGGACGATGTTGTAGCCGGAATCGACATAGTGGATCTCGCCGGTCACGCCGCCGGAGAGATCCGACAACAGATACAGCGCCGAGCCGCCGAGCTCGTCGAGCGTCACGCCGCGGCGAAGCGGCGAATGTTTTTGCATGAAGGCGAACATCGCGCGCGCCTCGCCGATGCCCGAGCCGGCAAGCGTGCGGATGGGGCCTGCGGAAATCGCGTTGACGCGGATGCCGCGCGGCCCGAAGTCGGAGGCGAGATAGCGCACCGAGGCTTCCAGCGCCGCCTTGGCCACGCCCATCACGTTGTAGTTCGGCATCGCGCGCATCGAGGCACCGAAGGTCAGCGTGATCATGCTGCCGCCCTCAGTCATCAGCTCGGCGGCGCGTTTTGCAATCTCCGTAAACGAGAAGCAGGAGATCACCATGGTGCGCGAAAAATTCTCGCGGCTGGTATCGGCGTAGCGGCCCTTGAGCTCGTTCTTGTCGGCGAATCCGATCGCGTGGATCACGAAATCCAGCCGGCCCCACTTTTCGCGCAAGGCCGTGAATGTGGCGTCGACGCTGGCAAGGTCCTCGACGTCGCAGGGCAGCACCATGTGGACGCCAAGCTGCTCCGCCAGCGGCTTGACACGCTTGCCCAGGGCCTCGCCCTGGAAGGTGAAGGCAAGCTCGGCGCCGTGGGCATGCAGCGTCTTCGCCATGCCCCAGGCGATCGAATGATCATTGGCAATGCCCATGATCAGACCGCGCTTGCCTTTCATCAATTCCTGCATCGTTTCGATCGCTTTCCACTTTCGTCATGCCCGGGCTCGTCCCCGGCATCCACGCCCTTCGAAGCCGGCGGCCAAGACGTGGATGGCCGGGACAAGCCCGGCCATGACGAGAAAATTACCAGCGCGTCCGCAAGGACCTCACGCATCCAGCCGGCTGAACACCAGCGTGGCGTTGGTGCCGCCGAAGCCGAAGGAGTTCGACAGCACGGTGCCGATCTTGACGTTGTCGATACGCTTGCGCACGATCGGCATGTCGGCGAATGCGGGATCGAGCTCCACAATGTGCGCGCTCTCGCAAATGAAGCCGTTGTTCATCATCAGCAGCGAATAGATCGCCTCCTGCACGCCGGTTGCGCCCAGGGAGTGGCCGGTCAGTGCCTTGGTCGCCGAGATCGGCGGGCACTTCTCGCCACTTCCGAACACCCTGCGGAGCGCGTCGATCTCCGGCGGATCGCCGGCCGGCGTCGAGGTCGCGTGCGGATTGATGTAGTCGACCTTGGTCTTCACGGTCGACATCGCCATGCGCATGCAACGCTCGGCGCCTTCACCTGACGGTGCGACCATGTCGTAGCCGTCGGACGTCGCGCCGTAGCCGACGATCTCGCCGTAAATGCGCGCGCCGCGCGCCTTGGCATGCTCGAGCTCTTCCAGCACCAGCACGCCGGCGCCGCCGGCAATCACGAAGCCGTCGCGGTTGATGTCGTAGGGACGTGAGGCCGTGGCGGGCGTGTCGTTGTACTTCGAAGACATCGCGCCCATGGCGTCGAACAGCACCGACAGCGACCAGTCCAGCTCCTCGCAGCCGCCGGCGAAGATGACGTCCTGCTTGCCGATCTGGATCGTCTCATAGGCGTTGCCGACGCAATGGTTCGACGTGGCGCAGGCCGACGAGATCGAATAGTTCACGCCCTTGATCTTGAACCAGGTCGCAAGCGTCGCGGAGGCGGTGGAGGACATCGCCTTCGGTACTGCAAACGGTCCGACGCGCTTCGGCCCCTTGGTGCGGGTGGTGTCGGCGGCCTCGACGATGGTGCGAGCGGACGGACCGCCGGAGCCCATGATGATGCCAGTGCGGATGTTGGACACTTCATCAGGCGACAGGCCGGAATCCTGGATCGCCTGCTCCATCGCGACGTGATTCCACGCCGCGCCCTGACCGAGGAAACGCATGGCGCGGCGGTCGACCACCGTCGAAGGATCGAGCGTCGGCGCACCTTGCACCTGCGAACGGAAGCCGAGCTCCGCGTATTTCTCAGCCCGCGAAATGCCCGACTTCGCCTCGTGAAGGCTTGCAAGCACTTCCTGGGTGTTGTTTCCGATGGAGGAGACAATGCCCATCCCGGTGACCACAACCCGCCTCATGACAGCCTCGCTTCAATCGTTGTCTTCGTGGTGATGCGCTCAGCCCAGGCTCGTGCCCTGCTTGAACAGGCCGACCTTCAAATCCTTCGCGCGATAGATAATCTGGTCATCGACCGAAAGCCATCCGTCGGCGATACCCAGCACCAGCTTTGAACGCATCACGCGCTTGATATCGATGTTGTACACAACCTTGCGGGCGTCCGGCAGCACCTGGCCGCTGAACTTCAGCTCGTTCAGGCCGAGCGCGCGGCCGCGACCTTCACCACCACTCCACCCCAGATAAAAGCCGACCAGTTGCCACAGCGCGTCGAGGCCGAGGCAGCCGGGCATCACCGGATCGTTCTTGAAGTGGCACCCGAAAAACCAGAGATCGGGCTTCACGTCGAGCTCGGCACGCACCACCCCCTTGCCGAATTCGCCGCCGGTCTCGCTGATGTCCGTAATACGGTCGAACATGAGCATCGGCGGCAGCGGCAGTTGGGCATTGCCCGGGCCGAACATCTCGCCGCGGGCACATGCCAGCAGATCTTCATATTCGTAGCCGTTGCGCCTGTTCAGCATGCGGAAGCCTCTGTGTTCTAACCCGATTGAGCGGCGTTTCCGGCAAAAATGGGCCCAGTCCTGCTCGAAAAGCAACGTCCGTTGCCATCGTCAAACGAGAATACGAAGGACCGGATGGATTGCGAGCGGCCCTCAATGCCTGGGCTGCGCCAAAATCGGTTAAGCGGAACCGCGGGCTCTCTAACACAGGCCATTTCGGGTGGCAAAGCGCTCTCATGAAGGTAAAATGACCGGGGCTCGGCCCGGTTCCTTGCCTGATTAGAACCACTCTAGTTGCGAGAAACTTGCATCTGCATCTATCTCTCCATATATGTTGAGGAAGATAGTGTTCACGCGTGCCCGAAGCTGGAAATGAGCGAAAATAACGCGCCCCATCACGACGAAGAGGCCCATGCGGCGGCTCTTATGTCCGGCCGCCAGCCGGCTTTGACCGGCTGCCCGTGGCACGACGTCAACGAAATGCTCCAATCCGCCGGGCTTCGTCCGACGCGCCAGCGCATGGCGCTGGGCTGGCTCCTGTTCGGCAAGGGTGCACGCCACCTCACGGCTGAAATGCTTTACGAGGAAGCGACACTGGCCAAGGTGCCGGTCTCGCTGGCGACCGTCTACAACACGCTGAACCAGCTCACCGATGCCGGTCTGCTCCGTCAGGTCAGCGTCGACGGCACCAAGACCTATTTCGACACCAACGTCACGACCCACCATCACTACTACCTCGAGAACAGCCATGAGCTGGTCGACATCGAGGATCCGCATCTGGCGCTGTCCAAGATGCCGGAGGTGCCCGCGGGTTACGAGATCGCCCGCATCGACATGGTCGTGCGGCTGCGCAAGAAGCGCTGAGATCAATCCTAAACTGCTGATT
Organism: Bradyrhizobium sp. 197; assembly: GCF_023073375.1. Taxonomy (NCBI): domain Bacteria; kingdom Pseudomonadati; phylum Pseudomonadota; class Alphaproteobacteria; order Hyphomicrobiales; family Nitrobacteraceae; genus Bradyrhizobium; species Bradyrhizobium sp. 197. The sequence continues at coordinate 36,693 of NZ_JADPJJ010000074.1, read as the reverse complement.
CAGTCGTCGTGGCCGGGCCTGTCCCGGCCGTCCACGTTTTTGGGCCAGATGCAAAGTCGTTGATGCCCACGAGGCAAGGGATTGGAGGCAAGGGATTGCCCCTGAGCCTCAGTTCACCTGCTCGTCCGAGTAGACGCCCCAGAGGCGCTCCTGCTGGATCCAGCCGTCAAAACCGTTGCCGAGGACGTGGCACCAGTTTGCGCTGCACTTCTTGACCTGTGTGACGACACCAACCTGAAGCTTGGCTGCAACCGCACTGTCGGGATCGGCGCGATCGTAGATCGGCGCGAGGTCGTCCTTGTGCTTCATGGTGACGACAGCGGTGCGGCGGCCCGACAGCAGCGAGTGATAGACCCAGCCCTCGGCACCCTCGGAATCGCGCACCCGGCGCCAGTTCTCGAACTCCGCGGTGATTTCGACCGGCAGGCCGGAGCGGGTATAGACCCAGGCGACGTCATTGTCCTTGGTGGGACCGGCGCGGACGTTGACGTGATCCGATTTGAGGCTGACGTAGCGCGGCACCGGGAGGCCCGAGGCTGTCTGGGGTGTGTTGTCCTTCGCCGAATGCCCGGGGCTGACCGAAGCGCTCAACCAGGTGCAAACGAGCGCCATCACCGAACAAAAACGCCCCAACGCCATCAACCCGTCTCCTGTCGAAGCTCCGGCCGAGCCGGGCCCTCACCCACAATTCCAATACCGTGCCGCACTAGCCCCGACCCGCCCCACGCGGGTGTTCCCGAGCCCTTTGCCCGTGGTTCTTGTCTTGGCCCGGCCTTCTGCTAGAGAGGACGGACGTCTGAACAACCAGTTTGCCCCGATTTTCCGGCCGGAAATATCGGGAGAGCTTGAAGGAAACGCCGGGGACGACACGGCAAAGGCAGTGTCGAACAACCGGGTTAATGAGGCCTCAACGGCCGGCCTTTGGTGACAGAGGTGGCCCGCGACGCCTCATGAGGGCAGAACATGTCTGTGAAGAAAAAGCCCCTCGTCGTGGTGACGCGCAAGCTTCCGGACTCGATCGAGACCCGGATGCGCGAACTGTTCGACGCGCGGATCAATCTCGACGACGCGCCGATGTCGGCCGACCAGATCGCGGAAGCCGCGCGCACCGCCGACGTGCTGGTTCCGACCGTTACCGATCACATCTCCGCCGACATCGTCAATCAGCCCGACTGCAAGCTGAAACTGATCGCGAATTTCGGCAACGGCGTCGACAACATCGACGTCGAGGCCGCGCACGCCCGCGGCATCACCGTCACCAACACACCAAAAGTCCTGACCGAAGACACCGCCGACATGACCATGGCGCTGATCCTCGCCGTGCCGCGGCGGATGATCGAAGGCGCCTCGATCCTGACGGAAGGAAAACCTTGGCCCGGCTGGTCGCCGACCTGGATGCTCGGTCATCGCATCGGGGGAAAGCGCCTCGGCATCATCGGCATGGGCCGCATCGGCCAGGCGGTCGCGCGCCGCGCCCGCGCCTTCGGCTTACAGATCCACTATCACAACCGCCGGCCCGTGGCGCCGAAGATCGCCGAAGAGCTGGGCGCGACCTATTGGGAAAGCCTCGACCAGATGCTGGCGCGGATGGACATCATCTCGGTGAACTGTCCGCACACGCCGGCGACCTACCATCTGCTCTCGGCGCGCCGGCTGAAGCTGATCCGCAAGGACGCCTACATCGTCAACACCGCGCGCGGCGGGGTCACCGACGAGGACACGCTGATCAAGCTGATCGAAGGCGGCGAGATCGGCGGCGCGGGCCTCGACGTCTACGAGCACGAGCCCGCGGTCAACCCGAAGTTGGTGCGGCTCGCCAAGGCCGGCAAGGTGACGCTGCTGCCGCATATGGGCTCGGCCACCATCGAAGGCCGCGTCGAGATGGGCGAGAAGGTGATCATCAACATCCGCACCTTCCTCGACGCCCACAAGCCGCCGGATCGCGTGCTGCCGAGCATGCTCTGAGGGTTCAGTGTCTCAGCGCGTTTCGCGCTTGCGCCAGTCTGCTGTGAAATCGATGAAGGCGCGCAGCGCCGGCGGCGTTTGGCGCCGGCTTGGATAATAGAGAAACGGTCCGGGAAACGGTTCGCACCAATCCTGGAGCAGGCTGACCAGCGCGCCGGATTTCACGGCGTCATGGACGTAGCCATCGAGCGTCGCCCACACACCTACGCCGTCGAGCGTAGCGCGCATCGCGAGGCCCATATTGGTCGAGATCAGCTTGGCCGGCGGATCTACCTTCACCAACTGACCGGCCTTCTCGAACTCCAGATCATGCATGACGCCGCTCGAGTAGCGGGCGCGGATGCAATCATGGTCGAGCAGGTCCTTCGGATGCCTGGGTATGCCGCGGCGCGCGACGTAATCGGGCGATGCGACGACGACATAGTTCTGCGGGCCGCTCAGCGGGATCGCCACCATGTCCTGCGCGAGATGCTCGCCGTAGCGCACGCCGGCATCGAAGCCGGCGCTGACGATGTCGACGAACCCGCTTTCGGACACGACGTCGAGATCGACCTGCGGATACGCCCCCAGGAACGGCCCGACCATCGGCGCCAGCACGAGGTCGACCGCCGGGGGCGGTGCGTTGATGCGCAGGCGGCCCGAGGCCACCTCGCGCAGGCCCCGCACCTGATCCAGGGCGTCGCCGACATCGCGCAAGGCGGGCGCCACGCGCGATAGCAGCAGCTCGCCCGCCTCGGTCAGGGCGACGCTGCGGGTGGTGCGGTTCATCAGGCGGACGCCGAGGCGCTCCTCCAGGTCCCGAAGCCGCTGGCTAAGGCTCGACACCGACACGCGAATTTCGACCGCCGCGCGCCGGAAATTGCGGGTGCGGGCGACCGCCACGAAGACGTCGAGATCACGCAGGTCGGGCTCGGCCATTGTTCGCCAGAATGAACAAGCTATTCTCGATTGTCCAGCTTATCGGCGTAATCGATCAGGCGCATATCAGGCCTCATCACCCGGCGCAGTCAGCGCCTTTTCGAGGAGAGCCATTATGGAACAGCGCAAACTCGGTTCACCCGGCCCCACCGTTTCCGCCCTCGGTCTCGGCTGCATGGGCATGTCCGAGGTCTACGGCCCCGCCGATCGCGGCGAGAGCATCGCCACGATCCACGCGGCTCTCGATGCCGGCATCACGCTGCTGGATACCGGCGACTTTTACGCCATGGGCCACAATGAAATGCTGGTCCGCGAGGCGCTGAAAGACGTTCCGCGCGAGAAAGTGCAGATCAGCGTCAAGTTCGGCGCGTTGCGCGGCCCCGCCGGCGAATTCGCCGGGATCGACTCGCGGCCGGCCGCAACGAAGAACTTCCTTGCCTATTCGCTGCAGCGGCTCGGCACCGACTACATCGACGTCTACCGTCCGGCGCGGCTCGATCCCAACATCCCGATCGAGGAGACCATCGGCGGCATCGCCGAGCTCGTGAAGGCCGGCTACATCAAACATATCGGCCTGTCCGAGGTTGGCTCCGACACCATCCGCCGCGCGCACGCCGTGCATCCGATCGCCGATCTCCAGATCGAATATTCGCTGATCGAACGCGGCATCGAGCGCGACATCCTGACGACCTGCCGCGAGCTCGGCATCGGAATCACCGCCTACGGCGTGCTGGCGCGCGGCCTGATCAGCGGCCATTGGTCGAAGGATTCCGGCAAGACCGGCAAGGACTACCGGCTGATGAGCCCGCGCTTCCAGGGCGCGAACCTCGATGCCAATCTCGCGCTGGCCGAGCAGCTGCGCGCCATCGCCGCCGAGATCGGAGCGACGCCGGCGCAGGTCGCGATCGCCTGGGTGGCGGCGCAAGGCAAGCAGATCGTGCCGCTGGTCGGCGCCCGCACCCGCAACCGTCTCAGCGAAGCACTCGGCGCGGCCAAGGTCACGCTGACGCCGGGTCATCTTGCGGCGTTGGCAAAAGCTTTCCCGCCGGATGTAGCTTCCGGCACGCGCTATACGGCGGAGCAGATGGCGCACCTCGACAGCGAGAAGCCGGCCACGATTTAACGGCTGCGATCAGGTGCGATGGGTGCTGAGGTCAGTGATCACAGGCCCATCGCCGTTGAGCGGATTGGCCGGATCGCGCCCATAGCGCAACGTCTCGAAGCGCATCGCGCGCGCGTCGATCATCAGGAGGCGGCCGACCAGGCCGTCGCCGAAGCCGACGATCTCGCGGATCGCCTCCAGCGCCATCATCGATCCCATCACGCCCGCAAGCGCGCCCATCACGCCGGCTTCGGCGCAGGCCGGCACCGTACCCGGCGGGGGCGCCTCCGGAAACAGACAGCGATAGGTCGGGTTGAACTCGCCGTCGTCGTTTTTCTCATGCGCGCGGATGGTGGTGAGCGAGCCGTCGAAGGTCCCGAGCGCGGCGGTGATCAGCGGTCTCTTCGCGAAGAAGCAGGCGTCCGAGGCCAGATAGCGCGTCGAGAAATTATCGGAGCCGTCGAGCACGAGGTCGTAGTCGCCGATCAAGCCGAGCGCGTTGTCCGCGTTGAGCCAGGTGGCGTGGCCGACGAAGCGGACGTGCGGATTGAGCGCGGTGATTCGCTCGGCCGCGCTCTCGACTTTGTGCCGGCCGATATCGGGCGTGGTGTGAATGACCTGGCGCTGGAGGTTGGAGAGCGACACCACATCGTCGTCGACCACGCCGAGCGTGCCGATCCCTGCCGCAGCCAGATACATCAGGGCCGGTGCACCGAGCCCGCCGGCGCCGATCACCAGCACGGAGGCCCGCTTCAGCGCAGCCTGGCCGGGACCGCCGACATCGCGCAGCACGATATGGCGGGCATAACGTTCGAGTTCGTCCGGGCTCAGCATCGTCGTCCTTCGTTCTCTCAACCCTCATGGTGAGGAGCGCGGAACGCGCGTCTCGAACCATGAAGGCCCCGATATCGCCCGGAGCCATCCTTCGAGATGCGGCCTTGAGGCCGCTCCTCAGGATGAGGGCCTGTGTCCGTGGGCTCTATCGCGGCCTGAACCACCCCGAGATTGTTCGCGACCAACGAGATGTGCTTCAATGGCATTGCGTTCAATGGGCTGGCTGGATTTGTCATGAGATCGATGCTTGCGGCAACACTGATGTTTGCGGCTGCGACAGGCGCGAACGCCCAGATGACGACGCCGCCGATCCCCGGCACCAGGCCGAAGCCGGTCCAGACCATTCCGATCCGCCCGCCCGCACTGCAGACGCCATCGGAGACGGCTGATGCCATGGCGCAGGCGGAGCGGCTGTCGCTGCAGTCCGACCTCGCCTGGGTCGGCCGGTACAACGGCGCCATCACCGGCGACGTCAGCGCGCGCATGGTCGATGCCATCAAGGAATACCAGAAGCTCAAGGGCAGCAAGCCGACCGGCGTGCTCAATCCGCAGGAGCGCGCGGCGCTCGCCGAAGCCGCGCGCCGGAAGCAGGACAACGTCGGCTGGAAGATCGTAACCGAGATGACCAGCGGCGCGCGGCTCGGCATTCCCTCGAAACTGGTGCCGCAGCAGGCGACCGACGCCAACGGCTCGAAATGGACCTCGCCGACCGGCACGGTGCAGGTGCTGCTCGGCCGCCGCAAGGAGGCGAACCCGACCACAGCCAAGCTTGCCGAAGCGGAGAAGAAGGAGCTGGGTCGCAAGATCGACTACACCGTGGTGAAGCCCGACTTCTTCGTGCTGTCTGGTTTGCAGGGCCTGAAGAAATTCTATTTGCGCGGCACCTCCAGGGGCGACGAGGTCCGCATCATGACGATCCTCTACGATCAGGCGACCGAGAACACGGTCGAGCCGGTCGTGATCGCGATGTCGAGCGCGTTCAATGCATTCCCGTCAGGACCACAGGCCGGGCCGCCGCCGCGCAAGACCGTCGAATATGGCACCGGCATCGTCGTCAGCGACGATGGCGCGATCATTACCGACCGCCTCGTCACTGATAGCTGCCTCGCGATCACGATCGCGGGCTATGGCAGCGCCGACCGTCTCGCTGAGGACAAGGAACACGATCTCGCGCTGCTGCACGTCTACGGCGCGCGCGGACTGAAGCCGTTCAGCCTCTCCGCCGGCGCGGCGAAGACGAGTGTCGATATCATCGGTATCGCTGATCCACAGAGCCAGGGCGGAGCGGCCGGTGCGTCGAGCCTCAAGGCCGCGCTGGCATCTGTCGGTGGCGGCGATTCCGCGCTCTCACCGCCGCCGGCGGTTGGCTTTTCCGGCAGCGCCGCCATCGACGGCGACGGCAATTTCGCCGGCATCGCGCTGTTGAAATCTGCGATCGTTGCGGGCCCCGCGACATCGGTGCCGGCGTCGCAGGCGGTGATGGTCTCCGCGGAGACGGTGCGCGATTTTCTGAAGGCGAACGGCGTTGCTGCGAATGGCACGTCGACGGATGCGAAGGCCGCGGTCGTGCGCGTGATATGCGTGCGGAAGTAAGCGAGCGCTGCGCTCCCGCTCCCGCAAGCGGGAGAGGTGACCGAGTCCTCGGCCAGCGCACCATCAAATCAGCTCAGCCTGAATCTGATCCCGCTCTTCGCGAGACCACCCGAGATCCCCACCGGCGTGCCGTCCGCGCGCCAGCAGGCGGCGCCGGTCATGGTGCCGTCGTCGTGGAAGGCGATGCCGTTCATGCCGCCGGCGACCGTCGCAACTGGCTGGACCTTGTGGCCGAGGCTTTCGAGCTTGGCGCGCACGGCTTCCGGCACCTTCTGCTCGACCTCGAGCGCATTGCCCTCGGTCCAGACGCGGGGCGCCTCGACCGCCTCCTGCAGGCTCATGCCGTGGTCGATCAGATTGACCAGCGCCTGCATCGCGCTCGGAAAGATGCGTTTTCCCCCGGGCAGACCCAACGCGTAACGCAACTTGCCCTCGCGCAAGGCCATCATCGGCGACATCGAGGTCGTCACCCGCTTGCCCGGCGCCAGCGACAGGGCGCGGCCTGGCCGCGGATCGAACAGGTTCATGTAGTTGTTGGCGATGGCGCCGAGGCCCGGGATCATGATCTTGGCACCGAACAGATTGTTGATGGTCTGCGTGGTTGCGACCACGTTGCCGAAGGCATCCGCCGCGGTCATGTGCGTGGTGTGAGCGCCTTCAAGCTGCGACACGCCGGCGCCCCAGGTCTGCGCCCGCGCCGGATCAATCGCACCGCGGCGCTCCTCGGCGTACGCCTTCGAGGTCAGCCGGTCCACGGGCACCCCGACATAATCAGGATCGCCGCTGGCCGCGGCGCGATCGGCGAAGGCGATCTTCAGGACTTCCGCGAGATAGTGGATCGTCTCCGGCGTGCCGAAGCCAAGGCTGCCGATGTCGTATCCTTCCAGAATGTTCAGCATCTGCGCGATATGCACGCCGGAGGCCGCGGGCGGCGGCGGGCCAAAGATGGTCCAGCCGCGATAATCGGCGCGGATCGGCTGCCGCTCGACGGTCTTGTAGCTGGTGAGATCGTTGCGCCGGATGAAGCCGCCGGCCTTTTCCATGTAGTCGATCAGGATGTCGCCGAGCGGCCCCTCGTAGAGCGCGGTCTCGCCGTGATCGGCGATGTAGCGGAGCGTCTCGGCATATTCTGATTGCACCACGCGCTCACCGACCTTCAACGGCTCTCCACCAGGCAGGTAAATCGCCGCGATCGGCTTGTCCTTGCGCATCTCGACGGCGCTCTCGCTGACGCATTCATGCAGATAGGGCGTCGCCGCAAAGCCGCGCGCGGCGTGCTTGATCGCGGGCTGCATGACGTCGGCAAGACTCATCGTGCCGAACCGGCGCAGCGTCTCGCACCAGGCTTTCAGCGAACCCGGTGTAGCGACCGCCTTTGGGCCGTTGAGGTTTTCATTGCCGACGGTGTCGAACACGTCATGCGCCGAGCCCGGCATGGAGGTGTAGCTGGTGTCGCGCACCGCCGCGGGCACGGTGCTCTGCCCGTCGATGAAGCGGTGGCTGCCGTCGGCCAGCCGGATGTGCGCCATGCCACCGCCGATGATGCCGACCATCATCGGCTCGACCACGGTCAGCGTGAACAGGGTCGCGATTGCGGCGTCGATGGCGTTGCCGCCCGCGGCCAGCATCTCCGCGCCGGCGCTGGAGGCCAGTGGATGGTTGCTGACCACCATGCCGCGGCTCGATACCGCAGGCATCTTCTGGCACTCAAAATTCGTCGCCGTCCGGTCGCGCCAGTTTCCGCTCATGCCGCTTGTCCTTTTATTCACGGCGGTAAGCACAGCACACGTACCACTACTGGTCCAGTAATCGTACGGATTCGCTGGCATTCCCGATTCCGCCATCATCGTTACTGCTGATTCGGACCTCCGCGATCCCCTTTGGATCGGGCCGGCACGTCCTGAGCGAGAAGAGCTCAGCATCGAGATCGATGCACGTTCGCGTGGCGTTTCCCTGACCCAAGCACTCCAAAGGATTGATCTTCAATGCACACGATCGTACTGGCCACCCAAAAGGGTGGCAGCGGCAAGAGCACGCTCGCCATCGGCCTCGCCCTCGCAGCCAAGCAGGCCGGCTTCACCGTCCGCCTGATCGAGACCGACCCGCAGGGCACTTTGTCCAACTGGCAGCGCCGCCGCACTGCCGATGATCTCGTTGTCGAGCCGATCTATCACGCCGCCGACATCGAGCCGCGTCTGAAGATGCTGGCCGACAGCGGCCTCCAGCTCGCAATCGTCGACACCGCGGCCGGCCTCAGCGCCGCGACCACCGCCGCGATCCGCCATTCCGACCTCTGCCTGATCCCGGCCCGCCCGAGCGTCGCCGATATCGAGGCGACCGCCTCGACGCTGAGCGTCGCGCGCGCCTGGAAACGGCCTTACAGCTTCGTGCTGAACCAGACCCCGATCCGCGGCCAGCGCATCGACAACGCGGCCAACACGCTCGCCGAGGAAGCCGCCCTCGATCTCACCGAGGTGCTCGCACGCCCGCTGATCGTGATGCGCAATGATCATCAGGACTCGCTCGCCAGCGGCCTTGCGGTCAGCGAATTCGCGCCGAACGGCAAGTCGACCGAGGAGATCCGCGGCCTCTGGGATTGGATCGAGACCCGGCTCGAGCTCGCCGCTACGACCAATGTTCTGATCGACCAGTTCATCTCGACCGCGGACGGCATGCTGCACCCGGCTGCAGAGCTTGCGTCAGACGAATCCACGACACTGACGTCCTGAGCGAGGCGATTGCTCAGACGCCAGCCGGCCCTTCGCCATCCGGAAGACCCCAGCGACGAAGCAATCCGGCCACCAGCCCGGCCGGATTGCTTCGCTGCGCTCGCAATGACGCTCGTGGTGAATTTGTCACCCTTGCAGAAACTCACGGTCTCGCGGCCGCGGGCTTGATCGTTACTTCTGACATTTCGAGCACCAGAAGGTCGAGCGGCCGTTCTGCGTAAAACGCTTCACCGTGCCGCCGCAGCGCGGCGTCGTGCATTTCTCGTCTTCGCGATCGTAGACCTTGAACGAATGCTGGAAATAGCCGAGCTCGCCCGAGGTCTGGCGATGGTCGCGCAGTGACGATCCGCCGGCCTTGATGGCGTCGTTCAGCACGGTGTGGATCGCGCCTACCAATCTCTTTGCATGGTCGGTCGGCTCGTCCTTTTTCGTGGCGAGCGTCGCAGCAATCCGGCGCGGCGACAGATGCGAGCGATGCAGGGCTTCGCAGACATAAATGTTGCCGAGCCCCGCGACTACGCGCTGGTCGAGCAGCGCCACCTTCAAGTTGGTCTTTTTCCCCGCGCAGGACTGCGCCAGCATCGCCGCGTCGAATTCGTTGCCGAGCGGCTCAGGACCGAGCCCACGGAGCAGCGGCTCCTCGTCCAGCGCGCTGCGCGCGATCACTTTCATGTAACCGAAGCGGCGCGGGTCGTTGAAGATGATGTCGGCGCCCGAGGACATCCGAAACAGCACGTGGTCGTGCGTGGAGTCCTTGGCCCGCGGATAGTGAAACTCGCCGGGCGCAGCCTCGTTGTCCCGCTTGATGACGCGAAACGAGCCCGACATGCCCAGATGCATCAGCAGCACGTCGCCGGAGGCGAGATCGGCCATGAGATATTTTGCACGGCGCCCGAGCCCGGTGACGACCTGCCCCTTCAGCCGGGCCACGAAATCCGGCTGGAACGGAAAGCGCAGATCGGGCCTGCGGGCCTCCGCAACGAGGATTTTTGCACCTTCCATGACGGGCTGAAGGCCGCGGCGGACGGTCTCGACTTCGGGCAATTCAGGCATGGTCAGGCATTCACCTTATCAGGGCGGTGTGATAGCGCCATTGCGGCGGGCGCGCTATGGTCCGTCTCGTGGAGTAGAGTAATGGATCGGCCGGGCGAAACCACGCATTTTGGCTTCAGGGACGTTCCCCTGGGGGACAAGCAGACGCTGGTGAACGATGTGTTTCACAGCGTGGCGTCGCGCTATGATTTGATGAACGATTTGATGTCCGGCGGCCTGCACCGGGTCTGGAAGGACATCATGATCAACGCGCTCAACCCGCCCAAGGGCGACCGGCCGTTCGCACTGCTCGACGTTGCCGGCGGCACCGGCGACATCTCGTTCCGCGCCGCCAAGGCCGCAGGCCCCGGCTTCCATGCCACCGTCTGCGACATCAATTCCGGGATGCTGGAGGTGGGCCGCGAGCGCGCCGCGAAGCGGCATCTCGAGACCCAGGTCGATTTCGTCGAAGGCAATGCCGAGGCGCTCGCCTTCGCCGACCGCAGCTTCGACGCATATACGATCGCTTTCGGCATTCGCAACGTGCCGCGGATCGATCTCGCGCTGGCCGAGGCCTATCGCGTGCTCAAGCCAGGCAGCCGCTTCCTCTGCCTGGAATTCTCCACCGTCGAGATGCCCGGGCTCGATCGCCTTTACGACCTGTTCTCGTTCAAGGTGATCCCGCCGCTCGGCCGCATGATCACGGGTGACGCCGAGTCCTACCAATATCTGGTCGAGTCGATCCGCAAGTTTCCAAGACCCAACGCCTTCGCAGACATGATCCGCGACGCCGGCTTCGCCCGCGTGAATTGGCAGACATTGTCCGGCGGCATCGTCGCGCTGCATTCGGGCTGGCGTTTGTGATTTCTGCCGTCACCCACATTGCGCGCCTGATCCGCGCCGCGTTCGTCTTTGCGCGCGAGGGCGTGTTCGGCTCAGTCGATCCGAGCTTGGTGCCGGCGCCCGGGCAGCTCGCGCTGAAAATTGCACGCCTCATCGAGCGGCGCGGCCCGAAGCACGGCCCGCGGCTGACCCGCGCGCTAACCCGGATGGGCCCGGCCTATCTCAAGCTCGGACAATTTTTGGCAACACGCCCCGACGTCGTCGGCGTCGTCATGGCGCTCGACCTCGAAAGCCTGCAGGATCGCCTGCCGCCGTTCTCGCAAGCCGAAGCGGAAGCTGCGATCGCAACCTCGCTGGAACGGCCGCTGACGGATGTGTTCGCGAGCCTCAGTCCGCCGGTCGCGGCTGCCTCGATCGCGCAGGTTCATCGCGGCGAAGTTTTGCGCGACGGCGTCCGCAAGGCCGTCGCAGTGAAGGTGCTGCGACCCAACGTGGCCGCCCGCTTCCGCCGCGACCTCTCCGACTTCTTCTTCGTCGCGCACAAGGCCGAAGCCTATTCGTCCGAGGCGCGGCGCCTGCGCCTGATTGAGGTCATCAACACCATGTCGCGCTCGGTCGCGATGGAGATGGATCTGCGGCTCGAGGCTGCCGCGCTGTCGGAAATGGCGGAGAACACGCGCGACGATCCTGATTTCCGTGTGCCGACCGTTGACTGGGACCGCACCACGCACAACGTGCTGACGATGGAGTGGATCGACGGCATTGCGTTGAACGACCACAAACGCCTCAAAGAAGCGCAGGTCGACCTGCCCGATCTCGGCCGCAAGGTGATCCAGAGTTTCCTGCGCCACGCGTTGCGCGACGGCTTCTTCCACGCCGACATGCATCCGGGCAATCTGTTCCTGGATGACGCCGGCCGTCTCGTCGCGGTCGATTTCGGCATCATGGGCCGGCTCGGCATGAAGGAGCGGCGCTTCCTCGCCGAAATCCTGCTCGGCTTCATCACCCGCGACTATCGCCGCGTCGCCGAGGTGCATTTCGAAGCGGGCTACGTGCCCGCGCATCACTCGGTCGAGAATTTTGCGCAAGCGATCCGCGCCATTGGCGAGCCGATTCACAATCGCACCGCCGAAGAGATCTCGATGGCGCGGCTGCTGACGCTGCTGCTCGAAGTCACCGGCATGTTCGACATGAAGACGCGGCCCGAGCTGATCTTGCTTCAGAAGACCATGGTGGTGGTCGAGGGTGTGGCGCGCGGCTTCAATCCCAAGCTCGACATCTGGAAAGTCGCCGACCCCGTGGTGCGCGAATGGATCGAGCGCAATCTCGGGCCGATCGGCCGGGTCCAGGGCGCACTTTCCGGCACCGGCGATCTCGCCCGCATCCTGATGCGTCTGCCTGACATCGCCGCGCGCTCGGTCGCGGTGCTCGAACAGTTGGAGACCATGACGCGGGAAGGCATCCGGCTGTCGCCGGAGAGCATCGCGGCGATGGGCCGCAGCGAGGGCCGCAAGAACCGCTGGCGCACCGTGGCGCTCTGGATCATCGCGGCGACCTTCATCGGCATCCTGATCGCCGTCCGGAATCTATGATTGCAGTGCAATCATACGACTGATAGCATCGCTATCATTTTTCGCCGGAGAGTGCCATGGCAAGCCTGACCATCCGCAAGCTCGACGAGAACGTCAAAACCTTCCTCCGCCTGCGTTCGGCCAGGAACCGCAGGTCGGTCGAGGAAGAGGTCCGGGTCATTCTCGGGGAGCTGATCGAGGGGCGCGAGGAGCCGCTGACGCCGTTCACGGCGCCGCCCGCGGCCTCCGCCACCCCCATCCCCCAGCGCCCCGGTGCCCTTCCCGAGGCCGGCGTTACCCTGATCATCGGCGGCGGGATCGCGGCCTACAAATCGCTCGACCTGATCCGAAGGCTCAAGGAGCGGCGGATCGAGGTGCGCTGCGTGCTGACCAAGGCGGCGCAGCAATTCGTCACGCCGCTGGCCGTGAGTGCGCTCTCGCATGAGCGCGTCTACACCGACCTGTTCGATCCCCAGAGCGAGTTCGACGCCGGTCATATCCGCCTCGCGCGCGAGTGCGACCTGATCGTGGTGGCGCCCGCCACCGCCGATTTGATGGCCAAGATGGCGAACGGCCACGCCGACGACCTCGCCAGCGCCATCCTGCTCGCGACCAACCGCAAGGTGCTGCTGGCACCGGCGATGAATCCGCTGATGTGGAATAACGCGGCGACGCGGCGCAATGTCGCGCAGCTCCAGCGCGACGGCGTGGTGCTGATCGGGCCGAATTCCGGCGAGATGGCCGAAGCCGGCGAGGCCGGGATCGGCCGCATGTCCGAGGCGATCGAGATCGCGACCGCCGCCGAGCGCCTGCTGCGGCCGCCGGTGCCGCGCCCGCTCGCCGGCAAGCGCGTGCTGATCACGGCAGGTCCGACTCACGAGCCGATCGACCCGGTGCGCTACATCGCCAACCGCTCCTCCGGCAAGCAGGGCTTTGCCATCGCCGCCGCCGCACAGGCCGCAGGCGCCGAGGTGATTTTGGTGAGCGGACCGGTCGATCTCGGCGATCCCCGGGGCGTGACGGTCAAGCACGTGGAATCGGCGCGGCAGATGCTGGAGCAGGTGCAGGCCGCGCTTCCCGCCGACATTGCGATCTTCGCCGCGGCCGTCGCCGACTGGCGGGTCGCCAATGAAGGCGAGCAGAAGCTGAAGAAGAGTTCGGCCGGGATGCCGCCGCTCCAGCTGGTCGAGAACCCCGACATCCTCGCGACCATCTCCAAGCTGACCGACAAGCGTCCGCCACTGGTGATCGGCTTTGCGGCCGAGACCGAGCACCTCATCGACAACGCCAAGTCGAAGCTTGCCCGCAAGGGCTGCGACTGGATCGTCGCCAACGACGTCTCCCCCGCAACCGGGGTGATGGGCGGAGACCGCAACACCGTTCACCTCATCAGCCGCAAGAACGATGAGAAGGATGGTGAGATTGCAGTTGATTCCTGGCCCGCGATGACCAAGGAACAGGTCGCCATCGAACTGGTCGCGCATGTCGCAAAGAGCGTGACCGGCAAATCCCGGGAGCCGGCATCTTGAGCACGAAAGTCACGGTCGAACTGCAACGCCTGCCCCATGCGGAGAGCCTGCCGCTGCCGGCCTATCAGACCAACGATGCCGCCGGTCTCGACCTGATGGCAGCGGTGTCGGACAGCGAGCCGATGACGCTCGCGGCCGGCCAATACGCGCTGGTGCCGACGGGCCTCGCGATCGCACTGCCGCCCGGGTACGAGGCGCAGGTGCGGCCGCGCTCGGGGCTTGCGGCCAAGCACGGCGTCACCGTGCTGAACTCGCCGGGCACGATCGATGCGGACTATCGCGGCGAGATCAAGGTGATCCTGATCAATCACGGCCAGGCCGCCTTCGTGATCAAGCGCGGCGAGCGCATCGCGCAGATGGTGATCGCGCCAATGGTGCAGGCCGCGCTGGTTCCCGTGGCCGAATTGTCATCGACCGACCGCGGCGCCGGCGGCTTCGGCTCGACCGGCCGCTGACGCGCGGCACATCCAGCCGAATCATCCCGAAGATTTACGTGGCTGGAACAGCGCGGCCGGCATTTTTGTGGGACCGGCTTTGCGTTCACGATCTGGACTCTTACCGGTGGAGTCACGGTGAGGGTATTGTCGTTTGATTCGCGCGCGACGGGGGTCGCCGCGTGCAAATTCGTGCGGTTCTTGGGGCAACTATGTCAGGCGTGATCGTGTCGATGCGTCGGACGCTGCTGTCGTGCACATCGCTGGTGCGCAACGGCGTCTTGGGAAGCGCTCTCGCGGCGCTGCTGCCGGCTGCGCCGGCTGAGGCCGCCGATCTCGTCGACACACTCTCAACATTGCTGGATTTCAACCGGCAGGAACTCGCGGTGCTGGCCACTGCGCTGGCTTTGCTAGGCTTCTCGGTGGTCGCCGCGATTCTCCTGATGCGCACGCGTGTGCGCACGGCGAGGAACGAGGCGCGGCTGCGCGCCCGAATCGGGGAACTCCAGCTCCAGGCCGACCGCTTCGGCGCGCTGCTGTTCGCCGAGCCGCAAATTTTGATCTCCTGGCCGGCCGGCGACAATCGCGCCCAGATTTCCGGCGACATCTCCATGGTGTTGCCGCGCGACTCCTCCCCGCAGCGCCTGCTCGCATTTGGAACCTGGTTGCCGCCGGAGCCGGCGCTCCAGATGGATCACGCGGTCGACGCGCTGCGGGACCGTGGCGACGGGTTCCAGCTGACGCTGACCACCGCGCATGGCCACACGCTCGAGGCCATCGGCCGCGCCATCGGCGGCCAGGCCATCGTCAGGATTCGCGAACTCTCAGGGCTGCGCCGCGATCTGGCCGAGACCAATTTGCGCTACAAGGCGCTGTCGGACGAAACCGAGATGCTGCGCGGCTTCGCCGCCGCCGCACCCTGGCCGATCTGGGCCAAAAGTGAGAACGGCGCGCTGACCTACGCCAACCCCGCCTATGTCCGTGCGACCGAAGCGGCCACCATCGCCGACGCCCAGGCGCGCAAGCTCGAGCTGCTCGACAGCGCCGACCGCACGGCGATGGAGCGGGGACTGAAGGAGGCGGCCAATTTCACCTCGCGGCTGCCGATCGTGATCAGCGGCGAGCGGCGCATCTATGACGTCCGCGCCGTCAATGTCGGCCGCGGCAATGTCGGCGTTGCCATCGATGCCAGCGAGGCGGATGCGCTGAGCTCGGCGCTGGTACGGATGGCGGAGGCGCATCGCCGCACGCTCGACCAGCTTTCCTCCGGCGTTGCCGTGTTCGACGGCCAGCGCCGGCTCGCTTTCTACAACGATTCCTACCGCCGGCTGTGGGACCTCGATCGCACCTTCCTCGACGCCAACCCCGATGATTCCAGCGTGCTTGACCAACTCCGCGCCGGGCGCAAGCTGCCGGAGCAGCCGGACTTCCGCGCCTGGAAGGTCGAGCTGCACGAGGCCTACCGCGCGGTCGAGACCGCCAAGGACACCTGGTACCTGCCCGACGGCCGCGCACTCTCCGTCGTCACCACGCCGAATCCGGAAGGCGGCGTCACCTATCTGTTCGACGACGTCACCGAGAGCCTCGAGCTCGCCCGCCGCTTCGACGGCATGATCCGCGTCCAGCGCGAGACGCTGGACAGCCTCGCCGAGGGCGTCGCGGTGTTCGGCAGCAACGGCAGGGCGCAGCTGTTCAACCCGGCCTTCGTCCGGATGTGGAAGCTGTCGAGCGACGCCATGCGCGACGAGCCGCACATCCAGACCGTCGAAGGCTGGTGCCATCAGCTGTTCGACGACGCTATCGTCTGGCGGCAGATCCGCGAGGCCGTCACCTCGATCGAGAGCCGCGCCGACGTTCCGCTGAAGCTGGAGCGCAAGGACGGCAGCGTGCTCGACGGCATGATCCGGCCGCTGCACGACGGCGCGACCATGCTGACGTTCCAGGACATCACCGATACCGAGAATGTCGAGCGCGCGCTGCGCGAGCGCAACGAGGCGCTGGAGGCCGCCGACCAGATGAAGGTGGATTTCGTCCACCACGTCTCCTACGAGCTGCGCTCGCCGCTTACCACCATCATCGGCTTCGCGCATTTCCTCAGCGATCCCTCGACCGGGCCGCTGACGCCGAAGCAGGCCGAATATCTCGACTACGTCACCAAATCGACCAATGCCCTGCTGGCGCTGACCAACAACATCCTGGATCTCGCCACCATCGACGCCGGCGCCATGAAGCTGGAACTCGGCCCGGTCGACGTCAGCAAGACCATCGAGCTCGCCGCCGAGGGTATTCAGGACCGGCTCGCCACCGACCGCATCCGTCTCAAGGTCGAGATCGCGCCCGACGTCGGCAGCTTCACCGGCGACGAGAAGCGCGTGGTGCAGGTGCTCTATAACCTCCTCGCCAACGCCGTCGGGTTTTCTCCACAGGATTCCGCCGTCGGCATCAGCGCCCGCCGCACCGAACGCAGCGTGGTCTTCACTGTGACAGATTCCGGGCCTGGAATACCTGCCGACATGAAGGACAAGGTGTTCAACTGGTTTGAAAGCCGATCGCAGGGCTCGCGTCACCGCGGCGCCGGGCTTGGCCTGTCGCTGGTGCGCTCCTTCGTCGAGCTGCACGGCGGCAAGATCCGGGTAGATTCGATCGTGGGCAGGGGCACGGTCGTAATCTGCGACTTCCCGACCGAGCAGGCGGCGCATCGCGACGCCGCCGAATGACTGAACCAACCACATTCTCCGTCGCGCTTCACAACGAGACGGCGACTGCGCACCTGATGGCCGACCTCGCGCTGCTGGTCGGCTCCGGCGACGTCATCACGCTCACCGGCGATCTCGGTGCCGGCAAGACCGCGGCGGCGCGGGCCATGATCCGCTATCTCGCCGGCGACGAGGCGCTGGAAGTGCCGAGCCCGACCTTCACGCTGGTGCAGGGCTACGAGCTGCCGCCATTCCCGGTGATGCATGCCGACCTCTACCGCGTCGAGGACGAGAGCGAGCTCGAAGAGATCGGGCTGTCGCCGCTGCCGGAAGCGACCCTCGTCCTGATCGAATGGCCGGAGCGCGCCCCGTCGGCGATGCCTCAAGACCGCATCGACATCGCGCTGACGCACCGGCCGGCGCTGGGCTCGAGCGCACGCGCCGCCGACATTACCGGCTATGGTAAGGCCGCCGCCACCGTCGCGCGATTGAAGGCGCTACGCGAATTCCTCGATGCATCCGGCTACATGGATGCGACGCGCAAGCGCATGCCGGGCGACGCCTCGACGCGCTCGTATGCACGGCTGCTGCGCGACGACGCGATCGTCATCCTCATGAACTCTCCGCAGCGCCCGGATGGCGCTGCGGTCTACAACGGAAAATCCTACAGCGCCGCGGTGCACCTCGCCGAAAATATAAAACCCTTCGTTGCCATCGGCGAAGGTCTGCGCGCACATGGCATCTCGGCACCTGCGATCCATCATTCGGACCTCGACCAGGGATTCCTGATCAGCGAAGACTTTGGCAGCGAAGGCGTGATCGAGGGCGATCCGCCGCGCCCGATCGCCGAGCGCTACGAAGCCGCGGCCGATTTGCTGGCCGTGCTGCACGGCGAGACGCTGCCGGAAAAATTGCCGCTCGATGGGCAGACCTACGCCATTCCTGTCTTCGATACCGAGGCGCTGCTGATTGAAATCGGGTTGATGCCGGAATGGTACCTGCCCGACCGCAACGCACCGCTGGACGACGCGAAGCGCACCGAATTTTTCGCGATCTGGCGCGAGCTGCTGAAGAAGCCGCTGGCGGCGCCGAAGACGTGGATCATCCGCGACTATCACTCGCCGAACCTGATCTGGCTCGGGAATCGCACCGGCATCGAACGCGTCGGCGTGATCGATTTCCAGGACACCGTGCTGGGGCCGCAATCCTACGACGTGGTGTCGCTGCTCCAGGACGCCCGCATCGATGTGCCCGAGGCAATCGAGCTGACGCTGCTGTCGCGCTACATCAAGGCGCGCCGCGCGAACGACGCAAGCTTCGACGCGGCCGGCTTCGCTGAGCTCTACGCCATCATGTCGGCGCAGCGGAACACGCGTCTGCTCGGCACCTTCGCCCGCCTCAACCGCCGCGACGGCAAGCCGCATTATCTGCGTCACCAACCGCGGATCTGGACCTATCTCCAGCGCTCCCTGGCGCATCCCGCGCTCGCCCATCTGCGCGACTGGTATGTCGCCAACGTCCCACCGCCCCAACGGCCGGTCCAAGGCTGACAAGGCCGACAAGGCAGATTAGGGGCCCGATTTACCGGCTGTTAGCCAAGATACCGGTAATCTGGCGGTGGGGCAGCCGGATAGTTGCGGGGCCGGAGCAGGGCAGATGGCGGTGAAGACGGACCAGCGCGGCAACAGCCGGGTTGTTTTCGAGCGCGGGATCGCGGCCCAGATGATGGGTATCGACGGCACCTGGCGGCGCGACTGCAGCATGGAGGACGTCTCCGAGAGCGGCGCCAAGCTGACCATCGACGGCTCGGTCGAAGGCCTGCATCTGAAGGAGTTTTTTCTGCTGCTGTCGTCTACCGGACTTGCGTACCGGCGCTGTGAGCTCGCCTGGGTCAATGGCGACCAGATCGGTGTCAATTTTCTCAAGCTTGGCGACAAGAAGAAAAAGGCGCGTTCCACATCCGTCCGGGCGTAACGGCAACACCCGTCGTACAAGCGTCACGGCAGGTGGTTAAGGCGATTAAGACGCGGTGCGGTCGGTCAAGCCTCGTGTTAGGATTGCTGCGAACGCGAAATCAATAGGTCTGAGAAAGCGAAGGATGTCCGTCAAGCCGACCAAAGCCATGGTGCTCGCCGCAGGGTTCGGCCTGCGCATGCGTCCGTTGACGGATAAGATGCCGAAGCCGCTGGTGCCGGTGGCCGGCCAGCCGCTGCTCGACCACGTGCTCGACAAGCTCGGCCAGGCCGGCGTGAGCGAGGCGGTGGTCAACGTACACTATCTGCCGGACCAGATCATCAATCACACCGCGTCCCGCCAGCATCCGCGCGTGACCATCTCGGATGAGCGCGACCAGGTGCTCGGCACCGGCGGCGGCGTGGTCAGGGCGTTGCCATTGCTCGGCGATGCGCCGTTCTTCCATGTCAATTCCGATACGCTGTGGATCGACGGCGTGCGCTCCAATCTGGCGCGGCTTGCCGAAAACTTCGATCTCGCGCGGATGGACATCCTGCTGCTGATGGCGCCGACGGCGACCAGCATCGGCTATAGCGGCCGCGGCGATTACGGCATGCTGGCCGACGGCGCCCTGCGCAAGCGCAAGGAAAAAGAGGTCGTTCCGTTCGTCTATGCCGGCGCGGCGATCTTGTCGCCCTCGATCTTCGCCGATGCTCCGACAGGCGAGTTCTCGCTGACTAAAATGTTTGACCGCGCCAACGAGCAGGAGCGGCTGTTCGGCCTCCGCCTCGACGGCGTCTGGATGCATGTCGGCACGCCCGACGCCGTGCACGCCGCGGAAGAGGCGTTTCTGGAGAGCGTGGCGTAGGGTCTCTCTTGTCCCGGACGCGGTGCGGCGCGAAGTGCCGCTCCGCAGAGCCGGGACCCACAGCCACAGCCGTGATGACGTAGCCTGCGCCCCGGTCGCGAGCGGCGAAGCCGTCAAACAGCGGGGACTATCTCCCTTCCACCCATGACCATTTGAGTCCACCTCCCTATATTGGCGCCTGATTCCCGAATCAGGCAGCTCATGCGCGTTTTCAGCGTTCCAGTCTCAGTTCCCTTCCTGCGCACCGTCGTCTCAAGCCTGCTCGACGGCCGGCTGGTCGACGGCTTTGAGGCGCGCAAGGAACCTGCACGGCTGGCGGACGCCACGTTGTACCTGCCGACAAGGCGCGCCATGCGAATCGTCCGCGAGATCTTCCTCGACGAGTTGAAGGCGGATGCCGTCGTGCTGCCGCGCATCGTCGCGCTCGGCGACCTCGATGAGGATGAACTCGCTTTCGCCGATGAAGGCGAACAGTTTTCCGGCGCAACACCGCTCGACATTCCGCCGCGCCTCGGCGAACTCGAACGGCGGCTGACACTGGCGCAGCTGGTCGCAGCCTGGTCCAAGGGCCCAGTGCTGTCTCCGCTGGTCGTCGGCGGCCCCGCTTCGACTCTGGCGCTGGCCTCCGATCTCGCGCGGTTGATCGACGATATGGTCACGCGCGGCGTCGACTGGAGCGCACTCGATGGCCTCGTGCCTGATATGCTCGACCGGTACTGGCAGCACTCGCTTGAATTTTTGCGCATCGCGCGCATCGCCTGGCCCGGTCATCTCGCCGAAATCAAACGCATCGAGCCCGCTGCCCGCCGCGACCTCCTGATCGATGCCGAAGCCAAGCGGCTGACCGCGCATCACCATGGCCCCGTGATCGCGGCCGGTTCGACCGGCTCGATGCCGGCCACGGCAAGATTTCTCCACGCAGTCGCCTTGCTGCCGCATGGCGCCGTGGTGCTGCCCGGCCTCGATACCGATCTCGACGACGATGCCTGGCGCAGCATCGGCGGCGTACGCGACTCGCTCGGCAAGTTCGCGGAGCATCCGGTCTCGAACCATCCGCAATATGCCATGCACGCGCTGCTGGATCGCTTTGGCATCAAGCGCAGCGACGTCGATATCCTCCAGCCTCCGGCGGAAGGCGGCCGCGATCTGCTCGCCTCCGAATCGATGCGGCCATCGGCCAAGACCGAGATTTGGCACGACCGCCTGAAGCAGCCGGATGTGGCCGCGAAGATCACCGGCGGCATGAACAATCTCGCAGTGGTCGAAGCCCCCAATCCCGAGATGGAAGCCCTCGCCATCGCGATTGCGATGCGTGAGGCGCGGCATCTCGACAAATCCGCCGCGCTCGTCACGCCCGACCGCGCACTGGCGCGGCGGGTGATGGCCGCGCTGACCCGGTGGGACCTCGCGTTCGACGATTCCGGCGGCGACGTCTTGATGGAGACGTCCGCCGGCGTGTTTGCGCGACTCACAGCGGAGGCTGCGACCAAGGGATTGGAGCCGCCGACGCTGCTGGCGATGCTGAAGCATCCGCTGTGCCGGCTCGGCCGTGCACCTGGCGCGTGGAGGGCGGCGATCGAGGGCCTGGAGCTTGCGGTCTTGCGCGGCACGCGCCCGCCTGCAGGCACTGCCGGCCTGCTGCGTGAATTCAATCGCTTCCGCGAGGAGCTGGCAAAGCTGTGGCGCAGCGAGGTCTCCGCGCTGCATAAGGCCGAGCCGCGCGCGCGTCTCAAAGCGGAAGACCTGGATCGCATCCAGGCGCTGATCGATGCCCTGCGGATAGCATTGGCGCCGATCGAGAGCCTGGCGTCAGCGAAGCCGTTTGACTTCGCCGAGCTCGCACATCGCCACCGCGAGATCATGATCGAGCTGTCGCGCGACGAGCAGGGCATTTCCCTGGCCTTCGAGGACCGCGAAGGCCTCGCGCTCGCGAGCGCCTTCGACGATCTCCTGCGCGGCGGCACGACCAGCGGACTGATGGTGACGCTGCCCGACTACGCAGACGTCTTCCAGACCGCATTTGGCGATCGCGCGGTGCGGCGGCGAGACAAGCCCGGCGCGCGGCTTCAGATCTACGGCCCGCTGGAATCGCGCCTGATGCAGGCCGACCGAATCATCGTCGGCGGACTGATCGAGGGCGTCTGGCCGCCGGCGCCCCGCATCGATCCCTGGCTCAGCCGACCGATGCGGCACCAGCTCGGCCTCGATCTGCCTGAGCGCCGTATCGGCCTCTCCGCCCATGATTTTGCGCAACTGCTCGGCGGCGACGAGGTCATCCTCACCCACTCCGCAAAGGCGGGCGGCGCGCCCGCGGTGGCTTCGCGCTTCCTGCATCGGTTAGAGGCGGTCGCGGGCGACGCGCACTGGAAGACAGCAATTCGCGCGGGCGAGAAATATGTGCAATTCGCAACCGCGCTGGACCAGCCCGACGAGGTCAAACCGATCAAACAACCCGAGCCGCGACCGCCGCGCGCGACCCGGCCGCTCAGGATGTCTGTGACTGCGATCGAGGACTGGCTGCGCGATCCCTATACGATCTACGCAAAACACATTTTGCGGCTCGACGCGCTCGATCCCGTCGACATGCCGCTGTCGGCCGCCGACCGCGGCTCGGCGATCCACGATGCACTCGGCGAGTTCACGGAACGCTACGCCACGAATCTGCCCGACGATCCCGCGCGCGTGCTGCGCGTGATCGGTGAAAAGTACTTTGCACCGCTGATGGAACGTCCCGAGGCGCGGGCGCTATGGTGGCCACGTTTCCAGCGCATCGCGCGCTGGTTCGGCGAATGGGAGACGGCGCGTCGCGACGTGATCGAGGTCATCACCGCGGAGACCCGTGGCGAGATTTCGATCGCGCTCGACAGTACGCGCAGCTTCAAGCTGTCCGCGCGCGCCGACCGCATCGAGCGGCGCCAGGGCGGCGGCTATGCCATCCTCGACTACAAGACCGGCCAGCCGCCGACCGGCAAGCAGGTCCGGATGGGCCTGTCGCCGCAACTCACGCTGGAAGCCGCGATCCTGCGCGAGGGCGGTTTTCCCGATATCGATGCCGGCGCTTCCGTGAGCCAGCTCGTCTATGTGCGCCTGAGCGGCAACAATCCGCCGGGCGAGGAGCGCATCCTCGAGCTCAAATATAGGCAAGGCGATGAGCCGCAGCCGCCTGATACGGCTGCTGCCGAAGCACGGGCCAAGCTGGAGGCGCTGATCCGCGCCTTCGAGGACGAGAGCCAGCCCTACACCTCGCTGAACCTGCCGATGTGGACGAACCGCTACGGCACTTATGACGACCTCGCCCGGATCAAGGAATGGTCCGCGGCCGGCGGATTGGGAATCGAGGAATGGTGAAGTTGCCGCGTCCCATTCCCGATGAGGTGCGCGCGCGGCAGGCACGCGCGTCCGATCCGACTGCGTCGGCGTTCGTGTCGGCCAATGCCGGCTCGGGCAAGACGCATGTGCTGGTGCAGCGGGTGATCCGCCTGCTGCTCTCTGGCGTGCCGCCGGAAAAGATCCTCTGCATCACCTTCACGAAGGCGGCTGCCGCCAACATGGCCGAGCGCGTGTTCACCACGCTCGGGCATTGGGTGACGCTCGACGACACGGCACTCGACGCGGCGATCACGGCGGTCGGCATCCCGCATCCCAATTCAAAGTTGCGCCGCGAAGCGCGAAAACTGTTCGCCTGTGCGCTGGAGACGCCCGGCGGACTGAAGGTGCAGACCATCCACGCGCTGTGCACCCGCCTGCTCCAGCAGTTTCCGTTCGAGGCCAACGTGCCCGCGCGCTTCGCGGTGATCGACGATCGCGACCAGACCGACATGATGGAGCGCGCCAATCTGAAGGTACTGCTGGAGGCCGCGCGCGATCCTGACAGCGTCACCGGCCGCGCGCTGCTGACTGCGATGGCGAGCGCCGCCGATGTCACCTTTAAGGAGGTCGTGCGCGAGGCTTGTCTGAGCCGCGACCATTTCATGGCCTGGACCGACGAGGCCGGCAACGCTGAGCTGGCAGCCGAGCAGATGGCAGCGGCGCTGGGCGTGGACGCCAGCGATCGCATCGAGGACGTCGAAACGGAGATTCTCGACGGTCCGTTCCTGCCGCGATCGCGCTGGGATGACATCGCTTTTGCACTGGAGGACGGCAGCAAATCCGACAACGACCAGTCCGGTCGGCTCCGCGAAGCAAAAGTCTTTTCCGGCGGCGCGCAGGTCGATGCCTATCTCAGCGTCTTCCTCACCGACGACAAATTGCCGCGCAAGGCGGTGCTGACCAAGAAGTTTTGCGATCACAACCCGTCCGTTGCCCGCCTGTTCGAGAGCGAGGCGCAGCGCCTCAGCGGATTGGTCGAGAAGCGCCGCGCGGTGACCATGCGCGACCGCACCGCGGCCCTGCTGCATATCGCGACTGCTGCCGCCGCAAACTATCGGCGCGAGAAGCAGGAGCGCGGGCTGCTCGACTACGACGACCTTATCGACAAGACACTGGCGATGCTCAACCGCGTTTCTTCGGGTTGGGTGCATTACAAGCTCGACCGCGGCGTCGATCACGTGCTGATCGACGAAGCCCAGGACACCAGCCCCCGGCAATGGGACATCGTCGCGCACATCATCTCCGAGTTCACCGCAGGTAAAGGTGCCCGCGAGGGACTGAACCGCACCGTCTTCGCGGTCGGCGACGAGAAGCAGTCGATCTTCTCGTTCCAGGGAGCTGACCCGCATGAATTCGACGCGCGCCGGCGCGAGCTGGACCGCAAGTTCACCGCCGCCGGGCTGAAATTCGATCCGGTCGCCTTCACCTATTCGTTCCGCTCGGGTGCTGCGATCCTGCATTCGGTCGACCACGTCTTCCGCGAGCCCGCGATCTACAAGAGCATCCATTCGCTCGAGACCGGTCATCCCCTGCACAATGCCCTCGGCGATGCAGGCCCGAGCGTGATCGAGTTGTGGGACCTCGCGGAAGCCGATGACAGGCAGGAGATCGAAGGATGGCGCGCGCCGTTCGACGGCGTCGCCGCCACCAGCCCCGAGGTCAAGCTTGCGCGCCGCATCCAGACCGAGATCAAGCGGCTGGTCGAGAGCGGCACGCTGACGGGACACGAAGGCGAGCGGCGGCCCCTGCGCTATGGCGACATGCTGATCCTGGTGCGGCGGCGCGGCAATGCGTTCGACGCCGTGATCCAGGCCCTGAAGCATGCCAACGTTCCTGTCGCGGGCGCCGATCGACTGAAGCTCACCGAGCACATCGGAATCATCGATCTGATGAACCTCGCCGACGCGCTGTTGCTGCCGCAGGACGATCTCGCGCTCGCGGTGGCGCTGAAGAGCCCGCTGTTCGGGCTCGATGACGACGATCTGTTCCAGCTTGCCTGGGATCGCAAGGGATCCTTGCGCCGCGCGCTCGCCGAGCATGCAGGCACAAGCGAGAAATTCGCTGCGGCGTTGCGACGCCTCGAAGCCTGCGAAATGCGTGCGCGCGAGGAAACGCCGTTCGCCTTTTACGCCTGGCTGCTCGGCGGCGACGGCGGACGCGCGCGCATCCTGCGCCGGCTCGGTCACGAGGCCAACGACGCGCTCGACGAATTTCTGGAGCTGGCGCTGAACTACGAACGCAAGGCGCCGGCCTCGCTGCAGGGCTTCATGGCCTGGCTGCGTTCGGCCGACACTGAGGTGAAGCGCGACATGGAGATCTCGCGCGACGAGGTACGGGTGATGACCGTGCACGGCGCCAAAGGCCTGGAAGCTTCCGTCGTGTTCATGGTCGACACCACATCGTCGCCTGCGGACTCGCAGCGGGTCCGGTTGATCCACATGCCGCGAGGCAATGGCGGCGAAGTCGTGGTGTGGGCCGGCCGCAAGGCGGACGATCCAAAGCCCGTCGCCGACGCACGCAAGGCGATGATCGAGGAGACCGAGGACGAATACCGCCGCCTGCTCTACGTCGCGATGACGCGCGCCGCCGACCGGCTGATCGTCGGCGGCTGCTTGCCCGGCAACATGAAGGCGGTTCGCAAGCTGAGCTGGTACGACCTGGTCGACACCGGGCTCGCCGGCTCGGGCCTGGACAAGCAGACAATCGAGACGCCGCTCGGCAAAGTGACGCGATTCGCGCGGCCCGGGGATGCCGAGGCACTGGGCACGCCGGCGACGTCCGTGGACCAGACGACCGCGCTCCCGGACTGGCTGCGAACGCCGGCGCCGCGCGAGACCGTCGATGACGATCCTGTCCGTCCCTCCGGCCAGTCTGCCGAGGGAGGCCGCGTAGTGCGGTCAAGTGAATCGGTGCAGTCCCGCGCGCTCGCGCTGCAACGCGGCACGCTGGTGCACCGGCTGCTGCAATCACTCCCCGACATCGCCAGCGATCGCCGGCGCGAGGCCGCGCTCGGCTTCATGGCGCGCAATGCCTCGGACTGGGCGGAGGCTGACCGCGCCGCGCTGGCCGACAAGGTGCTCGCCCTCATCACTGAACCGCGCTTCGCGCCGGTCTTTGCCGCGGGCAGCCGGGCGGAGGTCGCCATCGTCGGCAGGCTGGAGCGGCCAGGCCGCACCCCGGCGCTGGTGTCGGGGCAGATCGACCGGCTGGTCGTTCGTCCGGATGAGGTTTTGATCGTCGATTTCAAGACCAACCAGGCGGCGCCCAGGAGCGCCGCTGAGGCGCCCGCGACCTATGTCCGGCAGCTTGCGCTGTATCGGGCGGTGCTATCGCGGCTTTATCCCCAAAAGCCTGTTCGAGCCGTTCTGCTCTGGACCGAGGCCCTTGAATATATGGAGATTTCAGCCCCCGCGCTGGACGCGGCGCTGGCATCCCTTCATCTCCGTGTGAGCGTCCTTGACCCGGCAAGGAGCCGTTCATAGGTTGACGCCATGATCTCGGGTGCGATTCCCGTCGCGTCCTTCTCTCAGGTACGAGGTATTCCCATGGCCGTTGGCAAAGTTTCTGACACCGATTTCGAAGCCGAAGTGCTCAAGGCGGACGGTCCGGTGGTTGTCGATTTCTGGGCCGAATGGTGCGGTCCCTGCCGCATGATCGCACCCGCGCTCGACGAGATCTCCGGCGCGATGGGCGACAAGGTCAAGATCGTGAAGCTCAACGTCGACGAGAGCCCGAAGACCGCGTCGAAGTATGGCGTGATGTCGATCCCGACCCTGATGATCTTCAAGGGCGGCGAGATGGCTTCTCGCCAGGTCGGCGCAGCGCCGAAGGCAAAGCTGCAGCAGTGGATCACCTCCGCAGTCTGATCCGCCGCGCACGAGATTATTTTTTGGAAACGGCCGGCGAAAGTCGGCCGTTTTGCGTTGATGGGACATGTCCTGCGTATGACGAGTCCCAACCCGTGCCTTCCCCCGCAAAACGCGCGCGAAAATCGACATCTCTCGTTGCGATGGAGGCGAAGTCCGTCGATGCGATCCCGCGCGGCAAGGAGTGGCAATACGAGCCGAAATGGGATGGCTTCCGTTGCCTGCTATCGCGCAATGGCGGCAGCATTGATTTGCGCTCGAAATCCGGCGAGGACCTCGCGCGCTACTTCCCCGAGATCGTCGCCGCGGCACTGAAGCTGAAGGCGGATTGCTTCACGCTCGACGGCGAGATTGTCGTGCCGCACGGCAAAAGCTTTTCTTTCGACGCGCTGCTGCAGCGCATTCACCCCGCTTCAAGCCGCGTGAACAAGCTCTCTCAGGACACGCCGGCACTTTATCTCGTCTTCGATCTGCTTGCGACGGCTGGCGAGAAGCAGCTTGCCAAAGAGCCGCTCGGCGAGCGGCGGCCGGCGCTGGAAGCGTTTGCGAAAGCCAACCTGAAAGCCAGCATCTTCCGCCTCTCACCGGCGGCGACAAGCTACGCCACCGCGCAAAAATGGCTGGCGCAATCCGGCGGCGGCTCGGACGGCGTCATCGCCAAGCGCATCGACCTGCCTTACCAGGCGGGAAATCGCGACGGCATGCAGAAGATCAAGAAATTCCGGAGCGCCGATTGTGTCGTCGGCGGCTTCCGCTATGCCACCAACAAGCTCGCCGGCCGGAGCGTGGTCGGCTCGCTGCTGCTCGGACTCTACGATGACGAAGGTCTCCTTCACCATGTCGGCTTCACCTCGGCGATCAAGGCGACAGAAAGGCCTGCTCTGACCGATCGGCTGGAAGCGCTGATCGGCGAGCCGGGCTTCACCGGCAACGCGCCGGGCGGGCCGAGCCGCTGGTCCACGGAGCGCTCGGCAAAATGGTGTCCGCTCAAGCCGAAGCTCGTGATCGAGGTCTGCTACGACCATTTCAGCGGCGAGCGCTTTCGCCACGGCACCTCGATCCTGCGCTGGCGCCCCGACAAGGCACCGCGGCAATGCAGCTTCGAGCAGCTGAAGCAGAAGGTGGCGGATCCGATGAAGTTGCTTGGATGACGATCGCTCTCGTGCCCCGGACGCAGCGCAGCGCTTCTTCAGCGGTGCGCTGCAGAGCCGGGGCCCACCGCCTGCTGGGTCCCGGCTCTGCGTCGCGTCATTTCATGCCGCGCCGCGTCCGGGACACGAGCGGGGCTATCTAATCCATCCCGTCGCCAGCGCGTTCGCCAACTCCGGCTGGCCGTTGCGACGCGCCAGCGCGGCCATCGTGTCGTGATCGTACGCAACGTGACGAAACGTCATCTGCCAGGCGTCATCGACGCGCTCGGCGATCGCATAGCGCGCATGCGGCGTACCGGCTTCGACGACATGCGGGAACGGATGCTTGTCGCGATAACCGGGACTGCCGACGCTGCCGGGATTGACGACCAGCCGACCATCGCGCAGCCGCACCGCGCGGGCGAGATGGGTGTGGGCGCAAAGGATCAATGATTGCGCGATGCCTTGCGCAAACTGCTCGATGCGATCGAGCGGCGACAGCGCCACCGTGCCGTCGGGATGCACGGTATCAAGCCAGTAGACCTCGTCATTGCCGGGCGTCGCGTGGCAGAGGAAAACCTGATCGCGAAAGACGCGCGACATCGGCTGCGCGCGTAGCCAGTCGAGCTGCGAGCCATCCAGCTCCGCATGGACGGGGCGATCCCATGAACCCATCTTCTCCGGGGGACGGTCGAGCAGATAGCGGTCGTGATTGCCGAGCACGTGCACGGCATCGAGCTTCATCAGGATCTCGATCGTGCGGCGCGCGTCGAGCGGGCCGCTCAGCATGTCGCCGAGATTGACGATGTCGGAGATGCCCTGCGCGCGAATGTCGGCGAGCACTGCCTCCAGCGCGAGATAGTTTCCGTGGACGTCGGCAATCGCGGCAAAACGCATGTTGGTCACCGCAACCCTTATGCAGGAGGCGTGCCGTTGAGCCCCAGCACGTGGCCGGCGAGATAGAGCGAGCCGGTGATCAGGATGCGCGGCGGCACTTCATAGGCGAGCTTCGCCAATGCGCGCAGTGCGGCCTCGATACCCGGCGCGGGCTCGACGCGCATGCCGAGGCTGCGCGCGGCATCCGCGAGGATGTCGACCGGCATCGCGTTGTCGGTGTCGGGAATCGGCACCGCGATGATATGACGGGTCAGACCGGCGAAATTGGCCAGAAACGCTCGCGCGTCCTTGTTGGCCATCATGCCGGCGATGACGACCAGCGGTCGCGACACCCGCTCCTCGAGATCGCCGAGCGCCGCCGCCGTGACGCGGCCGCCCTCGGCATTGTGCCCACCATCGAGCCAGATCTCCGATCCCTGCGGCCCCCAGGAGAGCAACTCGCCGGACGTAATGCGCTGCATACGTGCCGGCCATTCGGCGCCGACGATGCCGGCCTCAAACGCCGCTTGGTTGATCTTGAAGGCGTTGGTGGCCCGCAGCGTCGCAATCGCGAGGCCGGCATTGTCGAACTGGTGGCGGCCGAACAGGCGCGGCGCCGTGAGATCCATCAAACCGCGATCGTCGGAATAGACCAGCCGCCCGTGCTCGACATTGACGTGCCAGCTCTCGCCTGCGGCAAACAGCGGCGCGCGCATGCGCTTGGCCTGGGCCTCGATCACCGCCATCACCTCGCCCGACTGCTCGGCGCAGATCACCGGCACGCCCCGCTTGATGATCGCGGCCTTCTCGCCGGCGATCGAGGTCAAGGTGTCACCGAGGAAATCCATGTGGTCCATGCTGACAGGCGTGATCACGCAGGCCGCTGGTGTATCGACCACATTGGTCGAATCGAGCCGGCCGCCGAGGCCGACTTCGAGCAGCACGACATCGGCCGGATTCTGCGCGAACAGAAGAAACGCAGCCGCAGTCTTGAGCTCGAACACGGTGGCGGCTTCGCCGGCATTGACCCGCTCGACCTCTTCCAGCGCCGCGCGCAATTCGTCGTCACCGACCAGCACGCCACCGCCAACGCGGCCGAGCCGGAAACATTCGTTGATGCGAACGAGATAGGGCGAGGTGTAGGCGTGGACGCGGAGGCCCGCGGCCTCCAGCGTCGCGCGCAGATAAGCGAGCGTCGAGCCCTTGCCGTTGGTGCCGGCGATATGGATCACCGGCGGCAGCTTGCTTTCAGGGTGACCGAGCCGCTCGAGCAGGCGGTGCATCCGCTCCAGCCCGAGATCGATGCGCTTCTGATGCAGGACCGACAGCCGCGCGATCAAGTCGCCCAGCGATGGCTTTGCGCTGTCGGAGGAAGTGTTCACGCGTGCGGCGCGGCCGGCGCCGTCTCGGGAGCCGATACGATCTGCGCCGGGCTGACGACCGGCTGCACCGGTTTCGAGGCGCTCTCCAGCGCCGGCGCCCTGGTCAACAGGCGGCAGAGCCGCGCCAGGGTCGGGCGCAATTCGTGGCGATGCACGACCATGTCGACCATGCCGTGCTCCTTGAGGTATTCGGCGCGCTGGAAACCCTCGGGGAGCTTTTCGCGGATGGTCTGCTCGATCACGCGCGCGCCGGCAAAACCGATCAGCGCACCGGGCTCGGCGATCTGCACGTCGCCGAGCATCGCATAGGACGCGGTGACGCCGCCGGTGGTCGGGTTGGTCAGCACGACGATGTAAGGCTGTTTTGCCTCACGCAGCATCTGCACCGCGACGGTGGTACGCGGCATCTGCATCAGCGACAGGATGCCTTCTTGCATGCGCGCACCGCCTGACGCTGCGAACACGATGAACGGCGACTTCTTCTCGACCGCAAGCTCGAGCCCGCGCACGATGGCTTCGCCCGCGGCCATGCCGAGCGAGCCGCCCATGAAATCGAAATCCTGCACGGCGACGACGACGGCGGCACCTTCGAGCTTGCCGTAGCCGACCTTGATCGCGTCGTTCAGATTGGTCCGCGCGCGTGCATCCTTGATGCGATCGACGTACTTCTTCTCGTCGCGGAATTTGAGCGGATCGGGCGTGACGTCAGGCAGCGCGACGTCGTACCAGGTCTCGTTGTCGAAAATCGACCTCAGACGCGCCACCGAGTTCATGCGCATGTGGTAGTTCGAGCCGGGGATGACGAACTGGTTGGCCTCGACGTCCTTGTAGAACACGAGCTGTCCGGAATCCGGGCACTTGATCCACAGATTCTCCGGCGTCTCCCGCCGCAGCATGTTGCGGATCTTCGGCCGGACCACATTGGTAAGCCAGTTCATGGTTTGCTCCGATGTGCGACCCGCCTTGCGGATCGCCTGAAGGGATATATGGCGGCCGGGCCCCGGCCCGGCAAGCCGCCGTGTCGCCCGCCCGAGAAGCGGAATTGTGGCCTATTCCGCCGCCTGTTGCGCGCCCTTGACGCCCTGGGCCAGGGCCGCCGTCAACTCGGCGACGGCGTTAACGGTTTTGCCGGTGGCGCGCCCGTCCGCATCGAGGCTGTTCTTGAGGGCGTCGATCAGCGCGGTGCCGACCACGGCGCCATTGGCATGGGACGCAATGGCGCGGGCGTTCTCCGGCGTGCGAATGCCGAAGCCGACGCAGACCGGCAGCTTGGTGTGCCGCTTGATACGGGTAACCGCCTCGCTCACGGAGGAGGCGTCAGCCGCCGCCGCGCCTGTGATGCCGGTGATCGCGACGTAATAGACAAAGCCCGAGGTGTTGGCGAGCACCGCCGGCAGGCGCTTGTCGTCCGTGGTCGGCGTCGCCAGGCGGATGAAGTTGAGGCCGGCCTTCATCGCGGGCAGGCAGAGCTCGTCGTCCTCTTCCGGCGGCAAGTCGACGATGATGAGGCCGTCGATGCCGGCGGCTTTCGCATCACCTAAGAATTTGTCGACGCCATAGATGTAGATCGGGTTGTAATAGCCCATCAGCACGATCGGCGTGGCGTTGTCGTCCTTGCGGAAGCCGCGCACGAGATCGAGCGTCTTCTTCAGCGTCATGCCGACCTTGAGCGCGCGAAGGCCGGCGGCCTGGATCGACGGGCCGTCGGCCATCGGATCGGTAAAGGGCATGCCGAGTTCGATCACATCGGCGCCCGCCTTCGGCAGCGCCTTGATGATCTCGAGCGAGGTCGCCGGATCGGGATCGCCGGCCATCACGAAGGTGACGAAGGCCGCGCGGCCGGCTTTTTTCAACTCGGCGAAACGGGTGTCGATACGCGTGGTCACTTGCTCTTGCCCCTCAGGATGTCGCCGACCTGCGGGACGTCCTTGTCGCCGCGGCCGGAGAGGTTGACGACCATCAGGTGATCTTTTGCCCGCTTCGGCGCGAGCTCCATCACCTTGGCGATGGCATGTGCCGGCTCGAGCGCGGGGATGATGCCTTCCAGCTTTGACAACAACTGGAACGCTGCGAGCGCCTCGTCGTCGGTCGCGGAGAGATAGTTCACGCGGCCGATCTCGTGCAGCCAGGAATGCTCGGGGCCGATGCCGGGATAGTCGAGGCCGGCCGAGATCGAATGCGCGTCCTGGATCTGGCCGTCGGCATCCATCAGGAGATAGGTGCGGTTGCCGTGCAGCACGCCGGGACGGCCGCCCGCGATCGAGGCGGCATGCAGTTGCGTCAGCCCGTGGCCGGCGGCTTCGACGCCGAAGATTTGGACGGTGGAATCGTCGAGGAACGGATGAAACAGGCCCATCGCGTTGGAGCCGCCGCCGATGCAGGCGACCAGCGAATCCGGTAGGCGGCCTTCGATCTCCTGCATCTGCGCCTTGGTCTCGTTGCCGATGATCGACTGGAAGTCGCGCACCAGCGTCGGATAGGGATGCGGACCGGCGACAGTGCCGATGCAGTAGAAGGTATCGTGCACGTTGGTGACCCAGTCGCGCAGCGCCTCGTTCATGGCGTCCTTCAGCGTGCGCGTGCCCGACTGCACCGGGATCACCTTGGCGCCCAGCATTTCCATGCGGATGACATTGGGTTGCTGCCGCTCGACGTCGACGGCGCCCATATAGACGACGCAGTCGAGACCGAAGCGCGCGCACAGCGTCGCAGTGGCGACACCGTGCTGGCCGGCGCCGGTCTCGGCGATGATGCGCTTCTTGCCCATGCGCCGCGCCAGCATGATCTGGCCGAGCACGTTGTTCACCTTGTGGGAGCCGGTGTGGTTGAGCTCTTCACGCTTGAGGTAGATTTTTGCGCCGCCGAGATGTTCGGTCAGACGCTCGGCGAAATAAAGCGGCGAGGGCCGGCCGACATAATTCTTGAGATAGCCGTTCATCTCGGACTGGAAGGCCGGATCGGCCTTGGCCTCGGTGTAGGCCTTCTCCAGATCGAGGATCAGCGGCATCAGGGTTTCGGCGACGAAGCGTCCGCCGAAAATGCCGAAATGGCCGCGCTCGTCGGGCCCGCTACGATAGGAATTGGGTTTTACGCTATTCATCGGACGCTCAACTTTTGACTTGCATCTTGGCTTGCGCGCGCAGCGCGAATGAAGGCTTTGATCATCTCGGGGTCCTTCACGCCCGGGGCGCTCTCGACACCGGAGGAGACGTCGACACCGCCGGCGCGGGTGACGCGAAGGGCTTCGGCGACGTTCCCTGGATGTAGCCCGCCCGAAACCATATACGGCAGCGCGAGCTCAAGGTTTTCGAGCAGGCGCCAATCGAACGGTGCACCCAGGCCACCGGGCCGGGTCGCGTCTTTCGGCGCGCGTGCGTCGAACAGGATGCGATCGGCGACCGCGAGGTAGCCAGGCAGCACGGCGAGATCGGCTGACGTTGCGACCGGCACGACCTTCATCACCGGGCGACCGAACCGCTGCTTGATGTCGCGCAGCCGCGCCACGCTCTCCTTGCCGTGAAGCTGGAAAATGTCCGGCGACAGCGCGTCCATGATGTTGTCGAGCGTCGCGTCGTCGGCGTCGACGGTGAGCGCGAGCTTGAGCGCGCGCCGTTTCACCTGCCGGCCGAGGTCCCGCCCCGCCTCCAGCGACAAATGCCGCGGCGACGGCGGGAAGAACACGAACCCCACCATGTCGGCACCCGCGTCGAGCGCCGTTTCGAGCGTCTCGGGCGTGGACAGGCCGCAGATTTTGACAAGCAGGGACATGTTTTCCAAGGATATGGGCTCAAAGCAAATGGAGGCCGCGGGTCGGCGGCCGGAAAACAGGGTTTTCGGTTGCGGCCGCTTCTACAACGTCGCGCGCTGCTTGTCTCGCCCGACCGGCCCGTAAAGGCCCACCCCGGAGGGAACGGGGAGGCGCTGGGACTCGGGCCTTGCTGCGGCCGCCTGGGCCCGCAGATCGGCCAGTTCGCCCCGTGCGGCCCGGGCCTCCGCGTCATTCCGGCGCGCCGCACGCCGCCAGCGCCGCTGGCCGAACCAGACGGCACAGCCGCCTGCGAAGACCCCGAGCGCAGCCACCACGATCAGGAGCAGGAACAGCGGCAGCGTGACCGAGAATGACGGATCGTTGGAAACGAAGGGATCGAACGAGACCGTGACGAAATGCCGGTTGGCGACGGCAAAGACCATCAGGATCAGGCCCAGCGGAATCACGATCAGCGCGGTCAGGAACTTTCGCATCTCGCTTCGCTCGCCTTGAATCAAGCTTGCGGCCGCATCGCTCGCGACCGCGGGAAACCCTGACGTCGGCCTCAGTCTGGCGCGCCTGGATCCGGATGGTCGCGATTCAACCGTTCGCGCATTTCCTTGCCGGTCTTGAAGAACGGAACGCTCTTCTGGTCGACGGGCACATGGGCGCCGGTGCGCGGATTGCGCCCTGCGCGTGCAGGGCGATGCTTGACCGAGAAGGCACCGAAGCCGCGCAACTCGACGCGGTCACCGCGCGCGAGAGCCGCTACGATCTCTTCGAGAATCGCATTCACAATGTTCTCGACATCCCGCTGGTACAGATGCGGGTTGTGCTCGGCGATACGCTGAACAAGTTCGGATTTGATCATTGAGAGATAGGACCCGGGAGCGTGCGGATGACCATTTCCGTGAAAATACCGTGATCTGTCAAGACGCTAAATGAAGATTGAGCGCCGTGAAAATGCGTGACAAATGCCGAAAAAGCGGGCTGGCCCGGCACGCGTCGAACGGGAAAAGCTTCTGGGGCTCGCCCGGCGCCGGTCAGTTCGACGCCGCCGGCTGCCACAAGGCCAGCATTCCATCCATTCCGATCCGATCGACCGCCTGAGCGACGCCGGTTTGTCCGATTTGATGCGCAATCGAGCCTAAACCCAGCGCTTCCAGCGTCACTGCGGCCGCAGTCTTGAGGAACGGCAGATCGCCGAAGCGCGGCTGCAACTTGTAATCGCGCACGGAGAGCCCCTTCTTGACGCCCTTCTGCTCGACCAGCCAGGTCACGGCGGTCTTCTCGTCGCCGATCTGGTCGATCAGCTTGAGATCGATCGCCTGGCGTCCGGTGAAGACACGGCCATCAACCACTTTCTCGAGCTGCGTGTCATCCATGCCACGCCGTTCCTTCACCAGGCCCTTGAACCAGGCATAGGAGTCCTTCACCAGCGCATCGAGCGCAGCCCGCGCCTCGGGGCTGGTCGGCTCAAAACCGTTGGGCGCGGCCTTCAACGGCGTGGATTTCACCTCCTCGACCTTGACGCCGACGGTTTTCAGCAGCTCCGAGAAGTTTGGAAACTGGAACAGCACGCCGATCGAGCCGACCAGCGAGCTCTGCTGGGCGATGATGTGGTCGCTGGCGATTGCGGTGATGTAGCCGCCGGACGCCGCAAGCCCTTCGACCACGACGACGAGAGGCTTCTTTGCCTTCAGACTCACAAGCGAATCATAGAGCTGCTCGGAGCCGGCGGTGGTGCCGCCCGGCGAGTTGATGTGGACGATGACGGCGGCAGCCTGCGAATTCTCCAGCCGCTCCAGCGCCTGCGTGCGATCGGAATCGCTGCGGATCAGGCCCTCGATCTGGACCCGCGCGATCGAGCCGGCGGACGCGAACGTGCCGCGCGCACCTGGTGTCGCCACCAGCGCGAAGCCTGCAATCGCCGCGATCGCGATCAGCGCGGCCATCACGCGCCAGAACGTCAGCTTGCGGCGGATCCTGCGGCGATCGACGATGATGTCCGAATCGAGCGACATCGGAATATCTCCAAAATGAAGGGCCAAGCGCGTTGTGCCGTCACAGCATGACCATTGGCTTATCTGGATACATCAATTGCGGCGCAATTTGAAGTAAACAAGGCTTGGCTCGGCGGAGGCCGCGTAGCCGGGCGCAATCGGGATAGGGGGACGCCTCGCGGCGTCGCCCCTCCCACACCACCGTACGTACGGGTCCGTATACGGCGGTTCGGTGGATTATGCGGGTCTCGG